>REDW01000103.1 GCA_007693325.1 Spirochaetaceae bacterium
ACATCCGGAAGGATGCGCGCCGCGGCAATACCGCTGTTGATCGCCGCCTGCACGTCGCTGGGGTCAGCCGAAAGAAACAGGTCCACGTCGAAGGCGCCCAGGTAGCGCGAAAGCGGCGTTCCGCTGGTCCACGCCGAGCGGGTAATCGGTAACTGGTAGTGCTCGAGCGACGTGCTGATACGCAGCGCGCACTCGACGTTGTTGCGCGAGACAATCACCACTTCTACCTGGCGCTGCAGCTGCGGCAGCTGGTTAAGCGCCAGGATCTTGCGCACCAGGTCAAACGCCACTCCCGGCTGCAGCACCTCGTCCTGGCGCTCCAGTTGATAGGCGCGATACGCCTGCAGCCCTTCGTTCTCGAAAATCCGGTTCTCCAGTTCAAGATCGAAGAGCGCCCGTGACGAGACCGCGACAACCAGGTACTGGTCAAAACTGCGTGCCATTGCCGCTCCTGCGCCCAGTATAACACAGCCGGCCGGCGGGTGGGTGGGCGCGGCTGCAGTTGCCTGCCTGAGGAACCGAAGCGCTCAGTACGCCAGATCCCAGATCGGTTCGATGTCTGCCGCAGCGCTCTCGGAGACGTAGACCTCGGCACCGGTCTGCTGCAGGATCGAGGTTGGAACCCTGGGCGTGACCGGACCGTGCAGAACCAGCCGCGTCATGAACCGTTGCCACGAGACAATCGTTCCCGCGGTAGTCAGCGCGTGCATATCCATGCGGAACCTGGCCTCGATGACCTGTGCCGGTCCGATGGTTGCCGCTTTGGGCGGAACCGAGGCCACGTCACCGCAGGCGCCAAAGCTTCCGTGCAGGGAGTTCTGCGCAATTGTCAGCGGGCCAAGCGTAACGATCCGTGGCCCCAGCTGTTTCCACTCCTCGAGTTCCGCTGCAAACTCGGCTGCATCCGGCTCGATGAACGCCAGGTGACCGCTCCAGCCCGGACCGGTGTAGCAGGCGTCCGCACCGCCGAGATCGGTTATCATGCTGCCGTAGTCGGCCAGGTTTTCGTTGGTGAAACCCACGATCTGCTGCTCCGGCGGTCTGAGCTCGGGATCAAGATTGTGGTAGAAGTACTTCTTGGTGGAATGCAGAAAGCCCTGGGGGTATGACTCCGGTGCCACACGGCCGGACTCGTCGGCGTACTCATCGAGGTTGAATGTGAACAGATGATCACAGTTGATCCGAAACGTATTGATCATGTGGGCAAGCTTACGGTAGCCGAAG
Organism: Spirochaetaceae bacterium; assembly: GCA_007693325.1. GTDB lineage: Bacteria > Spirochaetota > Spirochaetia > DSM-27196 > PWMO01 > PWMO01. The sequence goes on from REDW01000103.1 coordinate 1,225, forward strand.
TTCGGGTTGGGCAACAGCAGCACAACCTTTGTTCCACTCTCTCGCGCAAGCCAGATGCGATAGAACATATCGGTTACAAAGATGTGTTCCACCATTGCATCCGGCACCACCCGAATTCGAAAATCCGGGTTGGGATGTTTGTCGATATCCTGCCGCCTGATCCTGCGGACCCTGTCCAGTTCCTGCCGGTCGCGGAACGGAACCCACTGCGAAGGTTCAAATGAAAACTCGCCTGTTGTCACTGTAGCACTCCTGTCTGTCAGCTCTGTTGCATTAGAGCTCGATACTCGGATGATCGGGCCGGATCGGGCGAGAAGCGCGCGTTGACTGACAGCCACGCGCGCCCGGCCTGTTCTACGGTTGTGAACCACCCCGCGCCGCAGGCGGCGTACATTGCAGCACCAAGGCTGCCCGGCTCGGCACAATCACTACGTACAAAGTCGCAGCCGACCACGTCGGCCTTGATCTGCAACCAGAGATCATTCTGTGCACCGCCGCCTGTTGATACCACAGCCTCGGGGGTCCCCCCGTCCAGCGCCCGGAGCAACAAGCTTCGTAACACTATGGCACCCCGCTCCATCAGGGCGCGCGCATAGTGCCCGTGCCGATACGGCTGCCCTGATCGCCTGCTCGCCTGGAACCCTTCCAGACCCTGGTAGCGTTGGGCGCCAGGCCGTGCAGTCAGACCTTCACAGCCCGCCGGCACGTCTGCAGCGAGCTCGGTCAGCCGCGCCAATGTCAGCTCCGGCGCGTGGCTGCGCCGGTACCATTCAAGCACACCGGCTCCGTGCTCGCTGAACGCCAGCTTGTAGAAGCGCCCCGCTGAGGCGTACGGCCCGACGCTGGCTCCCTGTTCCACCGCAAAACGATCAATCAGTCCCAACGCCGCCAGCACCGTCCCGCTGGATTCGGCCGCCGGCGCCAGGTATCCAATACCGGCACCGAGGGCAGCTGCCAGGTGGTCGAGACTGCCGGCCACCGCAACCGCGGAACGCCGCAGGCCGAGGCGGCGCGCAAACTCGCTATCGGCAGTTCCCACTACCGTCGCCGGCCGATAGAGCTCTGCAAAGAGTTCCGGGCGCAATCCCAGCACATCGAGGCCGTCGTGCCAGTAGTGCTCCGCATTCACATCCCAGATACCCAGTAGCGATGCAGTTGAGCTATCGCCGATGCGGCAGCCGGTCAGCAGAAACAGCAGCAGATCAGAGATCGTCAGAACAAATCGGGTCGCGCGCCAGAGCTCCGGTTGGGCGTGGCGAAACCAGGCCAGTTTTGCAACGCACAGCTGCATACTGAAGAGACCCATACCGGTCCTTTCCAGCAGAGCCGTATCGGCGCAGAAGCTCTCCAGCTCCCGGGTCGCCGCACTCACCCGGCTGTCCGACCAGATGATCAACGGTGTCAGCGGCTTCATTGAAGAGTCAAACAGGGCAAAGGTGTTTGCCTGCGAAGAGTACGAGACAGCCGCAATATCCCCGAACGCGAGCCCGCTAGCGGCAAACGCATCGCCGACGGTCTGTTCGACCAGGTCAACAAACTGCGGCAGCGGAAGTTCCTGATACCCCGGATACGGCGATTGCACCCGGACCGCGCGCCTACCCAAACCGAGCAGCGAACCGTCCTCACTGACCAGGGCAACTTTGAAGTAACTGGTGCCGAGGTCAATCCCCATCACCACGCCCATGTCACCCACTCCTTAAGCCTTTCGGCTGTCAACTCTCAACCCGCTTCGGAGCCGCAGCGCAGTTAGAGCGCGTTGGACTGGATTGGATCGTGAATAGCGTTGCCGCCCCGGCTCGTAAGGTCTTCAATTGCCGGCTCTCCCCGCTCTGACCTCTGTGTTGGTCTGCTGTGTTGACCGAGCAGTATTCACCCTATCGAGCCGAAAAGCGGCTGTCAACGCCGCTTGACAAAAGGGCAACACCTGTACTACATTCTGATCGAAACATTCAGTTATACTGGTAAAATAATACAAGGAGTCACACAATGGCGGCGGACTGGTGGAAAGCGAGTGCAGAGGGAATCCCGAGTATCAAGACGGAGGTTCCGGGACCCAAGTCGCAGGCGATGCATGAAAAGACCTCACGGCATTATCGGGGGCTGAGTGGGCAGGTGAAACTGTTCCCTGTCTGTTTTGAAGAAGGATCGGGCATAACGCTGACCGATGTGGACGGCAACCGGTTCCTCGATTTCTCCTCGGGAATCTACGTCACATCGCTGGGTCACTGTCACCCCAAAGTCTCTGAGGCGGTGGCGCACTGGGCAAAGAAACTGATGAACGCGCATGACTTCACCACGCCTGTCAAGGAGAAGCTGATCGAGAAGATGGTCGATGTGCTGCCGGCCGATCTGAACGCAATCCAGCTCTACTCCGACGGCGCCTCTGCGGTGGAAGCGGCAATCCGCGCCGCGCGCGCCATTAACGGCAAGCACGAGTTCATCAGCTGCTTCCGCGACTTCCACGGCAAGAGCATGGCTGCGGTCAGCTGCGCCCAGATGGTGCGTGGAGACGTGTACAGCTACGGCCCCACCCGTGCACCGGGGTTCTACATGGTGCCCAGGCCCAATCCGTACCGCCCAACGTTTACCAAGGCCGATGGAACAATCGACAGCGATGCGTACATCCGCTTCTACGATGAGTTCATCCAGGAGGGAACGGTAGGCAACGTCAGCGCATTTGTACTGGAGCCGGTACAGGGCTGGGGCGGCTCGATCTTCCCGCCGGATGACTTCTTTCCCAAGCTGCGCGACTACTGCAACAACAAAGGGATTCTGCTGCTGGACGATGAGGTGCTGGCAGGGATGGGGCGTACCGGCGAATGGCTGGCGATGGATCACTGGAACGTGGTGCCCGATATTGTGACCCTGGGGAAATCCTTTGGCAACGGCTTTCCGGTTACCGCGATGGTGGTCAAAGAGGAATACGCCGAAGCGCTGGACAAGATCTCGGCCTCCTCGAGCTACGGAGGCAACCCGATGGCGTGTGCCGCCGCGCTGGCCTCGATCGAGGTCATTGAAGAGGAGCAGATTCTGCAGAACGTGCGCACTGTCGGCCAGTACTTCAGCAAGCGGATGCAGAAGATGAAAGAAGACCATCCGATTATCGGGGATGTAAAGGGCACGGGGTTCCTGCTGGGCATCGAACTGGTCAAGGACAAGCAGACCAAGGAACCATTTACCGAAGCCGGCAAACTGGTATACCAGAAAGCGTTTCGCAAAGGACTGGCCTGGATTCCCGCCGGGCATATCCTGCGCATGTCCCCGCCGTTGATAATGGATGAGCACTACGCCGAGATGGGCTTATCGATAATCGAGGAATCGATCGCGGAAGTTGAGAAAGAACACGGATATTGACGCGCACGGAGGCATAACTGGTGAAGACAGTACGATTCGGTATCATTGGCCTGGGCTTGATGGGCAGAGAGTTTGCCAGCGCCGCAGCGCGCTGGCCGCACCTGCCCGAGATGGATATACGGCCGGAAATAGTTGCACTGTGTGATCAGAATCTGGAACCGGCAGAGTGGTTTGGCCGGATATGTCCGGGGGTAACGCAGGTAGTCTCGGACTACCGCGAGCTGCTGGCAAATCCCGAAGTCGATGCGGTCTACTGCGCGGTACCTCACAATCTGCACGCCCGCTTCTATTGCGACGCGATCCGCGCCGGCAAGCACTTGCTCGGCGAGAAGCCGTTTGGTATCGACCGCGCTGCCAACGACCTGATCAATGCAGCCATCAAAGAGAACCCGGATGTTCTGGTACGCTGCTCGTCGCAATTTCCCTTCACACCGGCGGTTCAGCATCTGTGCGACATGATCGAACGCAACGCCTTTGGTGAGATCATCGAGGTTGAGGCCGGGTTCCTGCACTCCAGCGATATCAACCCCAACAAGCCGATCAACTGGAAGCGCATCATCGAGATCAACGGTGAGTACGGCTGCATGGGAGACCTCGGCATGCACCCCTGCCACGTGCCGTTTCGCGCCGGCTGGATCCCGCAAAACGTCCGTGCGGTGCTGTCCAACATCGTTCGCGAAAGACCAACGGCCTCCGGTGAGCGGGTGCCGTGCGAAACCTGGGACAACGCTACGCTGTTCTGCGAGACCACCGACAGCGTCAGCGGCCGGATGTTTCCGATGACACTCAAGATGCAGCGCATAGCGCCGGGCGAAACCAACACCTGGTACATCAATGTGCTGGGAACCAGCGCCTCGGCGCGCTTCTCAACCAAGAACATCAACACCGTAGAGGTGCTGGAGTACGACGGGCGGCAGCAGAACTGGCAGATTGTCGATATCGGTCACGCAACGGCGTTCAAGTCGGTCACCGGCGGCATCTTTGAATTCGGTTTCTCCGATGCGATTCTGCAGATGTGGGCCGGATTCCTGTACGAGTTGAATCACCGCACGCCGCTGAAGCGATTTGCCGGCTGCGTCACTCCCGAGGAAGTAGCGCTGAGCCACCGCCTGTTCAGCGCCGCGCTGCGGTCGCAGGCTTCAGCCACTACCGAGCATGTCGGCTGATCCGTGTTGGCTGATTGACGGCGTCCGGATCGATCGGGTTTCTGTTGCTTATATATGATTTACTAGATATGATGTTGCAATGGCTTCATCATCTGCAGAAAGCAAGACCGTTCTGATTATCGGCGGTGTAGCCGCCGGAGCCACCGCTGCCGCACGCGCCCGGCGCGTTGATGAGCACGCGCGTATCATTGTTCTGGAGGCCGGCGGCTATATCTCGTTTGCCAACTGCGGACTGCCCTACTACCTCGGCCGCGAGATATCAGAGCGCGATGAGCTGATCCTGCAGCAACCCCAGGATTTCCGCCGGCGCTACGGCGTGGAAGTCTACACCCATACCGAAGCGTTGGCGATCGATCGCGCACGCCGAGTAGTCAGCGCGCGGCGCTCTCACCCCACGCTCGATGTTGCCGAAGAGCTCGAGTTTGATTACGACACACTGATCCTGGCGCAGGGAGGGCGTCCGGTGCGCCCGGCGCTGCCCGGTGCCGAGCTGCCGCACGTCTTTGCGCTGTGGACCATCCCTGAAATGGACGCCCTGGACGCGGCAGTCGACGCTGCCTGGACGCGTTCGGCTGCGGTGCTCGGCGGTGGCTTCATTGGACTGGAGACCGCGGAGGCGTTGCGTCGCCGCGGCCTGGACGTATCGGTCATCGAGATGGCGCCGCACGTGATGTCCAACCTGGACACCGAGATAGCCGCAGCGCTGCAGCAGGAACTGCACCACAACGGCGTCACCGTCTACAGTGGGCGCCGCGCGTCACGGATAACCGCCGATGAGGTGGTGCTGGATGACCAGACTGCGGTTGCCGCGGACATGGTGGTACTCTCGGTAGGGGTTGCGCCTACGCTGCAGCTGGCGCGCCAGGCTCACATCCGCGTAGGTTCATCGGGCGGCATAGCGGTGGACCAGTTCCTGCGCACCAGCGATCCGGCAATCTTTGCCGCCGGAGACATGATCGAGATAGCTCATCGCGTCAGCGGTAACACGCAGCGGCTGCCGCTGGCCGGCCCCGCCAACCGCCAGGGGCGCATCGCCGGCAATAACGCCGTCTCGGACCCCGAGGGCTACCTCTGCTACCGCGGCTCGGTCGGCACCAGCGTGATCAAGCTCTTCTCGCTGGAAGCCGGTTCCACCGGGCTGTCCAGCGCGCAGGCCGCACGCGCCGGAATAGAGGCTCACGCTGTTACGGTCCACAAGCTGAACCACGCCGGCTATTATCCGGGCGCGCGCGATCTGACGCTCAAGCTGCTCTACGCGCCGTCCAGCGGGCGGGTGCTCGGCGCGCAGGCGGTGGGAACCGGTGTAGACAAGCGTATCGACGTAGTTGCCACCGCGCTTGCCGCGGGAATGACTATCGATGACCTGGCCGAACTGGATCTGGCCTACGCACCGCCGTTCTCATCGGCCAACGATCCGCTCAATATCGCCGCGTTTGCCGCGCAGAATCGGCGTTCGGGAGCGGCGGCGGCCATCACGGTGGACGAACTGGACAGCGTCTACCAACCAGCGCAGACCGTGATCCTGGACGTGCGCACCGCCGAGGAGTTCGAAGCAGGCAACATTGAGGGAGCGCTCAATATCGAGATCGACCAGCTGCGCCAGCAGCTCGGCCGGCTGGACAGAGAGCGCCCGATCCTGGTGCACTGCGCCGCCGGGTACCGCGCCCACCTGGCTGTCCGTATTCTGCAGCAGCACGGCTTTACCGACGTGACCAACATTCTCGGCGGCTTCACCAGTATCGAGCGCCACGCCGCGCTGCATCCCTTCGCGCAGCTGACAGTCAACTTCCCCGCGGCAGCGCAGAAGCCGGAACCGCAGCGGAGGACAGATTCCGCCGTGGTTGTGGACGTCAGAAGTCCAGAGGAATACCGCTCCGGCCACATCAACGGCGCGTTGAATATCCCGGTGAATGAAATCATGTCGCGTTACCACGAGCTCACCGAAATCGAGGGGCGCATCGTCCTCTACTGTGCCAGCGGCTCGCGCAGTGAATACGCGCGCATGATCTTGAATCAGCTGGGGGTGCCCAACGTTGAAAACGGCGGCGGCTACCAGGAGATGCTCAGGAAGTATCCCGCTTTGTGAGTGCAGCTCCCGCTCGAGCCGGCAGCGCAGCCGGCGCTACTTGATGCTGTGCAGTCTGGCTGAAGCAACCGAATAGACCCTGACAAACAGATAGTCCTGATCGTCAACCCTGCCCCAATAGGTCAGGGTGAACACCGCGTGCCAGTCTGTGCCGTCGATATCGTTGCGCTCGTGCGCAAACTGCAGCCTGCCGGCGGCAAAGGAGCCGCGCGGCTCACCAGATGCGCTCCAGACGGCCCACTTGTCGCGCGTGCGGGTCAGGACCTCGCCGCCGGCCAGCACGGTCTGCAGCCGCCCGCTGATGGGCAGTTCGCGGTATTCTTCGGCATCGGGTGGATCGTACAAGCTTGCAAACGTGCGGTAGCGGTTGGCGTCCGCAAACCCGGCGTAAGCAATCGTAACACCCAAGTCCTCGTTGTACAGCAGCACCACCCGCCCGTACGCCGGTTCACCCGGCGGCACCTCGGCGCCCCAGATGGTACCGCCATGGCTGAAACTCGCTGAGGTAAGCCCAACGCGGTGGGCGTCGAGCGTGTTATTGACCAGCGTCAGCGCGGCCAGCCGTCCAGTCTCAGGCGGCAGCCAGGCGGCCGCGTAGGCCCCGGCGGCGGCCAGCGGGTCACCGCCGAAGAGCTCATCGGAGAGGCTGTCGGCCCTGGCTTCATTTGCAAAGTCGCTTGCCAGAGCAGCGGCGCTGAAATCTCCGTCCGCCGGACGGGCGCGGAAGATGGCCAGTTTGTCGTGGCCTGCTGCCTGGCGCCGCGTGTGCACCACGTGGTAGGCATCGGCGCTGCCGGTTTGAATTGGTAGACCGAGGGAAGCTCCGGACCTGGACAGCTGCAGCGGACTCACGCCGTCGACCTGGACTCCAAACGCGTTCAGCCAGCCTTCGTGCTCGATGACAAAGTACCCGAGGGGACTGCCGGCCGCCGCTTCCAGGGTACCGGCGAGCGAAGGGTAGTAGCGAATATGGCGCGCGTACGACTCGATTCCGTCCAGAGCGTTGCGCCTGACGGCAAACGACTGCCGCAGCGTCATCTGATCTGCGCTGGCCAGCGCAACCGACAGATCAACGTCTACCGGCGGCAATGTACAGCTTACCGTCAGCAGCAACGAGCAGCACAGTAGTATCAGTCCAGGCGCGGCTTTTGTCACTGCATTGAATTATAGTGCGCAGCGAACCATAATACAAACTGGAGGAACACAATGCGCGGAAGCGGTCTATTCGTTTACGCGAAAGACCACCGACAACGGCAACACAATCATCCTGACGCACGCAGCCGGTCTGGGAGTCGGGATAACGGTCTTTTTCCGCTGAAACCGCCGGATCACTCTACTCCACCCGCTCAAATGCAGCCGACAAGTGAAGGTCTTCTGTGGTACGGATCACGATCGTGTGCGACGCGGAAGCCGGCATCCCGTCAAGCGCGGAAGCCGCGGCTGCCAGATCGCCCTGCCAACCGGCAAAGCGGTAGCCGGCGGCCGGCAGCGCCTGAAGCTGCAGCGGAATATCGCCAAACCAAATCCCGCTCCACAAGGACGGGTCATCGATTCCCGGAGTGCCGGCGCGCACGTCCACATACCCTACCCGGACGTGGCCAGCGGCCGGCTGCCGGTTGCCGATGAGCAGAGTGTATCGTCCGTCTATAGGGTAGCCGCGGCGGCTGAAGTAGGCTTCCAGATAGTCGCGGTCAAACTCCGGGCGCTCGCTGACAAAACGCCTGTGAGCGTCGACCTGGTCCTGCCAGTAGTCAAGCGACGCCGGATAACCCCAGCGTTGGATGTGCTCGCCAATCTCGGGCGCCAGCAGTGCAGCGGCGCGGTCGATTGCCGCACGCATCTCTGCGGGCTGCATGACGGTGTTCAACAGCGAAGCAAAGCGGTTGATGAACATGGTGCGGAACTCATCGTTACGCAACAGGTTGACGATCATGGCCGTCTGGCGCGCAGTGCCGTTGCCGCTGTCATCGTCGTTGGCGTAGAATTCCATGGTGTTGTGGTGAAAGAGCATGGCGTTATCAAAGTCCCAGGTGTACCAGCGCCAGCGTCCGTCGTGACCGCGGGGAGCGTGCGGATCAAAGTCGGTACGCTTACGCCAGGCGGCAATGTGCTTGTCCACGCCGTCGCGGTCACTGGAATAGATGCGCACGATGTTATAGTCGATGAAGCTCAGCACGTCCATCTCGCGCAGCACGCGCGCGTAGTGCTCGGGATCGCTCATATCGTGATCTTCGATAAAGCGGTGCAGTTCGAAATAGGCACGGTTCTCACCGGGGCGGCCCTCCCTCAGCTGCGAGTCAAAACCAAACGGCCCGTCAACGGCGATTACCTCGTCGGGGTCGATACCGTAGTTGGCTTCGATATAGAAGCGGTCAAAGCGTTCACGAACGTTCTTGATGCCCCAGTACTCGCCGTTGATGAAGTGCACCACCGGCCGGTAGCGCAGCATATCAACCTCGACGTGATCCATCAGCTGCTGCTGGATCAGCGCATCCTGCAGGTGGCTGCGGAACAGGCTCTGCCCCGAGCGCAGTATCAGCCGCTTGTAGCGCTCGATCGGCGTTGACCGGTCATCGCGGCGCAGCGCGTGGGGGAAGATAGGGTACTCGAAGTAGTTCCTGACGTCGTAGTCTTTGCGTGCGTAGAGGCGCAGTGATTTGAGCGGATGCGATCGTGAGAATGAACCGTGAATGCGAATACCGCCGTCCAGCGCCAAGGCGCGGCTGCCGTCGGGCTCAAAGAACTCGATGTGCGCGGCGCGCTCCCAGGGCTGACTGTAGTTTGCCTGCTGCGCCATCCAGTTGCCCTGGTAGGGCTGCGCCTCATCGTAGATGTGCCCCGGAACGTAGATACCGCGTTCAAAGTCAAACAGCCCCGAAGGCGGCGTTGCTATAGCCACCAGCGGCAGACTGAAGCGTTGTGACGCTTCGGGCGTCACAATGAAGGTAGCCGTAACAACGTCGCTGACGGCTACCGGCCCATCGGCGTTTGTGTAGGCCACCGCGCGCACAACCGTGGCGCGCAGCGGATCGTGTTGCGGCGGCTGCCACTGCCAGAAATCGGCGTTGGGCGATGTTGTCTCGATGTCACTGATCCGCGGAGCTTCTCTCGGTCGGTCATCGATGCGGATCGGGCCATCGTAGCGGTAGGTCTGCTCGTACCAGGTCTCCTGCTCTGCGCTCTGGTAGTTCTTGACGCTGTACGCTGCCGGCTGATCTACGCTGCGCGGGTTGGGCAGCGATCCGTCCAGTGTGTAGTAGATAGTGATCGGATCGCTGTCACGCGCTGGTGCGGGCTCGGGCTCGATGTGCAGCTCAAACCCGGCTGCGTGAAAGCCGCTATGATGCGAAAACCGCAGCGTGCGGTACTCCGGGGCAGCGGCGTTGGCGGAACCCGGTGTAGGCACCGCAAAGGTTACAAGTTCGTCTGCGCCGCGCGCCGGGTACGCCCGGGGGTCACGCCGGCCCCAGGAGCGGTCACGCGGCAGCGGCGGAATCAGTAACGCGTCCACCCGCGAACGGCCGTCCGGCCTGGTCAGAACCGCTGCTTCTCCGTCCGCGCTGATGCGGAAGCTGGTATGCAAGCGGCCGTCAGGGCCCACACCGTCACCACCGGAGGCCCACAGCAGCAGATAGCCAGCGGCCTCGATCGCCGTGCCGTCGGGGAATTGCCAGCGGGTATTGCTATCGCGATGATCAGAGAGGTAGTACCCGCTGAGGTCCACCGTGACGTTCCCCGGATTGTACAGCTCGATCCAGTCGGGGTACGCTCCGCTGCCGTCATCGATTGTGCTGCCGTTGGAGCTCATCACCTCGGATATCAGCACTTCGCGGCTGAGTGGCGGCGGCAGTTGCTGCGGCCGGCGCCGCGCAACGTTATCCCAGTACGGTTCAAGCACCGCGTAGCCGTCCGGTTCACTGAATGAGACCAGATTCTCACGGATGTCTACCTCGGCGTAGATCCCGCGCTGCGGATCATCCTGCAGTGCGCCGCGCTGCATCAGCCGCGCCAGCGGGCGCAGATCGGTGACGCCGCAGTTGCGGATGTTGAGCCGCTGCAGCGTCGGCAGGGTTTCAATCAGCTCCAGCTGCTCGCCGATGGGGACATCGCGCATAATCAAAGTCTGCAGCCGCGGCAGTCCGGCCAGCGGCGCAATCGATTTGATCTGCGGATTGGAGTGCAGGTTCAGATGTACCAGGTTACGCAGCGTCTCTATGCCGCCCAGACTTCTGACACCGCTGTTGCGCAGGTTCAGCTGCTGCAACTGCCGCAGTCCGCCCAGCGCGCTCAGATCGTCAACCTGCAGCCTGTTATCGCGCAGATCCAGGCGCTCCAGGCGGTGCAGAGCCGTCAGCGGCTCGATGTCGGAAATGTGATTATCGCGCAGGTCGAGCCGTTCCAGTCGCGTCAGCTGCGCCAGCAGCGAAATATCGCTGATGCGCGCGTGATCGTCGGGGCTCTCGGGGTGAGCCGGACCACGATTGTGGCGCAGGCCGAGGTATTTCAGCTGCGTCAGGCCGGCAAGCGCGTCCAGGTTCACCGCGCGCAGGTCGGTGATGTTGTTATCGCGCAGTTCCAGCTGCTGCAGCCGCGGCAGCGCGGCCAGCGGCGCCAGGTCCGCCACGCGGTTACCGCGCAGATTGAGCCGCTCGAGGTTGGCCAGCCGCTCGATGCCGTTGAGCAGCTCGATGCCGCGCTGCGGCGCATCGAGCCGCGTGATGCGCTCGAGCTCGGCGGTTGACAGCGTTCCGCGCTCGCGACCGGCTGCCTCGCGGACTGCCGCTTCGAGCGCCGGATCGGCAAACTGCACCGCAGCGGTTGTCAGCGCCAATACCACGTAGGCGGCAATCAGCAGCAGCAGCGCCACCGCGCTAACCGTCACCATGCGCCGCACGCGCGGCGATCCGCCGCCGCTCACGGCGCGGCCACCCGCGGTGTAACCATACTCGGCCTGATGACCTCAATACCCTGCACGTACTTGCTATTGGAAACCGGCTTGAGCGCGTGCTGCAATACCAGGTCGGTAAGCCAGCGCGGTTCGCGGGCGGCGGTCTTGATCTCCAGAATGACGTGTCGCGGCCGGTGCGGAGTCAGAATAGTCCCGGCCGGAAAGAGCGATCGGGCGCGTGCACTGAGGACCCCGTGATCCAGGGTTACCCGCAGCGGCAGCCTGTCACGCGAACGGTAGCCCTCGCGCCGGTACTGCACCAGCACTACCGGCTCCAGCGCGCGCACGTGCCGCAGGCGCTCAAACTCCATCACCACCGGATCGCTGGTATCCGGCCAGTGCCCGCTGCGCTCAAAGTGCAGGTAGTCGCTGTACGAAACGTGCGTACTGTACTTGGTCATGACGTTGCCGCTCTTGGTCTTCAGCTCAACGGACACCGGATCCCTCGCAGCCGGAACGTCGGTGTAGGCCCGCAGACGCAGCTTGATGCGTCCAAAGTTGCCGTCCTCTTTCTCGTAGTAGGAGCGCAAATCGCGCGTGTCATAGTAGATACTGCGCACGAGGTAGCGCCCTCCGGACTGCAGGCGGCTGTAGTTATCGGCCTCCAGGGTGACCGACAGCGCCGCCTTCAGCCGATAGTAGCCGGCAAGCGACAGCAGGCACTTGCGCTCAAACCGCTGTACTCCCTGCAACGCGGCGCTCCTACATCGGCAATGACAGCTGCGGAGTCAGCAGCGACACCCTGTTCACTCCAGCGGTGCGCTTCAGTTCACTGACCATCTGGCGCACATCTTCCTCGTAGGCGCGTGCCAGCCGTAGTTCGTAGGTCAGCTCCCAGCGTTCACCGTCTATCTCGTGATTGCGCAGCTGAACGTTGGCGCGCCTGCCGTTGACCACCCGCTCAACTTCAGCGTCGCGATTGCCGTCGCTACCCGAGACAATCAGGATGTACTCCGCGTGCAGCGGACGGCCGTACTTGAACAGGAACATGGCGCCCATGAAGAGGCTCAGCAGCAGCGTAGCAAACAGCGACACCGTCCAGTTGAGCGTTCCTACGCCCAGTCCGGTGGCGATGGTCCAGAACAGAAACACCATGTCGCGGGTATCCTTGATCGGAGTGCGGAAGCGGATAATCGACAGCGAGCCTACCAGTCCCAGCGAGAGCACCAGATCGCCCTGGATGAAGAACATTACCAGCGTGACAATCGGCGCCAGCAGCGCCAGCGTGGAGAGAAAACCGCTCTCGTAGTTCATGCCGCGGTGGGTCAGGCGGTACACAACCGCAATCAGCAGTCCCAGCAGCAGCGCCAGCAGCATGGACAAAACGAAATTCACCAGCTGATCGGCCGGCAGGATAATGATTCCGAGCAGTCGTTGCAGGTCCAAAGCGCGTGTGGCCTCCGGTTGAACGGTGAGCAGAACAGCTGCGAAGGTGCTATTATACGGCGCAGCGCAGCAGCGGACAAGTCAGTAAACGTGCTTTCGGCTGTTTTGTGTGTTACAATTCTGTGTATCACGATACAATCTGGGAGAAGGCAGTGAAGGAGATAGAGTCCCCGGACATCAGCGGTGTCAGGCCGGAACACGTACTCACCGTAGACCTCAGGCGGCGCCTGCCGGACATCGATCAGCTGGCGTCACTACCGGACGATCTCGAGTATTACGGCCGATTTGCCATACTGAAGAGCGGTATCCTGTGGTTTGGCGACATTCACTCGAGCCACCCCGGTACCGCCCAGGCGTGCTTCTACTGGGCAATCGGTGACAGAACGCTCTATATCTCTCCGGACGGCTCTACGCTGGGGTGGCAGGACCTGGTCAACGCCAAGACGGTCAGGTTCATCGCGGCAGAGCTCAAACTGCGCAAGCGCTTCCGCTACTTCACGGTTGTGCTGTAATTGAGACAGTCAAGGATCAAAACGACCCGCAGCCGGTGACGCGCAGCGCCTGTTTGTAACAAAACGACACACCTTCGCTATGCTGCAGCCGCAGCCCCGCTGAGACTGCTCTCCAATTCCTTTTAATATAACTACTTAAAACCAGCGGCAATTGGCACACCCTTTGCTTCTCTATTGGTAGAGGCAGTTGATAAGGCCAGATACCGGGCCGTTGGTCCGGTGAACATACCACTATCCGATGAGGAGGTAGCATATGAACCTGGTACGACGAAGAAATCCGGCTAACATGAATCGCGATACCGGCATCGACCAGCTGCAGCGGAGCATCAATCGCCTGTTTGACTTCGACTGGGACCTGGATCGCGATCTGGACCTCTTCGGCGGCGTCAGCGGTCCGTCTGTAGATTTGATGGAAGACAACGACACCTACATTGTGCGTTGCGATCTGCCGGGCGTTGAGAAGGACAACCTGGATATCTCGGTTTCCGGAAACGCGCTGACCATCAAGGGTGAGAAGCAGGACTCCAGCGAGCACAAGGATGGCCGCTACTACCGGCGCGAGTCGTGGAGCGGAGCGTTCCAGCGCACGATAACCGTACCGGAGACCGTTGACCCCAACGCAATCAACGCCGAGATGAAAAACGGTGTGCTGACGCTCACATTGCCCAAGAAAGAGGACGTCAAGCCGCGCCAGATTTCGGTAGACGTCAAGTAACGCATCGCCGCCGGAGGCCGCAACAACCTACGCGCCGCAACACAGCGGCGCGTTTTTTGCGCTTCGAGCTGCGTTGCTGAGCCGGCCACGATAGCTTTCGATCCGCAAATCAGCTACTATATCGGGTATGAGTACCGGCGAGCTGCATCATCTACGCTTACGCAATTTGACTATGGATGACTTCCCCGGGGTCAAACACCTCATGGACCGCGTCTACCGCGACCTCGACGGCGCCTGGCCCAAGAAGGTCATCGCCACCCTGGTGCGCAGATTCCCTGAAGCGCAGTTCTGCATCGAGGACAAGGGAAACATAGTAGCGGTGGCGCTCACCGTTCGCGTGGATTACCGCAAGTTCTCTGCTGCACATACCTACGATGAACTGGTCGATGGCGCCGATTCTGTGGTGCACCACCCCAACGGTGACGCAATGTACGGTCTGGATCTCTTTGTAGACCCGGACTATCGCGGCTACCGACTGGGCCGGCGGCTCTACGACGCACGCAAAGAGCTGTGCCGCGAACACAACTACCAGGCAATCATCGCCGGCGGGCGCATGCCCGAGTACCACAAGCACGCCAGGGAACTGAGCCCGCAGCAGTACATCGAGAAGGTCAAACGCCACGAACTCTACGATCCGGTGCTCAGCTTTCAGCTCAGTAACGACTTCCAGGTCAAACGTGTGCTGGAAGACTACATACCCGAGGACCGCAAGTCGCACGGCAACGCAACCCTGCTCGAATGGGTCAACATCTATTACCAGCGGGTACAGCCATCGGTGATCGATACACCGCGCTCAACGGTGCGCATCGGAATGGTGCAGTGGCAGATGCGAAGGGTTGCGTCGGTTGAGGAGCTGCTGGAGCAGGTCGAGTTCTTTGTTGACGCTATCTCAGACTACCAGAGCGACTTCTGCGTCTTTCCCGAGTTTTTCAACGCGGCGCTGATGGGCCTGGGAGACCAGGAGACCAGCGTCTCGGCGGTACGCTCACTGGCCGAGTTTACGCCGGCCATCTACGACGCCTTGGCGCACATGGCGGTCAGCTACAACGTCAATATTATCGGTGGAAGCATGCCGGTACGCGAAGGCGAAGATATCTACAACGTTGCCTACTTGTTCAAGCGCGACGGCCGTGTTGAGGCGCAGTACAAGCTGCACATGACGCCGCAGGAGTACCGCAGCTGGGCCATGAAGGGCGGCAACGCGCTGCGCGTCTTTGACACCGACGCCGGCAAGATCGGAATTCTGCTGTGCTACGACGTCGAGTTCCCCGAGCTGGCGCGCATCATGGGCGAGTGGGGCATGCAGATTCTGTTTGTGCCGTTCTGGACCGACACCAAGAACGGCTACCTGCGGGTTCGGCGTACCGCTCAGGCGCGCGCCATCGAGAACGAGTGCTACGTGGCTATCACCGGCAGTGTAGGCAATCTGCCGCGCGTGGATAACTCGGAGATCCAGTATTCGCAATCGGCGGTCTTTTCACCGTCGGACTTTGCGTTTCCCCACGACGCGGTGATGGCCGAGAGCACGCCCAACACCGAAATGACGCTGCTGGTGGATCTGGATCTCAACAAGCTCACCGAGCTGCGTAACGAGGGCTCGGTCACCAACTACAAGGACCGCCGGCTGGATCTCTTTCAAGTCGAGTGGCTGGGTGAACGCTGAGCCGCGGCGGTTGGAGGATGCCCTGCGCGGCTGTGCTTCCAGCGGCACAGCAGGTGCTCCAGACCGTCCAGCGCGCTGAACAGCAGAAGCCCCAGCAGGCCGATGGAAACGATGCCGGCAAGCATGTCGGGGTACGCCACGCGCATCCAGCTTTCAACGATGAACGTCCCCAGTCCAAAGTTGGTAAAGAACGTCTCGGCGAAGAAGAGTACCGCCAGTGCAGTTCCAATGCCAACGCGCATGGCTGTCAGCAGTTCGGGCACAATTGCCGGCAGCAGTACCAGACGCAACGACTGCATCCGTGTTCCTCCCAGCGACGTAAAAGAGACAAGGTAGGCCGCGGGAATGGAGCGCGCCGCGTCGCGCACTGCCACCAGGATCTGGAAGAAGAGCACCAGTACAACAATCGCTATCCGCGCCGCGTCGCCGATACCCACCAGCACAAATACAATCGGCAGCAGCGCTATCTTGGGCACCGGGTAGAGCAGGTAGGCCAGCGGCGCCAGTAGTCGATCCACCCGCTGCGAGCGTCCCATAATCAGCCCCAGCGGCAGTGCAGCCAGCGTTGCCAGTGCCAGCGCCGCTGCTACGCGCGCAAGGCTGGCAGCGGCGTGGCGCAGCAGCAGCGGCCGCAGGATCAGCAGGCGCGCAAAGACCTGCGGCGGCGCGGGCAGGAGTGCGGAGTCCATGATACGCGCGGCTATCCACCAGACAGCGATAACCGCGGCCGCTGCGGCCGCCAGTGCTCCAAGCTTACGCATGCAGCAGCTCCGCAAACAATTGCCGCAGCGCAGCCACCGCGTTGAAGAACGCGGCCGAACTGCGCAGTGCCTCTGAACGGTTGCCGGCAACCGGGTTGTCAAAGAAGGTGAGCCGCGCCGGTTGGCCGTGCATTACCGCAACGCGCGAGCCAATCAGCAGCGCCTCTTCGATGCTGTGGGTCACCAGGATGGTAGCTATCAGGCGGCGCTGCAGCAGCGAGCGCAGCAGATCCTGCAATGACTCGCGCGTCAGCGCATCGAGCGCAGAAAAGGGCTCATCCATCAGGAGCAGCTGCGGCTGCATCGCCCAGGTACGCGCAATTGCCACACGCTGCTGCTCTCCGCCGGAGAGCGTGCCGATGTAGCGCCGCGCCAGCTGGGACACTCCCACCGCCTGCAGCGCAGAGCGCGCCGCCGATGTCCGCTCGGTGCGCCCGATCCCGTGCAGCCGCAGCCCCAGCGCAACGTTCTGCACCACGTTGAACCAGGGAAACAGCCCGTACTGCTGCAGAACAAGCCCGATGCGTCTGTCACCGGCGGTTAGCGGCTGCTGATCGAGCACAACCGTTCCGCGCTGCGGCGCCAGCAAACCGGCGGCGAGGTACAACAGCGTTGTCTTGCCGCAGCCGGACGGCCCAACCACCGTCAGCGTTTCCCCGGGCTCCAGGCTCAGCGAGAGGTCTTTGAATACGGTGTTGCCGGGATAACCGGCGGCACAGCCGCGGATCTGCAGCATCGCGTCAGCGTGGCCGCGCTAACGCGGCACAAAGGAGTCGTTGACCAGCCGGCGGTAGTCCACTGCGGCGTCCAACAGCCCTTTGCCGCGCATCCAGCCGGCCACGTCGTCAAACTCCGCCCGGTTGGGAACGCGCGCACGCTGGAACCGCGGTATGACCATACTGTCTCTGACCAGCGGCGGGAAACCTGCAGCATCGACTACCAGCTGCCGGTAGCGGTCCGGATCTGCGTTGATAGAATCCACCGCGCGGTTGTACGCGCGGTAGAAGGCGGTGATCTGATCCGCCTTGGCTGTCAGCGCCTGCGGGGTGAACAGCAGCACACCCACCGTCTGCTGCATCACCGAGCTGTCGGCAATCAGATGCGCTCCGCGCGCCAGCGCAACCCGGCTGATGGGCTCGGGGAGCAGGGCCGCCTCTAGCTGACCGGCCACTACCATCTCCATGCGCGTGGGCACCTGCAGCGTGGAGACCGGCTCTATCATTGCGGGGTCGGCGCCAAGCGCCTGCAGCATTCGTTCAGCCGAGTAGAAGATGATGCTGTCCTGCAACAGCCCCACCTGAACCCGGCGCGGTGCGGCCGCCTTCCAGTCTTCCAGCGACTGAATCCGCGAGCCCGGAGCGCTGACCAGTGCGAACAACCCGTCACTGACAGACGTTACCTGCAGCGCAAAACCACCGGCAGCGGCGTTGATGGCGTTGATCAGGTCCGAGACCGAACCATCGATCCGGCCGGTCTGCAACGCAGTCTCGCGGTAGAGCTGGTTATGGAACATCTCCAGCTCAACGGATACGCCCTCGGAGGAAAAGTATCCCTCGGCCTCGGCAACAATCAGCGGGATGGAGTTGACCGCCGGCATCATACCAACGCGCAGCCCCCGCGGTGACGCCGGGATTTGAGCTACCATTAACAGTGCCGGTACTACCAGCAGAGCGCGCAGCAGCAGACGCAGAATCAATCCAACAGAAAAACACTTCATAACACCCCCCTGTTTATTGAACAGCAGATATTTTGTTCCACAACTACCCTTGCAGTGTATCCTGATTCCTACTATTATTCACAGTCGATAACCAGCCAGAAGGAATCCAGTAACATCGCACAGCGGTGCAGATACCGCAATGTGGGCGGATACTCGTTCCTTCTACCGAGGAGGCGCACGTGGGACTGAACCTGATCGTGTTGGTAAAACAGGTGCCGGACACTCAAAATATCAGCGGGAACGCCATGAAAGAGGACGGAACCGTAAACAGGGCCGCATTGCCGGCTATCTTCAACCCCGAGGATCTTCACGCACTCGAGGCCGCGTTTACCATCCGCGACTCGGTGCCGGGCTCAAAGGTGCACGTTCTCACCATGGGCCCACCGTCGGCGGTCCAGGTGCTGAAGGATTCGCTCTACCGCGGCGCCGATTTTGTGGCGCTGATCTCCGACCGTCGCTTTGCCGCTGCCGACACCCTGGCAACCTCGTACGCCCTCAAGTGCGCCATCGAGAAGATCGGCAGTTACGACATCGTGCTGTGCGGTACGCAGGCAATTGACGGAGACACCGCGCAGGTTGGTCCCCAGACCGCCGAGAAACTGGGCATCAACCAGATTACCTGTATCTCGCAGATCGTGGAGCTGGACCCGGAAAAACGCAGCATCACTGCACGCCGCTCTATCGAGGGCGGCTACGAGAAGGTCAAGACCGGCCTGCCGGTACTGCTGACGGTCAACGGCGAGGGGTTCCCGCCGCGGCCTCCATCGGCTATCAGGATGATGACCTACAAGAACGCAACCACCGAGATGAGCAGTGCTGATTACGATGAAACCTACCTTACCTCCGGGGCCGAGCTGAAGTCGGAAAACACCATTGCGCTGTGGGACATCAACGCAATCAACGCCGACCCGGAAAGCTGCGGACTGTCGGGCTCACCCACCAAGGTACGCAACATCGACATGGTAGTGCTGAAGTCCGAAGGCATCAGAATGATTGAGAACACCGAAGAAGCAATAGGCGACATGGTTCACGAGCTTGTTGCGGATCACACCCTCGGTTGAAGGAGAATCCGGTGACAACAAAGAACAGCGTAATGGTGTTCATCCAGCAGGATGACGGCAAAGTCGCAGAAGTCAGTATTGAACTCATCGGCAAAGCACGCGAGCTGGCCAAACAGCTGAACGTCCAGGTCACCGCCGTGCTGGTGGGCAACCGCGTCCAGAAGGTCGCCGAGGAGCTTATCCCGTACGGCGTCAACCGGCTGTTCACCGTTGAGCACAAAGGATTGGCGCACTATACACCGGTCCCGTACACCAAAGTCGTGACGCAGATAATCAAGAAGCACGCGCCCCAGATTGTGCTCTACGGAGCAACCACCACCGGCCGTGATATTGCACCGCGCATCGCCTCAGCGCTGCGCGTTGGTCTGACCGCGGACTGCACCGATCTGCAGATCGGCGATTACACCTCGCGCGGCCAGACGTT
Organism: Spirochaetaceae bacterium; assembly: GCA_007693325.1. Classification (GTDB taxonomy): domain Bacteria; phylum Spirochaetota; class Spirochaetia; order DSM-27196; family PWMO01; genus PWMO01. The sequence continues at coordinate 21,018 of REDW01000103.1, forward strand.
TCAGAACGTGCTCTACCAGATCCGCCCGGCGTTTGGCGGCAACATCATCGCCACTATTGTCTCGCCCGAGCGCAAGCCTCAGATGGCCACCGTGCGCGAAGGCGTTATGAAGATGGATCAACCGGATGCGTCGTTCAAAGGCGAGATTATCCAGGAGAGCGTCGAGCTGAGTCCAGAGGATTTTCCGTCCGAGATCATCGAGCGGGTCCAGCAAGAGAAGTCTGTTAACCTGAAGGGTGCACAGGTGATTGTGGCCGGCGGCATCGGAGTGGGATCAAGGGAGAACTTCGAGCTCGTTCATCAGCTGGCACACGCCATCGGCGGGACGGTTGGCGCATCGCGCGCAGCGGTTGACGCCGGCCTGGTCAGCAAGGACCATCAGGTGGGCCAGACCGGTACCACCGTGCGGCCGCGGCTCTACATTGCCTGCGGAATTTCGGGATCGGTTCAGCATCGAGCGGGAATGGATGAGTCGGCGCGTATCATTGCAATCAATACCGACCCGGAAGCACCGATCTTCCAGATTGCCAACTTCGGCATTGTGGGAGACCTGAAAGAAGTGATCCCACGGTTTATCAAGGCTTTCAGAGCCAAGGCGTAAGGAGGCATCAAATGGAAAACTTCCTCAAAGATAACGAAGATATACTGTTTCACCTGGAGCACATGGATCTCGATCGCATCATCCGGTTGCGCGAGGACGACTTCAAGAACAGTGACAACGCTCCGCACGCGCCTGCCGATATTGCCGATGCCAGGGACTCGTACATGAAGGTGCTCGACATGATCGGTGCCATCAGCGGCGAGAACCTGGCCCCGCTGGCTGCAGACATTGATCAGGAAGGCGTGCGCCTGACAAAAGGCGAGGTACAGTACGCCAAGGGCACGCAACAGGTGCTCGATATCTTTGCCAAGGCCGATCTGATGGGCTTCTGCCTTCCGCGCAAGTACGGCGGGCTCAACTTCCCCTCCACTATTCTGACCATTGCCGCGGAGATGATCTCGCGCGCCGACGCGTCTTTTCTGAACTTTGGCCTGCAGCAGGATATCGGCGAGACGCTCAACAAATTCGGCTCCGAGGAGCTCAAGAGCAAGTACCTGCCCAGGCTGGCCTCCGGAGAGTACGGCTCTTCGATGATTCTGACCGAGCCCGACGCCGGCAGTGACCTGCAGGCGGTGCGCCTCAAAGCCCACCAGGACGCCCACGGCAACTGGTACCTCAACGGTGTCAAGCGCTTTATCACCAACGGCAACGGTCGGATTGGACTTGTGCTGGCGCGCAGCGAGGAGAACATGCAGGGCGCGCGCGGGCTCTCGTTCTTTCTCTACGAACGCGACGAGAACATGGTCATCCGGCGGCTGGAGGACAAGCTCGGCATTCACGGCTCACCCACCTGTGAGCTGCAGTTCAACAACGCGCGCGGTTACCTGGTTGGCGAACGCAGGCGCGGTCTGTCCAAGTACACCATGTGGCTGATGAACAGTGCGCGGCTGGGAATTGCCGCGCAGGCTATTGGCATTGCCGAGGCCGCCTACCGCGAGGCCAACCGCTACGCCGAGGAGCGGATCCAGTTTGGCTCCCCGGTCAAGTCTCTGCCGGCGGTCTTCGAGATGCTCACCGAGATGAAGATAGCCATCGAGGCCGGCAGAACCCTGCTCTACGAGACCGCGCGCATCGTTGATCTGAAAGAAGGGCTGGAACACATCAAGGAGCTCTACCCTGACCGCGCAGACCAGATAAACTCGGACCTCAAGAGCTACGCCCGGCTGGCAAATATGTTGACCCCGATGATCAAGGGCTACGCTACCGAAATGGCCAACCGGGTTGCCTACGACGCCATTCAGATCCACGGCGGGACCGGCTTCATGCGCGATTTCAACGTCGAGAGGCACTATCGCGACGCCAGAATAACCAGCATCTACGAGGGCACCACGCAGCTGCAGGTTGTAGCGGCCATCGGCGGGCTGACCTCGGGAACCATCAACAACGCCCTCGACGAGTACGAGTCCGAGGACTATTCGCACGCACCGCAGTTGTACAAACGGCTGCTGTCCGCACGCAACAAATTCGAGAAGGCGCTGGTTCATATCAAGGGCATAGAAGACGCTGAACTGGTTTCTTACCACGCCAGAAGAATGGTGGAGATGGCCACCGATCTGGTGCAGGGCTACCTGCTGCTGCGGGATGCCCGCCACGCCGAGCGCAAGCTCAAAGTGGCCGAGACCTTCATAGAGAAGATGGCTACGCGAATAACCATGAACGCCGAGTTCATTCTGGACGGTGAGTCGAGCCTGTTACGCAACTATCAGCAGATAATCGGCTAGACAGCGCTACTCTTTGCGGGCGCTACTCTGTGCGTTTGAGATCGATCAGGTCCTCCAGAATAAGCGCGGAATCGGTTATGAACCCGACGCACCTGGTGTGGAAGAGATCCTTGTCTATGGCGGCGTTCTGCCCCTGGATATCTGTGAGATCGACTCCCAGCAGCTCGGTGCAGTTGACCGTCCCGTGGATCTGTTCAAACCGCTCACGGAACTCACGAATCAGATCGGATTTCTTCTGCGTTGAGTTACCGCTCTCTTTTTCTTCGCGCAGCTTCTGACTGAGTGCCTTCAGCGCCCCCGCAACGGCACCGCAGACGCTCATCGGCCTGCCGGCCATCGGACCGCACGGCGTGCGGATGATCGCCATCGACTTCTCGTCAAACTCAAACAGATCAGCGTAGGCATTGAGGATTGCGTGAGAGCAGTCATAGCCCTCCTCAAACTTGTCCAGTGCCGC
>REDW01000116.1 GCA_007693325.1 Spirochaetaceae bacterium
CCCGGTTCAAATGGATGTGTCAAGTCGCGAGTCGGTACAGCGCGCGGCGCGCGAGATCGGTCGGCACACCGATACGCTCGACCTCTTGATAAACAATGCCGGGATAGCGATGCCGCCCGGAGAACAGCGCATCGAGGATATCAGCGAAGCCGATATGCGGTCGCTGTTCGAGGTCAATACGCTCGGGCCGCTGCGGGTCTCGCAGGAGCTGTTCGGTTTGTTGCGGGCGAGTAGCAATCCGAAGATTGTCATGATCAGCTCCAACGCGGGAAGCATCGCAGGCCAGGGCGGGGGCCGTGGGGTGCCCTACTGTGTGTCAAAGGCGGCCTTGAATATGCTGACCAGGCTGCTGTGGTTCCACTGCGCCGCAGAGGGAGTAGCAATTGCAGCGATACACCCCGGCTGGGTTGCCACCGACATGGGTGGCAAAGAGGGCAGCCTTTCGGTCGAGGAGTCGGTGTCGCGTATGATGGAGCTGATCGCCGCGCTTAGCACCGACTCTGCGCTCTATGTCGACTATACCGGCAAACAGATGCCCTGGTAGAAAGCGGTTGACTCAGGCAAACCGCACCGGCGACTTGCGCTACGTTGCGTAAGAGAGGTGAGTTGTTTTATGTACAAGCTGGTATTCTTTGTGCCCGAAGCGCACGCCGAGAGCGTCAAACAGGCGGTCTTTGACGCCGGTGCGGGCCGCTACGGCAATTATGACTCGTGTTCGTGGCAGACCGCGGGCAGCGGCCAGTTCCGCCCGCTTTGCGGTGCCGATCCCTTCATCGGTACGGCCGGCACGGTGCAGCGGGTTGCCGAGCTGCGGGTTGAGACGATCTGCGAAGACGCGGTTGTGCGCGCTGCGGTAGAGGCGCTGCTCGCCGCGCATCCCTACGAGGAACCGGCCTATGAGCTGATCCACGTCTGGACTGCGGATGATCTGCCGACGGTGTAGACACCGCGGAAAAAGTCAGCCTTCTACGTCTCCCTGATGATCAGCTCCGGCGTATTGAGGACGGATTTCGAAAAGGAATCCTTCTTCTCAATCAGGTGAATGAGTCTCGACGCGCTCTGGTAACCGAGGCTGTACTTGGGAACTCGGACGGTACTCAACGCAGGTACCAACATACTCGCCTCGTCGATGTCATCGTGACCGATCACCGAAATATCATTCGGCACCTTGATCCGCATTTCGTGCAACGCACGCAATACGCCGATCGCCATATAGTCGTTGTATACGAAAAGTGCGTCGATATCCGCTTTCTTCTTCAACAGGTGCTTTGTTGCGTCATATGCGGACCGCATGTCTGAACCGCAGTGAATCGTCGCTTCCTTGGGAAGCGCGATGCCCGATTGTTCCATTGTCTTTTTGTAACCGACCAAACGGTCCTTGTTGCAGGAGACCATCGCGTCGAATCCGATGTAGCCGGGAGAAGTGCGGTCTAAATCCAGAAAACGCCCGGCCACCAGCACGCCACTCTGGTGGGAATCGGTGATGAAGTAGCTCTGGGTGTTCAGTTTGCCTTTTCGGACAATCGTGATATGGGGTACGTTGATCTGATCAAAGTCCAGGGTGTTGATCAGATCCTGGGAGGGAACAATGATCAATCCCGCTACGCGGTTTGCCTTCAGCGATACCAGCGCACGTTGTTCCTCATCGGGATTCTCATTGCTGCCCAACGCAATCATCGTGTACCCGAGCCGGGAAATTGCGTCGTGAATTCCCTGCAGGATATGCGCGTAGAAGGAGTTGTTCATATGCGTGATGACCACTCCGATTGTCTGCTTCTTCTTCGTTCGAAGCCGTGCCGCTGTCTGATCCGGAATGTATCCGAGCTCCTCGGTAATTGCCCGGATGCGCAGCTTCGTTTCTATTCCAATATCGCTTTTGTCGTGCAGCGCCCGGCTTACTGTGTTAATGGAAACACCGGCGATTTCTGCAATGTCCTTCAGTGTTACATACTTCACCAGGCACATCCCCTGAACGATAATGTATTTTTGAGAATACGCTACGGTCATATCTCTGTCAATGGTCACAATACCGGCGCAGATTGCAGGAAATCCGGGATCCATGCCGATTGCGGCCGCCAAGACGACGATTTTAATTGACAGGTGCGACAATCGGGAATAGACTACGGACATTAACGTTAATGTAATGACGTTGAAAACCAGGAGGAGCCATGAAGCGGTTAATTGCAGGTTTCGTATGCATTGGTTTGATTACGCTGGCACCGGGAATCGTGTTCGGTGCAGGCGGGAGGCAACAGCAGACACAGGACGTAACATTTTTCCACTATTTTTCCGGCTCGCTTGCCGGCGGAATTGAGGACCTTGTTTCCGAGTTCAACAGGGACAATCCCGGGTTCCGTTTGTCGCATAGTCCACTCGATCATGAAGCGTTCAAGACCAGTATCCGGGTTATGCTGTCGGGCGGGAACCCTCCGGATCTCTTCTCCTACTGGGCGGGCGCCCAGGTTCAGTTTCTCGTGGATGCGGACCGTCTGGAGCCGGTGGACGATGTCTACCGCGAGTTTGGTCTTGATGATCTCTTCTCCGATGCGGTTCTTCAGGGCACGGAGTACAACGGAAGGAAATACTTCCTCCCGCTCACGCAGCACTTCGTGGCGTTCTTCTACAATAAGGCCGCGTTTGATCAGGCGGGGGTTACTCCTCCCGAGACGTGGGATGAGTTCCTCGCCGTATGTGAGGCGTTGAAGAACGCTGGTATTACACCAATTGCGCTGGGTTCGCGTGAACGCTGGCCCGCCCAGTTCTGGCTTGATTATCCTCTTCTGAGAACCGCCGGACCGCAGTACCGTGCCGATCTTATGGCAGGCAGCGCTTCCTATACGGATCCCGAAGTGGTCCGGGCGTTCGAGATGTGGAAATTGCTCATCGATCGCGGCTACTTCGTGGAGAACGCGAATGCCTACGACTGGGCGGAAGCCGCCACTATGGTTGGCACCGGCCAGGCGGCGATGACGCTCATGGGAACCTGGTTCATGCAATTGGATGATCAGATCGGTTGGGTGGCCGGTGAAGACTACGATTTCTTCCCGTTTCCGGTTGTAGATCCTTCGGTTGCAAACGTGGCGGTCGGTCCCATAGACGGCGTGGTCCTTGCCCGCGATGCGCGATCCAAGGACATCGCCCGCAAGGTTCTCGGGGAGCTTGCGGCCGTCGGACCGCAGACGACATTCAACCGGGGATCGGGCGCGTTAGCTCCCAATCGACACGTCTCGAGCGATATCTACAACGTTCTGCAGCTCAAGGTGCAGGACTATCTCAGGGGAGTACCCAACTGGGCGTTCAACTACGATCTCGCTACTCCTCCACCGGTTGCCGACGTCGGCCTTGACGCGTTCTCCGAGTTCATGGCCAAGCCCGGCGAATATCAGCGAATTCTGCGCGAAACCGAAGCGGGCAAGATTCGGGGCCTGCAGGAAACCGAACTGTAACGCGAAGCCCGCATCGTACGGGTCAGGAACGAGGGGTGTTGTTGTCACACCCCTCGGCTTTTCTATGAGATCGGGCCCACGGAGGCTGCGTTGCGCGGAACTCTCCGCCCGGTTGCGTGGTAGAACCCGGGCCCATGGCGCATTCAGCGCAATTGGAATACCTTGCACGTATCAAATGTGAAACAATCGTCAAACGGGAAAAGGCGTTCCATGGAAAAGAAAGGTGTAGTTCTACAGTTCCTCGCGGTTCCGTTCGCCGTCTATCTGCTGGTGATCATCATACCGTTCCTGCAATCTCTCTACCTGAGCCTGACCGACTGGAACGGCATCTCCGAGACTTTTGATTTCGTCGGTCTTGCCAACTACCTGCTGGTGTTCAGCGATCGCGCTTTCAGTGCAGCGGTGCTGCATAACTTTATCTGGGTTACCGTCTTTCTCCTGCTGCCCACCCTGCTGGGCTTGCTTCTGGCCGTATTGCTGGATAAGGATATCCGAGGTGCGGTTGTCTTCAAGTCCATCATATACCTGCCCATGATCTTCTCTTACGTCATTGCGGGGATGGTCTGGACATTTATCTATGAACCGAGACTGGGGATTCTCAACCTCTCGCTCGAGGCCGCCGGTTTGCCACAGCTGACGCGCGCCTGGCTTGCAGAACCGGGTACCGCTCTCTTGTCGGTGATCGTGGCCGCCGCGTGGCAACACACGGGGCTGTGCATGATCCTTTTTCTCGCAGGTCTGCAAAGCGTTCGGGCCGACCTGATCGAGGCCGCGGAAATCGACGGCGCCAATCGGATACAGCTGTTTCTTGGCGTAGTCCTTCCGCAATTGAAGAACACCACGATCGTGGTTGTTTCGTTAACCGTGATAAACTCGTTAAAGAGTTTTGATATAGTTTATATAATGACAAGAGGAGGGCCGTTTCGCTCCTCCGAGGTTCTTACAACGCTCATGTATCGCGAAGCATTCTGGAACTACCGTATGGGATACGGAAGCGCCATAGCGAATATGCTGTTCTTCATGGTTCTGATAATCATCGTTGTCTACTTCCGATCGGTCATGCAGAGGAACCAGACGTGAAGTCCCTGGCACAGTATAAGCGCGAGGCCGCGGCGTACCGCGCAGTTGTTTATTTTGCTGTCATCCTTTTCTGCGTGATCTTTCTCGTTCCGATCTACGGGGCGTTGACCACCGCGTTTCGACTGAATCGGGAAATTATCCGCGACGGATTCTGGAAGCCGCCGCTTCCCCCGGTGCTGGACAATTTTGCAACCGCCTTCATGCAGGGGAACATCCACGTCTTCCTCACCAACACGGTTATCGTCACGGTTGCCGCAACCGCTATATCGATCGGGCTTGGGTGTCTCACCGGCTATGCGTTTGGCAAGCTGCGGTTTGGGTTCAGTCGGTCGCTGTTCATACTGATTGTCGCGGGAATGTTTTTTCCTCCGCAGACCGTGCTCATCCCGCTCTTTCGTGTGTTTAACTCTCTGAACCTTCTCGATACTCTGGGGGCGCTCGTGATCGTGCACGTTGGTTTTGGACTTCCGATCTGTACGTTGATCCTTGCCAGTTTCTTCCGTGATATCCCCGATGAGTTGCGCAGTTCCGCGAAGATGGACGGGTGTAACGAGAGAACGATCCTGCTCAGGATCATGTTGCCGCTGGCCAGGCCGGCGATCACGGCGTTGATGATCCTGCAGTTCACCTGGATCTGGAACGATTTTCTCTGGCCCTTGGTACTGATCAAGACCAGTACCAAGATGACAATTCAGATGGGCGTCATGCAGCTGCGAGGCCAGTACGGACTTGCCTGGGGCAGCCAGGCGGCAGCATTCATGATCGCGACAATACCGACGCTTCTACTCTTTATCTTCATGCAGCGGCATTTTATTCGAGGACTCTCTATGGGAGCGGTAAAGGAATGAACGTATGACAAGTCACCTTGAACGGCGCGAGAGGCGTGCCGGGCTTATTCGGGAGTCCGGGTCGATGCAACAGGCACTTGAGGCCGGAACGATCGAGCAGTTTCAGGATGTCACACTGAGCGAGGCGCTCGTGCTCGGTTTGCTCAATCAGGGCGTGCGGAGGTATGTCGGCGTTTTCGGACACGGAAGCACCGACATCGCCGAGGTTCTCCGGACCTATCAGCAGGCGGGGCTTCTGCGCGTCTTCAATGTCCGACACGAAACAGAGGCGTCGCATGCGGCAGCGCAGTTGCGTTGGCAGTATGGAGAGCGGGCGGCGGTGATAACCTCGATTGGCCCCGGTGCGCTGCACGCGTTTGCCGGTTCCCTCGTAGCGCAGTCCAACGGCCTGGGGGTGTACTACATCTTCGGCGACGAGACGACGCACAACGAGGGTCCCAATATGCAACAGATTGCGCGGCGGGAGCAGGATCTGTTTCTGCGACTGACGTCGACGATGGGCGGAGCCTATTCGCTTGGTACGCCCGAAGCGGTGTTCACTGCGCTGAAGTGGGGCTATAACTCCGTCTTCAGTCCTGCCCGGGAAGAACCATTCTTTCTGTTGCTTCCCATGAACGTCCAAGGACAGATCATCAAGGGAATGAACCTGGCCGAACTGCCGCTGTCGACACAAATCGCCAGCGAAATTCCCGCCGATAAGGCCAGTTGCACTGCCGCAGCGGAAATCATCCGGCGGTATCGACGTATCACGCTAAAGGTCGGCGGCGGAGCGCGCACGCTGCAGCCGGATGTGCTTGCACGGTTTCTCGATCTATCCGGCGCGGTCTACGTCCATGGGCCGCAGGTACCGGGCATTCTCCCCGATAGTCATGAACGAAACATGACCGTGGGCGGATCCAAGGGATCGATTTCGGGAAACTTCGCGATGGAAAACTGTGAGCTTGCGATAATCATCGGCGCCCGAGGTGTCTGCCAGTGGGACAGTTCGGGGACCGCCTGGCGCACTACCAGGGAAATCATCAATATCAATACCCGACTGGAGGATGCAATGCACTACAATCGGTCGTTTCCGCTGGTCGGGGATTGTACGACCGTCCTGCGACAGCTGAATGCGATCCTGGAAGGCGGTGCGGCTGCTACCCGGGATGACTGGCACATCCTGTGTCAGCGAAAGCGCGCAGAGTGGGATGATTTCAGGCAGAAGCGTATCGACAATCCGCTGATTTACGATTCCAAATGGGGTCGGCAGCTGCTCACACAACCGGCGGTCCTGGACCGGGCGATCAGGTTTGCCGATTCTCGTGAGGCGGTGAAGATCTTTGACGCCGGAGATGTCCAGGCCAACGGGTTTCAGCTGGTGCGCGATTATCAGCCTCGCAGGACGTTTACCGATACCGGATCGTCGTACATGGGCTTCGCGGTCTCGGCGCTGCTCGCTTCGGCCATGAGCGAATCGCCGGACTACTCTATTGCGTTCACGGGCGACGGCAGCTTTCTCATGTCGCCCCAAATCCTGCTCGACGCGGTGCAATTCAACGTGCGCGGCATGATAGTGCTGCTTGACAACCGGCGGATGGCGGCTATCAGTGGCCTGCAGACCGCCCAGTACGGAGCAGATTTTGCTACTGACGATCAGGTGAATGTTGACTACGTGCAGCTGGCCCGCGCGTTCACGGGAGTCTCGGCCTTTGGAGGTGTGGAGACGCTCGCCGAGCTCGATGATGCTCTCTCGGCGGCGTACCAGTACGACGGGTTGTCGATCGTCTACGTTCCAGTCTACAGCGGGCCGGACGACCTCGGTGGATTGGGCGTATTCGGAAGTTGGAATGTAGGCAACTGGTGTGACCAGGTTCAATCAGAAAAACACAGAATAGGATTGTGAACAATGGACAAGATCAACGTTGGCTTCATCGGATTAGGCAGAATTTCCGACCTGCACGCGCTGGGCTACAGGGATAACCCTGAAGCTCGTATATACGCTGTCAGCACCAGAACAGAACAGACCGGACGGCAGAAGCAGGCCGAATGGGGCGCGGAGAAGTTCTACCTGGATTATCACGACATGCTCGCCGACCCGAACATCGACGCCGTTGAAATCCTGACGCCACAGAAGCTGCACGAACCCATGGTTGTGGAAGCGGCCGCGGCGGGCAAACACATCATGGTGCAGAAGCCGATGACAATAGATCTTCCGAGTGCCAATCGCATGCTGACCGCGGTCGCCGCATCCGATCGCGTGTACAAGGTGATCGAGAATTACATCTTCTATCCGCCGCTGCAGAAAGCCAAAGAGATGATTGACAGCGGCCTGATCGGCGACCCGATAAACCTCCGGATCAAGTTCATCAGCGGCTCAAGCGGAGGATGGGAGATCGATCCGCGAACATGGGAGTGGCGTCTGCAGGAGAATATCGAGGGGCGCGGGATGCAGACGTTTGACCACGGCCACCACATGTGGTGTCTTGCCTGGTACCTGCTGGGTGAAATCGATCGGGTCTTCGCCTGGATTGACTCGGCCGATGGGATCGTTGACTGTCCGGCAAACATCATCTGGAAGTACAAGGACGGCATCAGGTACGGCAGCTGCGATTATACGCACTGCGGGGACATGAACATGCCCTCCAACTATTACGCTAATGACGAGTGGTTTGAGATAACCGGTTCTCGCGGGATCATTCTGGTCAATCGGGCTACGGGCAACCTCAAGAGTGGCCCCGTGCTCAGCCACTTTGATGGAAGCCGGTGGAACCATTTTGACGACCTGGACTCCGATTGGGCGGCGGGATTCAAGAATGCGACACAGAATTTCATTGCCGCGATTCGCGGTCGCGAAGAACCGTTGCTGAGCGGAGAACAAGCACGGGAGATTCTGAAAATCGCGCTGGCGATTATCCGTTCGTCAAATGAACGGCGCGAGGTCTTCATCGACGAGCTCGAGCAGCAAGACCCCGAAAGATACACCCGGGAGCGGCGGCAGCGGGAAATCCAGGAGACCAATGGTCGCAAGGGGTTGACGATTGAGGAACTCAAGGAGAGGGGACGGTTATTGTGAAGATCTGAATACCTGATGAGCATGTGAACTGCGGATCGGGGCAAAGAAATCGATAGTCAGTGTGCTCTGCGTCGCCTGCTGGGGAGGTGCGCGCAGACGGTCTACGTCATCTATTGCCGCAAGAAGCTTCCATTTGCACGGCGCCCCGACGGGCAACGTATCAATGGAGGTGGGGGGAGTCGAACCCCCGTCCTAAAGAGCGAGGCATACGCGTCTACAGGTTTAGTTGCCGGTTGTTGTTTCGGGAAGAGCAAGGTCCGGCAACCAACCGTCTCCTCCCTGAGTCCGCGGTGATGTCCCCTCTGCCGTGCGGACGCGACAGCGGGTAAGTCCTGATTTCTGTCAAGCGATCCCGACGCTCAGAACGGCGCATCGGGTGCCCGTGACCGTTAGCTTACGCTGCGGCCAGAGTATAGTCTGCTTCGTTGGCAGCTATAAAGGTTTGCTTTTAAGGAGTTGGCTCTCCACCTGCAACGTATACCCGGACAACTCTCCAGTCGAAACCGTGACACCCCCGTACGGGGACTACAATCAAAAGATACCGCTGTACCGGCGGCTTGTCAATCCTACCACGCAATGGCTATCTTCAGGGGCATGAGCAGAGTATTCGCCGGCGCCGCTGCGGTTGCCGTTGCGCTTCTGGTAGTCAACGGCTGCGCTCCTGAACGCGTGGATGAGGCCTACGCTCCGTCGCGCGCGTTCTCGCGCTACCGCCACGCGTTGATAGATATGGGTGTTGACCGCGCCGAGCTGGGATCACGGTGGCTGGATGCCGCAGAGACGGCCCTGCAGCAACCCGAGCGGGTTGACCTGCCGCTGTCCTATACGCTGATCTTTGACCCGGCGGAGCCCGAGGCGGCTGCGTTTGAGTTCAGGGTCAGGCGCGGTCAGACGGTTGTAATCCGGGTCCAGCCCGACGTCCGTCCACCGCTGCTGTTTGCGGATCTCTATCGTCTGGACGCCGACCGCGAAGATCCGCCGCAGAAGGTTGCCTCGCTCGACCGGCAGAACGGCCGCCTCGAGTTTCGAGCGCGCCGCGAGGCAGTCTATCAGTTCCGGTTGCAGCCCGAGATAGCGCGAGGCGGGCGGGTGCGCGTGGAGATTGAGTCTGCGTCGTAGGCCGGCGCCGCGCGATCAATCGAGCAGCGCCAGGAGCTGTTCATGGACCTTCGGCGTTGCTGCAATCAGGTTATCGCCTAGCGGCGAGCGGTTTCCGCTGAAATCGCTGGCGCGGCCGCCGGCCTCCTCAATAATTGGATACATCGGCGCTACGTCCCAGATTGCCATGATCGGGTCCAGGCAGGCGTCCGCGCGTCCGGTGGCAACCAGCAGATAGCCGTGAGCGTCCGACCAGGTGCGCATCGAACCGATAGCGTGCAGCAGCCGATTGGTAAAATCCGGCTTGCGCCGCGCCAGGTCTGCCGGGTCGCAGGTGTGCACCCAGGCCTGGTTCAACTCGCTGCTGGCGCGTACGCGCGTAGGATTGCCGTTGTAGAAGCATCCGCCTCCCTGCCACGCCCAGACGGTCTCCTGCAGAATTGGATTGTGGATAACCCCCAGCAGCGGTGTCTGGTTCCAGGTGAGTGCGATCAGCTGAGTGTAGAGCGGCACGCTGTGGATGAACGACTTGGTGCCGTCGATTGGATCGATGATCCAGCGCCACGCTGACTGCGGGCCGTCGAGCCCGGCTTCTTCACCGAGTACCGCGTGATCGGGAAACCGGCTGCGCAAACGGCTACGGATCAGTATCTCGGTTTCGCGGTCTGCTACGGTGACCGGGGAATCATCGGGTTTCTGCTCAACCGCGATGTTGCGGCGGTAATACTGCTTTGTCAGCTCGCCGGCCTCGCGCGCGATCTCCACTGCGGCTGCGGCGTAGGCGGCCAGTTCGGCCTGTGATGCCTTGTTCATCGTTGTCACTCCCGTTGGCAAATCTCAGTAGCGGCCGCTCATCTCGCGATCGGCGTCGCGCTTCTGGTCACGTTCCTTGATGCTTTCGCGCTTGTCGTAGCTCTTCTTGCCGCGGCACACTCCGAGCTCGACCTTGATCCGGCCGCCCTTGAGGTAGATCCGCAACGGGATCAGGGTGAAGCCGCGTTCCTCCACCTTGCGCTTGAGACGCTTGAGCTCTTGCCGATGGATCAGCAGTTTGCGGTCGCGCAGCGGATCGTGGTTGTTGATGTTGCCGTGGGTGTACTCGCTGATGTGCAACCCTATCAGCCACAGCTCTTCATCGCGAATCCTGGCGTACGAGTCCGAGAAAGAGAACTTGCCGCCGCGCAACGACTTGACTTCGGTGCCCTGCAGTACAATGCCACACTCGAGATTCTCTTCAACCGAGTAGTCGTAAAAGGCGCGCCGGTTCCTGGCCAGCAGCTTGGTTGCACTCGACTCCGCGGCCATTACGGCTCCTGTGACAGCACCGGACGGAAGCCCAGAAAGGCGGAGGCACGCTGCGGCGGCTGCGATCCGCGCGATATCCCGCTGATGGTCTGGCTGCTGTTTGCCCACGATCCGCCGCGCACGGCTCGCTCGGCGGAGCGCAACTGACCAGTTGCGCGATAGGGAGAGTACGGGTGCTGCCGGCTGAGGTAGTCAGCCGGACGATACCAGTCTGCGGTCCAGTGCCAGACATTGCCCAGCAGATCATAGATCTCGAACTGTCCGGCACCGAACTGTGCCACCGGATACGGAGCCGATTGCTCTGCGCTGCGGCGGAAACCGGACTCGTAGCCTTCGGACGCATTGGCGAGAATTGCCCACTCGTACTCTTCTTCGTACGGCAGGCGCGCGCTCCAGCCGTCCAGTGCCGGCGGTAGCCGAGTGGAGAGCCACTCGGTATACGCAACCGCGGCGGGGTGAGAAACCTCATTGGCCGGCAGTGCACCGTCGTCTGGGTCATCCGACGCGTAGCCCCAGCTGCGCAGGTAGTCCCGGTCGGCAAGTCCATCCTGGATCAGCGCATCACGGTTGTCTTCGCGCCAGAAAGGTGCGTCGGCCAGGAAGCTACGGAAGGCGGCGCGGGTTACCGGCGTCTGCTGGATGTAGAACTCGGCTACTTCGGCCAGATGCGGGCGGTCAAGCGTTTGTTCAGTGCGTCCGTTGGCACCGTCGGCGGCCATACCCATCACAAACGTGCCTCCTGCCAGGTGCCGAAATGCGGCGCCGTCTACGCTGATCCAGCCGGCGGAATCTACCATGGGGCCGCCCTCGGTAGTAAACGGCAGCAGGCGCGTTGTGTGCTGTTCCAGGCTGTCGCGGTACCAGTCGGAGCTCTGCAACTGATCGCGAAGCTCGCCGGGCAACGCGGCGCCAAGAAGCGCTGCCAGGTTAGGCCGGGTTTCCACCGCGTCAGCCAGCGCGGCAAACACCTCGAGCATATGCAGCGGCAGCACTGCGTTGCCTTCAGAGGCTGCCAGTGCGCTCGCGCGCAGGTAATCGCGCAACATGGCGTCTGAGCGAACGTCGGCCAGTGCAGCTTGCAGCAGCGGTTGACCGTAGTCAACGAGCGCCCGGCGGTCGGAAGCCAGGTCGCTGACCCCGTGCGACAGTATCCACGGAAACTGGTACTGCGCGCTTGCCGAGCCGATAATTGCCCAGCCGGCGTACTCGGCGCTGACCGCGTTGGCCAGTGCCCGCGCATCGCTCAGCTGCAGTTGCTGATGCAGCTGCAGCCGCGCCGGGAAGAAGCGGCTGCCGATCAGTCGATTGGGTACGCGAACCTCGCTCTGATGCGTCTCGAAGTGCGGGCGCCGATATTCTATCCGGCGCGTACCCGCGGGCAGGTGCAACTGAATCGGCGTAGCGCCGATTCGGCGGCCATCAACGTAGACCGACGCGCCGCTGGGTGTGCTGCGAAGTTCAACCTGTGCGCCCGGAGAGCGGACCCCCGGAAGCAGCAGCAGATAGAAAAGCACCAGTATAATTATCAGGCCGAGAAGCGCCGGCAACCAGGTCTGCGGCGGCATCCCGAACAGCGGTTTGAGATGCACACGCACGGAATCGGGATCAACGCGAGGCTGCTTGCTTTTTTTTGCCATATGCGCGTGCATTATAGGAAGCGCGTCCTTGCCTTGTCAACGATTCATGATCCATGATAGCGTGCCACAGCAATGCAGCGTAGCGATCACAATTGGCGCGACTCGTTGGTGAGTCTGACCGAGAAGGTGCTGACGTGGCGTAAGCGGCGAAAGCTTATCCGCCACGAGAAGCAGAAACAGAAGAATCAGATTCTCGACTGGCTCGAAGCCTTTGTCTGGGCGGCGTGTGTTGTACTGCTGATTAACCAGTACCTGTTGCAGGCCTACCAGATCCCCTCAGGATCGATGATCGATACCCTGCTGGAGCAGGACCGCATTTTTGTCAACAAGATGATCTACGGCCCGGAACTGGTTCCCGGCATGTTCAAGACCTCAGGCTTCGCCGATCCGGTACGCAATGAGGTGGTGATTTTCGAGAACCCGTCCTACATCGGCAGGGGACCGCTGTTTGACATTCTGCAGCGGGTGATCTACATGGTAACCCTGTCGATGGTCGATATCGATCGCGACGAGTTCGGCAGACCGCGGGCGCATTTCCTGATCAAGCGCGCGGTGGGAGTCGATCATGACCGCTTTCGCGCTCGCGACGGGGTGCTCGAGATCCGGCCCCACGGTGAAGCCG
Organism: Spirochaetaceae bacterium; assembly: GCA_007693325.1. Lineage (GTDB taxonomy): Bacteria > Spirochaetota > Spirochaetia > DSM-27196 > PWMO01 > PWMO01. The sequence continues at coordinate 13,089 of REDW01000116.1, forward strand.
AGTGGGTCGATGAGACCACCTTCCAGCAGCGCGCCGCTATCGATTATCCTGTCCGCCGCATGATCGATGCCGAGGATTACCAGCTGTTCAGCGAGGCCGGCCGTGCGGTTGGGCTGCAGGACTTGAATATCGAGGCGGATGGCGACGGGGCTGCCGCAATCCGTCGGCTGCAGGGCTACAGTTTTCCCGACGCCTACCACATCGACAGCGTGCGCACCAGCACCGTTTACTCGGCGCAGCCCCACAATCGCAGGCTGGCAGCGCGTAACGCTATCTTTGAGCTAGGCTGGTATGTGCCCGAGGACCGCATGCTGTTGCTCGGCGACAATCGGGACAACTCGCGCGACGGGCGCCATTTCGGCCCGGTGCATACCAACCGGGTGCTCGGCCGCGCGATGTTCCGCTACTGGCCACCGCGACGCATCGGACGGATTCGTTAGGCTATGTTCAGGTCGCGTGCATCGCGCAGATACTCACTCTACCACGATCGTTCACGCGGTCGGCGGCCGTTACGCCTGCTGCGTTTTGTGCTGCTGCTGTTTGTTGTGTACCAGCTCCTCAATTCGTTGCTGCTCAGTTCGTACCGTATCGACAGCAGCTCCATGTCACCGACCTTTGCCGTATCCGAACGCGTGCTGGCCAGCCCCGTTGGCTACGGTGCGCGGATTCCGCTGGTGCCGTGGCAGACTCCGGTGCTGCGTGAACCGCAGCGCGGTGACATCGTGGTAGTTGCATCTCCCTACCATCAGCCGCCCGCTACGCTGCTGCGGCTGGCCGATCCGCTGCTGCGCTTCTTTACGCTGAATCGATTGAGCCTGGTTGCCGTGAGCGGCGCCGGATGGGACAATCCCTACATCGTCAAGCGTATTGTGGGACTGCCCGGTGACACGCTGGAAATGCGCGGTTCGGTTGCCCGGGTTACACCGGCCGGCAGCGCACAGTCCACCAGTGAGCACGCGTTATCCACTGTGCGCTACGATCTCGAACTGCTTGATGTTCCAGCCGCTGACGGCGCGCTGTTCTTCAGCCATAGCCCACCGCTGACCCTTGGCCGCGGTGAGTACTTTGTGCTGGGAGATAACCGCACGGCTTCGATAGATTCGCGTCACTTTGGCCCGGTGACTCGCGACCGCTTGCGGCAGCGGGTTGTCCTGCGCTTCTGGCCGTTACAGCGTTTTGGCGTTAGCGGCAACTGAGCAGCACCACTGCGGCCACAGCGGCGCTATCGGTGTCTACGTTCACGTTCCCTGGTGCCGCGCCAAGTGCGACTACTGCGCCTTTGTGTCGCAGCCGATCTACGATGCGCGGCTCGTCGAAGCAGTGGTTGAGCACAGCGTTGTGCTGCTGCAGCGGCGTCTTCGGTTGTGCGGTAACCCGCGTGTTGATACGGTCTATGTCGGCGGCGGCACACCTACCGTTCTATCTGCCGCGCTGCTGCAGCGTCTATTAGGCGGTATAGCGGCCTGCGTTGGCCCGCGGGTCAGGGAGTGGACCGTAGAAGCAAACCCCGATAACGTTACAGACTTGCCGCTGGGCTGCCTCGCGCACTGCGGCGTTACCCGTCTGAGCATCGGTATTCAGAGTTTCCAGCCGCGCCTGCTGCACGTGCTGGGACGCAGTTGCCGCACTGTTGACCCTGATCGCGCGCTGTCTGCGCTGGCCTGCCGCTGGAGCGGTCAATGGTCGCTCGATCTGATCAGCGGGATTGTGGATCAAAGTGTGCTCGAGGCCACCGACGACGTCGAGCGCGCCGTGGGGTACGGTCCGCCCCACATCAGTCTCTACGACCTGACAATTGAGCCTGGTACGCCGCTGGCGCGACGTCTGGGCAGACCTGCGGTATCCGCGTTTGTCAACCGTGCTGCGCTGACCAGCGCCACGGCAGCCGGTGTGCTGCAGCGCTGTGGTTACCGGCGCTACGAAGTCTCCAGCTACGCCCGAGCGGGGGCCGAGAGTCTGCATAACGGCGGCTACTGGGCCATGCGCGATTTCATCGGCGTTGGACCTTCGGCGGTTTCCGCGCTCAGCCGCGCCGATGGAACGGTTGTGCGCTACTGTGATCCATCGGATATACCCGCGTTTCTGTTGCTCGGGCGCAACGGCGGTTGCTGGGGTAGAGCAGAACGTGTCAATCGGCGCTCGCTGATCCTGGAGCGCGCAATGCTCGGATTGCGTAGCGCCGCCGGTGTATCGCCGGCAGAGATTACCGGGCAGCTGGACCGCGCGGGCGCGGCCGCTGTGCGGCAGCTGCTGCAGCGCTGGGCTGCCCGCGGTGACGCGCGTTTGACTGCAACGCGCCTGACAATGACCACCGGCGGCTGGCAACGCCTCGACTTCTGTCTGCGCGAGCTGGCTGCGCTAATCGGGCTATCTTGACAGCGCTTGTGCGCCGGTGGTAGCGTAAGCGGCATACTATTCGGAGTTGATCAGAGAGGCAGTTCATGTCAGGCCACAGCAAATGGGCGACAATTCGGCACAAAAAAGGTGCACAGGACGCAAAGCGCGGTAAGATCTTTACCAAGCTGATCAAGGAAATCACGGTTTCCGCCAGGCTCGGCGGAGGCGATATAGACGCCAATCCGCGGCTGCGCACGGCGGTGTTGAAAGCCAAGACCGCCAATATGCCCAAGGACAACGTCGAACGGGCAATCAAGAAGGGAACCGGCGAGCTGGAAGGGGTCGATTACCTCGAGATCACCTACGAGGGCTACGGCCCCGGCGGGGTGGCAATCATGGTTGACGCGCTGACCGATAACAAGAACCGCACCGCCGCCGATGTACGCAGCATCTTCGCCAAGGGCGGTGGCAACCTCGGCGAGACCGGCTGTGTCAATTACCTGTTCCAGCGCCGGGGCGTAATCAGCTATTCGGCAGAGAGCTATAGCGAGGACCAGATCCTCGAGCAGGCGCTCGAGGCCGGGGCCGATGACGTTGTCACCCAGGGGGATGCAATCGAGGTGACCTGCGCCCCGGATGATTTTCACGCCGTGGTCAGCGCCATGGAGGCCGCCGGGTTTGAGCATCTGGATGCCTCACTGACGATGCTACCCGATGCAACGGTATCGCTTGACGCCGACGGAACTCAGAAGGCGCTGAAGATGATCGAGACTCTCGATGACCACGATGACGTGCAGGAGGTGTACACAAACCTCGAGATTCCCGATGATTTCGACGGGCAGACATGAGGATAATACTGGGGATTGACCCAGGACTGGCGCAAACCGGCTACGGCCTGATCGCGGTTCAACGCAATCGGTTTCGCCATCTCAGTCACGGCGTGATCAGCACGGCCGCCGGAGAGAGCGCCGGATGGCGGCTGCATCAGCTGTATCAGCAACTGGGCGAGCTGCTCGACCGGTTTCAGCCTTCACAGGCGGGCGTCGAAAGCCTCTATTTTGCGCGTAACGTGAGCAGCGCCATTCCGGTGGCGCAGGCGCGCGGCGTAGTGCTGTTGCTGCTGCAGCAACGCGGCATAACCGCCGCCGAGTATCCGCCGCAGGCCATCAAGCAGGCGATTGTCGGTCAGGGACGCGCCGAGAAACACCAGGTGCAGGATCTGGTGCGCGTGCTTCTCGGAATGAGCGAGATTCCCCGGCCCGATCACGCCGCCGATGCGCTGGCGGCAGCCATCTGCCATCATAACAGCGGTGACGTTGCCGCGCGAGTGGCTGCTGCACTGGACCGCTGAGGGAGGATTGGGTGTTCAACAGTCTGACTGGCCGTCTGAGTGAGACTACCGCGTACGGTGTGCGTATTGAAACCTCCGGCGTTGAGTGGGATCTTGAGACCTCGGCCCAGACTATCGCCAAGCTGGCGCGCAGCCAGCAAGCGGTACGCGTCTACACCTACCTGCATCACCGTGAAGACGTGATGCGGCTGTACGGGTTCTACTCTGTGCCCGAGCGCGCGCTGTTTCTGGAACTGATAAGAGTCAGCGGCGTCGGGCCCAAGCAGGCACTGCGCATTCTCTCCGGTGCCGGGATCGAGCGCTTGCCGCTGATTCTGGAAACCGGCGATGTAGACGCTCTTGCCGCCTTGCCCGGTCTTGGGCGCAAGACCGCGCAGAAGATCCTGGTGACACTGCAGGGAACGCTCAATCTGCAAGACGGTGTTCCAGGCGGCGTAGCGGGCGGCGAGATCGTAGCCGCTCTGGTGGATATGGGGTTTGATCGCAAAGCGGCACAGAGCGCCGCAGCGGCGGCAGAGAAAGCCGTGGACCACGACGGGATCGAGACCGATCGGCGTGAAGCCGAAATTCTGCGCCGCGCAATCATAACCCTCAGCGGCGGCGATGCACTATGAACGAACCAGGTCTGCTGCACCCCGAGATACCCGATGACGACGGCGTGGAACAGCGTCTGCGGCCCTCGCGGCTGAACGAGTTCCAGGGGCAGGATGCGGTCAAGAAGAATCTGGAAGTCTTCATCACTGCCGCACGTAATCGCGGTGATGCTCTGGATCACGTGTTCCTCAGCGGACCGCCGGGCCTCGGCAAGACCACTCTGGCCGGAATCATGGCGCAGGAGATGGGGGTTGATTTCAAAGTCACCGCCGCCCCGGCGCTGGAGAAACCCAAGGACCTCGCCGGCATCCTGACTACGGTGAGCGAGAAAACCGTCTTCTTCATCGATGAGATCCACCGTCTCAAGCCGGCCATCGAAGAGATGCTCTACATCGCAATGGAGGACTATCAGCTGGACTGGATTATCGGCCAGGGCCCGTCGGCGCGCACGGTGCGGATTCCAATTCCACCGTTCACGCTGATTGGCGCTACCACCAAGGCCGGCCTGGTGGCAGGACCGCTGTACAGCCGTTTTGGCATCCCGGTGCGGCTTGACTTCTACACCCTGGAAGACATTCGCAAGATTATCTGTCGCTCGGCGGCAATTCTGGACGTCGAACTGGATTCGGCTGCGGTAGCGATCCTTGCGCGCTGCTCGCGCGGTACGCCGCGGGTTGCCAACCGGTTGCTGCGGCGCGTGCGTGACTTTGCCCAGGTACTCGGTGACGGGCGGATCAACCAGGCAGTAGTCGAAGAGAGCATGCAGCGCCTCGAAATTGACGATTACGGACTGGAGCAGCACGACAGGCGCATCCTGGCGACCATCATCGGCACCTACAGCGGCGGGCCGGTGGGCGCCGAGACGCTGGCAATATCGGTTGGCGAGGCAATCGACACACTGGAAGACTTCTACGAACCCTACCTGATCCAGCGAGGATTCCTGATGCGGACACCGCGCGGCCGCGTTGCCACCGCGCTGGCCTACCAGCATCTGGGGCTACCGGGAGCACCGCCGGAGAACGATGAAGACCAGGGACTTCTCTTTCGAAATTCCCAGTGAGCTGATTGCGCAGCAGCCGGCGCCGCGGCGCGAGCAGGCGCGTCTGCTCTGCCTGCCGCGCGGCGGTGGTCCGCTGCGCGACCGCCACGTGTTCGACCTGCCCGAGCTGTTGCCCGCTGATGCGCTGATGGTGTTCAACAACACGCGCGTGCGGCCGTGCCGCCTGCTCGGGCGCTCTGCCTCCGGCGCGCAGGTGGAACTGTTGCTGCTGCAAGCGTGCGACCGGCTCGGACTCGAATGGAGCGTTATGGCGGGACCGGCGCGACGCGCCAGACCCGGCGCGGTGATCGAGTTGCCCGACGCGCTGAACGGCGAGGTCATCGCGCGCGAGCAGGAGATCCAGCACGTGCGCTTCTCACGTGCGGTTGATGAGCGCTATCTGGAGGCCCACGGGCACGTTCCGCTGCCACCGTATATCCGCCGCGGCGACACTTCGGCGGACCGGCAGCGCTACCAGACCGTGTTCGCCGAGCGCTACGGCTCGGCGGCGGCGCCAACTGCCGGGCTGCACTTCACGCCGCAGCTGCTGCAGCGCATCGATCAGCGCGGCATCGAACGCTGCTTTGTGACGCTGCACGTGGGTTTGGGCACCTTTGGGCCCATGCGCAGTGAGAACGTGGTCGAGCACCGCATGCATCGCGAACGCTACTCGGTTCCCGCTGCCAGCGCCGCGGCGGTCACGCGTGCCAAGCGTGCCGGACGCCCGATTATAGCGGTTGGCACAACCTCGGTACGTACGCTCGAGAGCGCCTGGTCCAGCTCCGCAGAACTCGCTGCCGGCGACGGTGAGACCGGGCTGTTCATCTATCCGGGATTTCGTTTTCAGGTTGTCGACGAAATGATCACAAATTTCCACACACCCGAATCATCGCTGCTGGTTATGGTTGCGGCGTTCGCCGGCCGCGAGGCGATTCTGAGGGCCTACCGTCACGCGGTTGGCGAGCGCTACCGCTTTTTTTCCTACGGTGACGCGATGTACCTGCATCAGTAGGTGAAGCGGTCCATCTCCAGGAAGGTACGCCGCACGTCCTGCAGACGGTCGAGATGACGGCCGATGATCGCTTCGTAATCCAGCGTTCCGGTCTCGATGCGGTGATTCTCGTCCTGCCAGTACTGGATCTGGGTCAACTGCAGGCGGCGCAGTTCCCACGCACGTGCCGACCACTCGAGCGCTTCATCCCAGTAGTACAGCGCGGCACGGAAGAGTGACTCTGCGGTCTCCAGGCTCTCGAGATTCTGGCGCTGCCACGGGTAGTTGAAGAAGTAGGCGTTGAACTTGTTGTACTTGCTGCCCCAGCGCAGGTGAAGTTCCACCATTTTCAGGTTGACGTGCATCATGAACAGGTAGCGGTAGCGTTCCCAGTGAGCCGCGTCCTCGATGCGCGCCAGGGCAAACAGCGGGTTGGCAAAGTCGGCTGCCAGGGCGCGTTCGAGCCAGTAGACATTTTCTGCTATACGCTCAGGATACTGATAGAAATTCTCGCGGTAGAGGCGATAGAACTGTTCCTTGTAGAGGATGCGGTACGAGTAGAGCGGTGCCGTCAGCACGGTAATCAGTACAATCAGCGTTACTGCCCGTTTCATCCCTTTCTATATCGGCTGGAATCCCAGTGCGCTGCATACCTCGGCGGCAATCGTGTCTGCGGGTTGGTTTCCGTCGATGCGCACGATCCGCATCCGCTGTTCAGCAGCAAAATCGGCCAGAATTGCGTTGTATCGCGTGTGGACCCGCCGCTGGAAGTCGAGACTGTCGAAGAGTTCTTGCTGGTTACGCTCGGCGCGCCTCGTGGCGCACGTCAGCGGGTCAACATCGACGTAGATCAGCCAGGCGGGCAGAGGGAACGCAGCGTTGAGGGTGGCAACAAAGCCGGGATCGGTTTCAACTGCCTGATAGGCGAGCGAGGAGAACAGGTAGCGATCACAGATGACCCATGACGTGCGCAGGCGCTCGCAGATTCCGTGCTCGCGCGCGAAGAGGTGTTCGTTGCGGTCGGCAGCGAAGAGGTAGGCCAGGGTATCGGCTTCGAGAACCTGCTCGCGGCGCAGCGCGGCGCGTATCAGGCGTCCGACGGCTCCCTCGCTTGGTTCTGCGGTTGCCCAGACCGATTGACCGGCGTGCTGCATCGTCTGCTGCAGCAACCTGGCCTGAGTTGTAGTTCCCGCACCGTCCAGTCCTTCAAAAACAACAAAACGTTCCAATACTTTGCGCATGGCGTGCTTCCCCGATGCTGCGGCGTGCTTTTTTTCCGCCTCGCGTTGTGATACTATAGTATTGACTGAAGATCGGGAATAGATGACTCCATGAAGCAAACCGGCGGTTTCGGCCGCATTCATCTCGCGCAGCTTCTCATGCTCGCCGTGCTCATAGCGGTAACCGCAATCGCACTGGTTCCGCTGCAGCGCGCAATCGACGTGCGTATGCAGAAACTGAAGGACGAGCTGATCACGGCAACCGAAGTCAGGCTCGGTCGGCGGGTGTCGTATAGCTCCATATCACCTTCGATCTTCCGTTATCTCGACATCCGCGGCTTGCGTGTTCTCGGTGAGCCCGGTGAGCGCGATGTGCTGCTCGACGTAGGACGGGTCAAGGCGCACTACAACGTGCTGCAGCTGTTCGCCGATCATCCGTTGGACGCTCTGACCGAACTACGGCTGGAGAACAGTTCGATCGATCTCGATTATCACCGCGATCAGGACGTGCTCGATTTTGTGCGGCAGACCGTCGCCGCAAATGGTGCACGGCAGGCTGCCGGTGCGGTTGAGATTCCGCTCGACCTGCGCATCCGTGGTGACAACATGTTGCTCCGCTATCGGGGTCCAACCGGCGAGTACCGGGCTCAGAACTTTGGTTTTGTTGTGAGCGTTGGCGGCGGAGAAACGGCTCTCTCGCTCAGCGGCAACTTCGGCTACCTGCACCAGGACGGCGGCAGTGTTCATGCAGACGGCGCATCGATAGATGGGAGCTGGTCCGACGCGGCATCACACGCTCGATTACTGATAGACGTGCCGCGGGTCCAGACAGCTGCTGCAACCGTGGTCAACCAGACGTTCCAGCTCGATTACGATGGCCGTACTATCGAGGTGCGCAAGATTCGTGACCGTTCGCCGATAGACCTTTCGCTGGAAATCGATCCGGTTGCGGCAACGGTACAGATCGATTTTCTCAGCGACGGTATGATTCCCGCCAACGTAGTGGAGCTGCAGGGGCCGCTGTCGGTGTTCAATCCGTGGTTGCTCGGCGAGACCAGCGGACAGGGACGGCTGAACTACAGCCTCACCACGCGGGAGCTGAGTTACGATCTGCGCATCAGTAACCGCGTACGCAATCCGGAGGTCTCCGAACCAATAACGGTTGCGTTGGCAGTGGAGGGTGATACGCGCAGTGCCGACATCGAGTACTTCAGAGTGCAGAGCAGCCGGGGACAGGCGCTGTTCCGCGGCGCGCTTGATCTGGTCAATCGTGTCCCCCACGGCGATCTGCTGTTCGACGGGTTCAGCTACGACCGTATCGGTCCGCTGAGCGCCTCGTTTCGCGTCAGTGCCGAGCGTGGTTGGACAACGGCACGCAGCGACGTGGTGCGCTACGGGCAGTCGCGGTTTTACGATGTCGAGCTGGCGATGCGCCAGGAGGGTGATCGCAGCGGCTATTCGGCGCTGGCCTTTCTTGACTCTGAGCGTCGCGGCTGGGTGGAGCTGAGCGGGCAGAGCAGTGATGCGGCCGATAGCGGCATCGAAGTGCTGGCCGAGTTCCGTAACGCTGCGGTGGATGCTGTCATTGAAGTTGCCGCGGATCTGCTGCCCGGATTTCCGCGTGACCGGGTTAGCGCTGTTGTCGGCGGTAGCGTTCTGGATACGCGGGTGCGCGCCAGCAATGCGGGGCAACGGCTGCGGGTGGAGGCACCATTCGTTTCTCTCTATGATCCCGCACGGCCGGACCGCTACGCCGCATTCGGGTTCTACGCCGGTGAGACGGGCTTTGAAGTGCGCAATGCGGTGGTTGCCAGCGGAGAGTACCTGCTGCGCGGTGGATTGTTTGCACAAGTGGCCGATGATCAACGGATTGATTTCCAGGCAGAAGGCTTCGACGGACGGCGGCGCTACGAAGTCGAGGGCCTGGTGGACAACGCGCGCACGGTGGTCTTTCGCGGCAGTCATGGACTGGATGGCCGACTGCATCTGGCGGATAGCGGGGAGGTGATATACTCTGCACGCGCTCAGCGGTTTCCGCTGCCGTTCTCTGATAACGGAGCCACGGTCTCTTTCGATCTGTCGGGTATGTTCCGCTCGTTCGAGCAATGGGATGTGTCGATGCGGAGGCTGGAGCTTGGCGGAGTGCGGCTGGGTGAACGCGGTTTCAGCGTCAATCTGAGCGGCCGGTTCAACCCCGGTGGCGGCAGAATTGAACGCCTGACCTATTCCGATGCGGTATCGCGCGTCAGCGGTTCAGGAACCGCGGAATACAATCTATTTGGTGGTGGTGAGGCCTCGCTGCTGCTCAATCTGAACGCCCTTGACAGCGCTGAACGTTACGAGCTGCAGGCAGGCCTGGATGCCGGTCAACTGACGGCCGCGCTGGTATTTGAGCGTTCACCACTGGCGCGTAGCGCAATCGAAGGAATCCGAGGTTCGGTCAACGGTGTAATGACTCTCGAAGGACCGCTGTCCGATCCGCGCATGACTGCCGATTTCCAGGTGGTGGACGGGGCTGTCAACAACGACGCGTTCAGCGCCAATGGACGGGTGACCTACTCGGACCAGGTGATAGCTCTGGAGACAATACGCGGGCAATACGTCACAAGCTCGCTGTCCGGCGGGCGCGGCACCATCGACCTTCGCAACGCAACGATCGACCTGCAGGCTACTGTGCGCAACAGTGCCCGGCATCGCGCCCAACCACGAACGCTGCGCCTGAGCTCGCAATTCGAATCAGATGAACCGCAGGACGATCTGTTTGCGGTGCTTGCCGGACCGTTTCGCGGCAGTGTCCGGATTGAAGGGCTGGACATTCTGCCGAGCCGCTACGGTGACTGGGACTTCACCGTCGATCGTAGCGCGGAACGCATTCTCGTAAGCGGTGGACCGTCAGATGCAGTGTCGGCCGTGGTCCACAGTAACGGTCAGTTCCGCATCGAGCTGCTCGATCCGCTGCCGATCCGCTTCGTGGCAGCCGGGAGGCTGCAGGACGGAGAAGTCGAGGCCAACATCACCCAGGTGCTGGTTCAGATAGACGAAGTCCCGGACCTGTTTGATCTTAGAGCACTCACTATCCACGCCGGGCGGATCAGCGGGGGGATTCGGCTTGTGGGACCGTTGAGCGACCCGGACCTCTACGGAACCCTGACCGCTGATGGGGTACGCGGAAACCTCGATCTGCTGCGTGATCCTATCGGTCCTGCAAAGATCTACCTGGTGCTGCAGGAGAAACAGCTGCGGTTGACTCCGTTTGAGACCGCGGTGGGATCCGGTAGCGGCACGCTGCGCGGGACAATCGTGCTGCACCGTTGGGCGGTGGACGAGTTCCAGCTGGACATCGAGTCAGGAGAACGCGGCGTGCCGGTGGCGCACACCTTCGGCGGATTGAGCGTTGACGGTTATGGAGTCGGGAGTATGCGGATCGCGGGTTCACCGGGGTTTGTCACCATTACCGGAGACATCGAGGCGCGTGCAACGACGCTGGCCGTGTCAACGCGCGATCAGCGGCGCGAACCAGACCCCGACTCTATGACCACGGTAAATCTGAACCTTCGTACCGGGCGGCGGGTTGAGTTTCTCTGGCCGTCGCGCGAGTTTCCGGTTGTGCGCAGTTTTGCCCAGGCCAACGAGCGCCTGCAGCTGCAGTACTCCGATGAGGCCGGCACATTTCGTCTGCGCGGCAACGTCGGAATCCAGGGTGGGGAGATATACTACTTCGATCGTAGCTTCTATATCCGCGAGGGACAGATCGTTTTCGACGAGACCGAGGAGTTGTTTGACCCTCGCCTGCGGGCGCGTGCCGAGCTGCGTGAGGTTGGCAGGGAGGGACCGGTGCGGATCTTTCTGATTGCCGACGGCAGCCGGTTGAGCGAGTTCTCGCCGCGTTTCGAGTCCTCGCCGACCATGAGCGACTCGGAAATCGCTACGCTGATCGGCGGCGGACTGATTACCGGTGGTCCTGACGACGTGTTCAACATCTCCACCGCGATGCTGGCAACAACCGACATCGTTGCGCCGTTTGGCATCATGAACAACGTTGAGACCAGTATACGCGACGCGCTCGGCCTCGATCTGTTTTCGGTTCGCACGCAGTTGTTCCAGAATCTGGTGGTTGGAGCACTGGAAGAGCCCGCTGAAGGACCCCTTGACAATTACGGTCCATCTCTTGGACAGTATCTGGACAATACCACGGTTTTTCTCGGCAAATATCTGGGATCCTCGCTGTTTCTGGAGCTCCTGGTTCAGATCAGGGCCCGGAACCCGCTGGAGCCACAGGGAGAATCGCTCGGAGGAATAGAGGTTGACGCGGAACTCGGGCTTGAATTCCAGACGCCCTTCTTTGATCTGCAGTGGAGCGTCTTTCCGCAGAACCCGCAGACGCTATTCGTCAGCGATACAACATTTTCGTTCTCGTGGGGATTCTCTTACTGAGCGATTGTGGTAGACTGGCAACCAATACTAAGGAGATTCTATGCGCAAGAGCCTGCTGATTGCCGGCGTTGCTTTACTGTTGCTTCCTCTTGCTGTGCAGGCACAGGCCGCTGATGATGAGTGGTTTCAGAACAAGCCGATTGCCGATATTCGCTTTGAAGGGCTGCGCAGCGTATCGCCCAGCGAATTGCAGGGCATTATCGATCCTTTCATCGGGCGCGAGTTCACCGATGCCGTCTTCCTGGATCTGCAGCGGCGCCTCTACGCGCTGGATCTCTTTGAGCGCATTGTGCCCGAAGCGCTGCCTGCCGACGATGAGCGCAGCCAGGTAATCCTGCAGTTCCAGGTTACCGAACGCCCGCTGGTAGATGATATTCGATTTTCGGGTAACCGAAATATTCGTCGCGGACAGCTGCTGGATGTGATTCTGCTGAACCGCGGCGATGTCATTACCCAGGCCAAGATACGCGTTGACGAACAGGCGATCCGCAATCTGTATCAGGAACGCGGCTATCCAGACGTAGAGGTACGCGGCAGTACAGAGGAAGTGCCTGACTCCCCGGACCGTGTAGTGGTCTTCACTATCAACGAGGGTGCGCGCGTCACCGTGCGCGAGATCCTGTTTTCCGGCAACAGTTACGCCTCCGCGGGTACACTGCGCGGTGTGATGGAGACCAAACAGCAGTCGCTGTTCAACCGCGGTATCTTTCAGGAGGCGCTGCTCGAGCAGGACCGTAGTGCCATCGAGCGCTATTACCGCGAGCGCGGCTTTGTCGATGCCCGGGTGCTGGATATCGATCGCGAGGTAGAACGCGACGAGGAGGCCGAGCGCACCTATCTGACCCTGACGGTATTCATCGAAGAGGGACTGCAGTACACCTTCGGCGGCATGGAGTTCCGCGGTAACTCGATCTTTGACGACGAGCAGTTGCAGCAGCGTGTCCGCATGTCGCCCGGTGACGTACTGAATATTGCGCGCCTTGACGCCGACTACCAGCGTGTGGCCGACCTCTACTACGAGAACGGCTACATCTTCAACAGCATCACCCGTGATTCCGTGCGCGACGAGGCTACCAATACCATCTCCTACGTAGTCAACATCGTCGAGCGCAGTCGCGCGCGCATCGAGAACATAGAGATTCGCGGCAACGAGAAGACCATCGACCACGTGATCTACCGCGAAGTGCCGCTGGAAGTTGGCGACATCTTCAGTGCTACCAAGATCCGCCAGGGAATGCAGGGACTGGCCAATCTGCAGTACTTCAGCAACATTGTCCCGGAAACACCGCAGGGCAGCGAAGAAGGTCTGATGGACCTGATCATCAACGTCGAGGAGGGCAGCACCGCCGATATCAGGTTTGGCGTGGCCTTCGGCGGCAGTGCTGATTTTCCGGTCTCGGCCCAGATTGCGTGGCAGGACCGCAACTTTCTCGGACGCGGTCAGACCATCGGTGCCGAGCTGGTGGCCTCGCCGGTCAACCAGCGCCTGTCAGTCAATTTTCTCGAACGCTGGCTAACCGGTCGCCGCTGGTCCGGTGGTTTCAACTTTGCGGTGGACCGCAACATCCGGCGCAACATCCTGCGTGACGAGGATTCCCGCGGGGTTCCCGATCCTTTCGATACTGAAGAGGATTTTCTGGATGCCGGCGGCACGGTCTCCAATATTCCCGAAGAATGGCTGATGGAGTACACCGAGTGGAATATCTCAATCGGCGCCAACACCGGCTATCGCTGGTTGACGCCGGTTGGCCGCGTTGGCGCCAACACTTCGCTTCGTACCGGTATAGAGTACCTGACCTACGATCCCGACGAGTTCCGGCCGCTGGATCGCAATATCCGCCGCAACCTCGACCAGTGGTTGTTTGTCAATCGCTGGGGGATGTCGCTCTCGCTCGATGACCGCGACGTAGCCTTCAACCCTACCTCTGGTTACTACGTGAGCCAGGGGGTGAGTTTCACCGGCGGTTTCCTGTTTGGTACGCGGCACTTCATCCGTACCGATAGCCGCGCAGAACAGTTCTACACTCTGTGGGACTGGCGTGTCAGCGACAACTGGAGCTGGAAGGGAGTGCTCGGGCTACATACCAGCCTTTCGATGATCTTTCCGCAGTTCTGGATTGCCGAAGATCAGCGCAACGCGGAGAACTACGTGCGCGGAGAAGAGTATCTGGTTGCTCGCACCGGAACCACCGACTTGCTGTACATCGACGGAATGTTCACCGCCCGCGGCTGGCCGCGAGAGCTCGACGGCAAGGCGCTGTGGAACAACTGGGTTGAGCTGCGGATGCCGCTGGCGGAACAGGTGATCTGGCTCGACAATTTCTTTGAAGCCACCGCACTCTACGAGGAACGCTCGGACATCGGTAATCTGGGAATTGAGAACATGCGATTCAGCATGGGCAGCGGCCTGCGCTTTGTTATTCCGCAGTTCCCGATCCGGATCTATCTGGCTAAGCGATTCCTGATTGACAGCAGTGGCAATATCGATTGGCAGACCGGCAATCTCTTCAATCGCGATAACCGTGAGGGGCGGGGGTTGGACTTCGTCTTCTCGATCGGAATGGAACTGTTCTAGCGGAACGGAGGAAAAACAGAGGCAATCATGAAGCGAATAACTATTGCAGCGTTGCTGCTGACGCTGCTCGCCGGCGTTGTAGCAGCCGAACAGCTGACCACGGTGGCAATCATCAACATAGACCGGGTATACAACACCTTCTATCGCGATTCGCAGGAGGTGCGCGAGTTGGAACGGCTACGCCGTGAATACCAGGAGGAGATTGACGCCCAGGTGCGCGAGCTCGAGAGCCTGCGCCAGCGCCACACCATAGCGCTGGATCAGAACAACTCCTTCACCGCAAACCGGCTCGAGACGCAGATAACGGACAAGGAACGCTTCATCGAGGACCTGGCGCGTCGCCGCCGCTCGCAACTGGAAGCGCGTCAGACACGCCTGTTGTCCGACGACTTCCTGAACCGCATGCAGCAGGCTATTCAGTATGTAGCCGAAAGCGAGGGCTACACGGTCGTAATGCGCACCGACAGCGAAGGTCTGCAGTGGTGGAGTTCCGCGGTGGACATCAGCGACAAGGTGCTGGCCCGGCTGCGCACGATATCCCGCTGACAGGACAATGCCCGAGCTGACGCCGATGATGCAGCAGTACGCGCGCATCAAGGCCGAGCATCAGGACGCAATTCTCTTTTTTCGGCTCGGAGACTTCTACGAAATGTTCAAGGGGGACGCCAGAGAGGCGTCCCGTCTTCTCGGTCTTACGCTGACAGCGCGCAACGAGGTGCCGATGTGCGGTATTCCCTACCATGCATCGCACAGCTACATCGGACGTCTGCTCAAAGCCGGTAAGAAGGTTGCAATCTGCGAGCAGGTGCGCCTGCCGGCGGACGCCAAAGGTATCGCCGAGCGTGAAGTGGTTGAGATTGTCACTCCCGGTACGGTGGTGGAGCAGGACTACCTCGAGGCCGGCGTCAATAACTACCTGGTGGCCCTCGGGTGTACCCGTAACGTGCTCAGCGAGGCTTATATCGATCTGTCCACCGGAGAACTGGCGGTGGCAACCGCCGATGCCGCCGAGGGCCTGGAGTTTGTCCGTCGCGAGCTGAGCCGTCTTGCGCCGCGTGAGATTCTGCTGCAGGAGTCGCTGCTGGATTCTCTGCCTCAACTGCAGACGACTATCGAACAGCACGAACAGCTGGTTATCAACCGCCTGCCGGACTGGAGCTTTGATATCGAGCAGGCACGCCGCCGTCTGGTGGCGCTATTCGGCGTGGCTACGCTGGAAGGTTTTGGTGTTTCCGATGAGGGATCCGAACTGCACTGTGTCAATGTTCTGCTTGAGTATATCGACGAGACGGCTCGCGGACTTCTGTCGCATGTGCGCAATCTGAGGGTATATCGCGACGATCAAGTGGTGGTGCTGGACGAGTCGACGCAGCGGAACCTGGAATTGCTGCGGAGCATCAGTGAGGGTGGCCGCCGCTTCTCGCTGTTGTCGGCTCTCGACTACACCGGCTCGGCAATGGGCGCGCGAACGCTGCGCCGCTGGATTCTGTCGCCGCTGCGATCACCGGCGGAGATCGAACAACGCTTTGACCGCGTTGGCGAGCTGTACCACAATCAGATGCTGCTGAACCGCCTGCGGCAGGAGCTTGATGCGCTGCTGGACCTGGAGCGTCTGGGCGCACGAGTTGCACTGGAACGCGCCCACGCCAAGGACCTGGTAGCTATCCGCGACAGCCTCACGCACGCGCTGGTGATAGAAGAGCTGCTGGCCGACTGGTTCCAGAGTGAAGGCGGTATCGGCGGTTCTGCCGCGTGGCGCGACGCGCTGCTGGCGGTTATCGAGCTTCTGAGAACAGCGATGGCTGAAAACCCTTCGGTGCTGTTGAGCGAAGGCAACCTGATCCGCGACGGCTACAACCAGGAGCTGGACCAATTGCGAGCGCTGCGCGACAACAGCAGGGCGGTGCTGGCAGAATATCTGGAACGCGAACGCGATGCCAGCGGCATTGCGGCGCTGAAGCTGCGCCATAATCGCGTGTTGGGCTACTTCTTCGAAGTCAGTAAAGCTCAAGCGGACAGAGTCCCCGGCCACTTCATACGGCGGCAGTCGCTGGCGGGCGGCGAGCGTTTCACTACCGAGGAGCTGGGCGATATCGAGTCGCGCCTGAACGACGCCTCGGAACGGATCGTTGAACAGGAGCGTGTGCTGTTTCTGCGGGTGCGCGCGGAGGTGGCACGGGTGCTGCCGGCACTGTCAGCGGTCAGCGAACAGCTGGCGCGTATCGACTGCCTGCAGTCGTTTGCGTGGGCGGCAACACGCAACGGCTACGTGCGGCCGCAGGTTGAGCAGAGTGGGGTACTGCGGGTTCGTGGTGGGCGCCATCCGGTGGTCGAACGCTACGGCGCACCGGGCAGTTTTGTTCCCAACGATCTTACGCTTGATAAGCAGCGCTTTGCACTGATTACCGGTCCCAATATGGCCGGAAAGTCTACCTTTCTGCGCCAGAATGCGCTGATAGTCCTGATGGCTCAGATCGGTTCGTTTGTCCCGGCTGACGAGGCGTGCATCGGCGTAGTGGACCGCATCTTCTGTCGCGTGGGAGCTTCGGACAACATCGCGCGCGGGCAATCCACGTTTCTGGTTGAGATGTCCGAGACCGCCAACATTCTGCGCAACGCCGGCGAGCGCAGCCTGGTAATCATGGACGAGGTTGGCCGCGGTACCGGAACACAGGATGGGCTGGCGATTGCCTGGGCGGTATGCGAGTATCTGCTACAGAGCGTGAAAGCGCGGACGCTTTTTGCGACGCACTATCACGAACTGACCGAAATCGAACATGATTCGCTGATCAACCTGTCGATGGCGGTGGCAGAGCAACGCGATACCATCGTGTTTCTGAAGCGGGTTACCCAGGGCCCGTCGGGCAACTCCTACGGGATACACGTTGCCGAGCTGGCGGGGCTGCCGCACGCGGTGGTTTCACGCGCGCGAGCGCTGGCCGGGGATATCGGTCCTGCCGCTTCGGTCAACGCCGCCGGCGTTTCGCAGCGCCAGCGACGTCAGGCGAAGAGCGCGGTTCCCCAGGCCGAGCTGTTTCAAAGCGGCGAGCTGATCCTGCGTGAAATCTCCGGACTGGATTTGAACCGGACCACGCCGATTGAGGCGCTCAACAGCGTTGCGCGCTGGCGTGAGCTGCTGAGCGACGGCGGTTCACAGCGCCCGTGATGCCAGCAGCACCAGCGTACCCATTGCAATGAAGCCCACTATCGCGCTGCCGCGTAGATTCCAGAACAGCGCCTGCGCTACGGTCTCGAGAATCCAGGTGATTGCGTACATCAGCAGCAATGCGTGCAGCGGCAGCGCAGCGATTGGCAGTACAGCATAGATCAGCGCGGTAATTGCTGCGGAAACCACCCACCAGCCGAGAAAATTGATCAGCGGGATGCCGAAGTAGCGCCCGGGTTGCTTCCAGCGCCAGAAGTCCCAGTGAACCATCTGCGGATCGAGAAACAGATCCCACGCGGTGAACGCTACGCCCGCGGTAAGCGCAAACAGCAGTGGACGCGCGCTGCCCACCAGCAGCTCGGCTACCGCCCAGGCCGGCGGCATCATCATCAGCCACGCCAGCGGAATGATAAGCGGAACCCTTCCAATTTGCGGCTGCAGCACGTCGGTGTAGTGGTAACGGCCGAAAGGGAACCCGGTGCGACAGCCGACAAACTCGCTCAGCCACCCCAGAAACGGAATCGCTGCTGCCAGTAGCGCTACTGTCCACAGCGGCAGAGCCGCCGACAGAAGAGCAACCACCGTGGCAACCTGGAACAGCACCCCAACCGATATCCCGATGCGCTCGGCTCCATCACCCCATATCCACTTGACAATCGGCACCATGATCATCGAGACGAGCCATAGAATCAAAAAGATAATCGAAATCAGCGGCAGCTGTGCAAGGCCTCTGCTAAGCAGATCGATCATAATCAGCCTGCCTTAAACGCGCCGCGTCACTCGGAGTTTGATCCACGCCTTGATGAACGGCCACCACGGAACGCTGGCCATCACGGCGATGTTCTCAGCGATCGAGCCGGTTTCATCCAGGAAGCCGAAGATTCGCTGTACCGGATTCTTGCGGAACAGATCGCTGAAGACCCGCGCACCGATCTCACCGTGGCGGTAGAGAATCTGCAGCAGCAGCGAGTCGAAGGTGCGGTAGCGTGCCGGCGGACGGCGGCCGTGAAACGGCGTGGCGCTCTGCAGCAGCGAGCGCACTATGGCTGCGCTATCGTTGTGAATGCGCAGGAAGGCGTATCCGCTGGAGGCCTTAACCCGCCCACCTCTGGTGCCGATGCGCATGATGCGTTTGCCGCCTGCCCGTGCAAACGGCTGGTCGGTCATCGGGATGATGCAGGACTCTTCCTCGAGGATCTGGTAATCGTGCAGTCCGAGGTGCGTCTCGATGTATTGCGACAGCGCGGCGCGATACTCAGGCGGCGCTAGCAGGTCGGCCGAGAAAATGGTGTACTCGACCATCGCCTCGCTGGGTGAGAACGGCAGGGTGTAGACAAAGCGGAAGATCCCGTTCTGCGCGGTACGCAGGTCAAACATGGTGGCGCGCGTGGTATCAAAGCCGGCGCTGTTGCAGCGAATCACCCAACCCAGGAAGTGCTGCTGCAGGTAGTGGTAGCGTGGATCCTGGCCGCGGTAGGCTACCGCGTCCCAGCGGCTGTCAAACACCCAGTTGGCGCGGTAGCTTGTACCGTCTGCGGTTACTGTTGCGTGGTCGGGATGATCTTCTATCTGATCCACACGGGCCTGCAGGAACTCCACGCCGGCGGCCTTGAGCGCACTGGTGGTGTGCTCATAGAAGTCGATTCCACGTATGACACGGTAGTCGTACGGGGCCAGGTCCAGTTGCAGTGAGAAGTCTTCACACACAAAGTCGAGTGTGGGCCAACGGCGGTAGACTATCTGATCGAACGGGGTAGGGTGGGGCGACCAGAAGCACCAGGTACGGTCGTTACTGAGTTTGGGCTCAGGATCAATTATCAGAATCCGTGCGCCAGCCAACGGACTGGCGATCATGTGATACGCGAGGCTGCGGCCGGCGGCGCCTCCTCCGGCCATTATGTAATCAAAACGCTGCTGCATCTGTGCAATAATATAGTGGCAATAGTGCAATCAGTACACCGTTTGTGGCCGTTATCTGTATCATGAATCACCGTCTACAGGCCGTTCTGGATATCGCATTGCCGGAACGTTGTGTTCTCTGTGGCCGTCCACTGTTTGGATGCCGCGCCGGCGACTTTGCACTTTGCCGTTACTGCTGTGGCCGCCTGGAGTGGCTGGCCGAGCCGCGCTGCTGCAGCTGCGGCGCTCCGCTGGTAGGCGAGCAGCAGAGGTGTCTGGACTGCCGCGAGCGCTGTCACGGTTTTGACCTGCACCGGTCGGCGTTCGGCTACGACTTCCGGGTGGCCGAGTTGCTGCACTGCTTCAAGTCTGACGGCATCCCCTCGCTGGGGCGCTTCTGCGCCCGGGCGCTGCTGAAACTGTACCACCAGCTATGTGAGGGCGCACTACTGGTTCCGGTACCCGGGCACCCATCGGCTACCCGGCGCCGCGGCTGGGATCAGGCGCGCCAGATATGCCGCTGCATGCAACAGGCCGACGGCGTAGCGGTCTGCGCTGCGTTGCGACGGGATCGTACGCGGCATCAGAAAGAACTCGGCTTGGTGGAGCGCCAGCAGAACCTCAGGGGACGCATCCGATTGGCGGTCGATCCCGCGTTGATTGCCGGCAACAGCGTGGTGCTGATCGACGACGTGTACACCACCGGCGCCACCCTCGACGCGTGTTGCGAAGCGTTGCGGCCCGCCGGCGTGGTCTCAATCTACGCCTTGACCGTGGCGATGGACCTGTGATTGACACTTTGGGCGGCAATTGATATTGTCTACATACAATCTTTTGCCAGCAGTCAAGAGAGTCGAGTTTCGACTCTTTTTTTGTTTTTCTTGCTGCAAGGACACTCATGACCGGACCGAGGATGGAAGAGCAGTTATACGAGGATTTGACGCCGATCGTTTCCGGCTACGGCTTTACATTGGTGGACCTGCGGGCCCAGATTGTAAAAGAGGTGCTGCACGTTCACGCGGTGATTTTTGCCGGCAGCGGGGTTGGCGTGGACGACTGCGCCGCGGTGCACCGGATGATCGCGCCGCGGCTGGAGGCGCTGTACCCGGATCGGGACTTGAACATCGAGGTTGGTTCGCCGGGTATAGACCGTGCAATTCGACTGCCACGCGAGTATCGCATCTTCCAATCGAAAGGCGTTCGCGTGTACAGTAAAGCTGAGCAGCAGTGGGTTGGCGGAATCATTCACGATAGTGACGAGCACGAGGTTGTCATCGTACGGGGCGGTGTGCAGCAGCGCATACCGTTTGCCGACATACAGAAGGCCAGACTTGACGACTCACAGGAGGTCTAAAGCACAATCATGATGGCTTCTCAATTAGCCGATGCTATTCGTCTTCTCATACAGGAGAAAGGCATCTCGGAAGAGCTTATCCACCGTACCATTGAAGAGTTCCTGCTCGCCGCGTACAAGAAGACTTTTGGTACCGATGAAAACGCCATCGTTCGCTTCAACGACGAAGACGGCAGCGTCAGTCTCAACGCGCGTAAGGAGATTGTGGAGGACGTCTACGATCCGGTAAACGAGATTGCGCTCGAGGATGCTCTGGCGTACAGTCCCGAAGCCGAGGTCGGCGACGAGATGTTGATCGAGATCGATCCCAAGGAATTTGACCGTGTCGCGGTGCAGAGCGCCAAGCAGAAGGCCAAGCAGACGCTGCGTGAGATCCAGAAGGACACCCTCTACTCGGAATACATCGACAAAGTTGGTGAGATGATCATCGGCTACTATCAACGCGAACGCAACGGCAATATCTTTGTTGATCTGGGCAAGACCGAAGGGTTGATGCCAAAACGTTACCAGTCGCCACGCGAGGTGTATCGCCCCAATGATCGTATCAAGGCACTGATCTACGAGGTCAATAAATCCCCGGCCGGACTGCAGATTATTCTCTCGCGCACACACACCGAGTTTGTGCGGCGCATCTTTGAGCTGGAAGTCCCCGAGGTCTACGACAGGACGGTTGAGATACAGAAGATTGTGCGTGAGCCCGGCTATCGGACCAAGATAGCAGTCTACTCCAACCGTGAAGATGTCGATCCGGTTGGCGCCTGTGTTGGGCTGCGCGGTGTAAGAATCCAGGCAATCGTACGCGAACTCGAGGGCGAGAAGATCGACATTCTCAAGTACGACAACGATCCTCGCACGTTCATCAAGAACGCCCTCTCTCCGGCCGAGGTCAGTCATGTGGTCATCCTGGACGAAGCCAAGCGCCAGGCACTGGCGGTAGTTGGCGAGCAGCAGCTTTCGTTGGCAATCGGAAAGCAGGGGCTCAACGTGCGGTTGGCAAATCGGCTGGTGGACTGGAATATCGATGTCAAGACCGAGGCCCAGTTCGGCGAGATGGATGTTTCGGCTGAAACCAAACGCGCGGTCAGCGCACTGTTCCGCGACTACGACGAAGAGGTAGACGAGATCACCGGCATCGCGGAGCTGCCCGATGTACCCGAGAGCGTCGTAGCGGCTCTGAAAGCCAACGGCATCGAGCTGATCGAGCAGCTGGTGGCGCTTACCGATGAAGACCTGGCGCAGCTTTCCGGCATAGACGATGAGGATATCGTAGCCATCAAGAAGGTTATGGCTGAGAATATTGAAATTATCGAGCAGGAAGAAGAGGCCGACGAAGAAGACGAACAGGACTATCTGGAGGAGCAGGAAGAGGACCTCGTTGAAGAAGAGGCTCAGCAGCCGTTGGATGAACAACAGCCGGAGTATTCGCCGCAAGAAGACGTCGACGAAGACGCTGACGAAGAAATAGACGAAGAGGAAGAAGAAGACGAGGAAGAGATCACTCGCATCGCCGAGCTGCCGGGCATTGACTCTCAGATTGTGGCCAAGCTCGAAGCCGGCGGTGTTGAAGACGTGGTGGACCTGGTATCTCTGCAGGAAGATGATCTGCGCAAGATCGACGGCATCAGCGATGACGACGTTGCGGCCATCCAGGCTATCATCGAAGAGTTTGTAGAGATTATCGAAGAGGAGGATGAGTGACTACCCTTTTCGAGCCGGGGTCGAACGTGGTATAACCTGAAGTACGTTATGGCAGAAGAGAAAGAGAAAGAGACCAAACCCAAAGCTACCCTCATCAAGCACCGTAAGGACGAGCCTAAGGCCGCCCCAGCGGCCGAAGAAGACAAGACTGAAAAGAAGAAGGTCAGGGTAGTCGTGAAGCGCAGGGGCAAGTCAAAGAGCCCCGATAGCGGGCAAGTGCCAGCCAGGCCGGCTGACGCCGAGCCTGAGGCCGGCCAGAAGTCCAGACCCAAGTCGGCACCGGCTGCCAGCAAACAGGAATCCGACAGCGGTGTTGAGAAAAGCGCTGAACGGCCCGAGACAGCTGCCGGCAAACCCGCATCCAGCGGTGAAGAGGCCAAACGCTCCGCTGAGCCGGCACAGCCTCGCAATCGCTTCCGCGTGGAGGGCGGCCCGGAGCCGCCACCGTCGGTACGGGAACGTAAGATCGGACAGCCGCACGCACCGCAGCAGCGCAAGAGCGAAAAACCCGAAGCGCCGGAACGCGGCCGCCCTGCTAGTGGGCCACCACGGCCGGCCGGCCCCGGAGGGAGGCCTGGCGGTGGCCCCGGTCCCGGTCGTCCCGCTGCCCGCCCGATGGGCAGGCCCGGCGGCGCTCCCGGCGCCGCACGTCCGCCGCGGCCCGGAGCACCTCCCGGGGAAGCGCCGGCTCAGAGCGAAAAGCGTCCGAGTGGCAAGAAATTCTTCAAGACCAAGCGCAAGCCCTATCCGAGTAAGGATCGCCATCAAGAAAAGAGCCTTCAGTATAAGCCCAAAAAGAGCACGCCCAAAGCTAACCCGGTACCAAAGTCCATCGATATCATGGAAGTAGTCACGGTATCCGAGCTTGCGCGCAAGATGAATCTGAAGGCGTCCGACCTCATCGGTAAGCTGATGAGCATGGGTATGATGGTCACAATCAACCAGCAGATCGATGCCGAGACCGCGCAGATTCTGGCCGGAGAGTACGGCTGCGAAGTCAATATCGTATCGCTGTACGACGAGACGATCATCGCTACCGAAGACGATGAAGCCGGCGACGTCCAGCCGCCGCGGCCGCCGATCGTTACTGTTATGGGGCACGTTGACCACGGCAAGACCAAGTTGCTCGATGCTATACGAACCACCGACGTAGTTGCCGGTGAGTTTGGCGGAATCACGCAGCACATCGGTGCGTACCAGATTGAACTGCCGCAACAGGGCAAGGTGACATTTCTCGATACACCGGGGCACGAAGCGTTTACGCTGATGCGTGCGCGTGGCGCTCAGGTTACCGATATCGTGATTCTGGTGGTAGCCGCCGATGACGGAGTGATGCCGCAGACCCGTGAAGCGGTGGATCACGCCAAAGCAGCCGGCGTTCCGATCATCGTTGCCATAAACAAGATTGATCTCCCGGCGGCTAATCCCGACCGTGTCAAACAACAGCTGTCGGACCTGGGCCTCATGCCCGAAGCGTGGGGTGGTAGCACGCTCTACTGTGAGGTCTCGGCGCTCAAGAAAGAGGGGATACCACAACTGCTGGAAACCGTGTTGCTGCAATCCGAGGTGCTCGAGTTACGCGCTAACCAGGACTGCAACGCCGAAGGCAAAGTGGTCGAGTCGCGTATCGATCCGGGTCGCGGAACGGTATCAACGGTTCTGATACTGCGCGGCACTCTACGCGTTGGAGACAGTTTTGTTGCCGGTGTCTATCCGGGACGCGTGCGGGCGATGTTCAATGACCGCGGAGACAAGGTCGACGAGGCGTATCCATCCATGCCGGTTGAGATACTCGGTTTCACCGGTATCCCCAACGCCGGCGATCCATTTCAGGTTACCGGAACCGAGAAACTGGCTCGCCAGGTGGGCGACAAACGGCAGGAGCTGCGTAAAGTCGAGGTTGCAAAGAACGTCAAGAAGATCACACTCGACAATCTCTACGACAGTATTCAGGAAGGCGGTGTCCAGGAGCTCCGGGTCATCATCAAGGGTGACGTCCACGGTTCGGTTGAAGCGTTGCAGAGCGCGCTGGAGAAGCTCAGCACATCTGAGATCAGGCTCAACGTGCTGCACTCAGCTGCCGGGGCTATCAACGAGAACGATGTCATGCTTGCGGCAGCGTCCGAAGCGATCGTGATCGGTTTCAACGTGCGTCCAACCGCGCGAGCGCAGGAGCTGGCGGATCAGGAGAAGGTCGAAATTCGCAAGTACAATATCATCTACGATGTTGTTAACGAGGTCAGGTCGGCCATGGAAGGACTGTTGGCTCCCGACCTCAAGGAAGAGACCATCGGAACGGTCGAGGTTCGCGAACTGTTCAAGGTTCCAAAGCTGGGCGTTATCGCCGGTTCGTACGTCACCTCGGGCAAGATCAGGCGTAACGCGCAGGTGCACGTTATTCGCGACGGCGTCCGCATATACAGCGGCAAAGTTGTCTCGCTGCGGCGTTTCAAGGACGACGCACGCGAAGTCGACCAGGGCTACGAGTGTGGGGTTGGTGTAGAGAACTTCAGTGATCTGAAGGTTGGTGATGTTCTGGAAGTGTATGAGGTCAAAGAGGTGGCCAAGAAGCTGCACGAGGCAACCTGAGCGTGGCTACATTCCGACTCGAGCGAGCGGCCAACCTGATTCGCCAGGAGGTCAGCCAGTTGATCACGCAGGGCGGTATCAAGGATCCTCGCGTGAACAGCCTGGTGGTGGTTAATCGTGTCGAAGTTTCCAAGGACCTCGATTTCGCCAGGGTCTACGTTTCGGGCTACTTCGATGATCAGGAACTCGATCTGTGCGTTGAAGGTTTGAACAGTGCCAGCGGGTTTATTCAGAGTCGACTGGCAAAGCGATTCAGTTTTCGCAACACCCCCAAGCTGCGTTTCATTGGCGATCGCAGCCTGCAGCAGGGGTTCGAGATTACCGAACGGCTGAAGCATCTCGATGAAGAAACACGGACTGATCCTGATTGATAAACCGGAATCGCTTACCTCGTTTGCGGCTCTGGGGCATATCAAACGGACATTGCAGACCAGAAAGATTGGCCACACCGGCACGCTGGATCCGTTTGCTACCGGGCTGATGGTGGTGCTTGCCGGCAGTTACACGCGGCTGGCCGATCACATCACCGGACTTGACAAGCGCTATACGGCAACGGTGCGCTTTGGTGTAGCCACCGATACTCTTGACTGTGATGGACAGCAGATCGCGCGCTGCAGCGCGCCGCAGGCCGAACGGCTGCGGGCAGTAGTGCCGCAGTTCATCGGCCGGATCGAACAGCAACCGCCGGTCTATTCTGCATTGAAGGTTGGCGGCAAACGCGCTCACCGGCTGGCGCGCGCCGGCGTAGCGTTAGAGATGGCAAGGCGGCCGGTAGAGGTATTTGACCTCGTACTGAAACAGTACGACGCGCCAACCGCGGTATTCGAGGTACACTGCGGCAAGGGTACATACATCCGGTCACTGGCACGCGATATCGCTCAGGCGTGTGGCAGCTGTGCCCACGTCAGCGGATTGCGCAGAACGGCGGTAGGGCCGTTTGGCGTGGCGGATGCGGTACTACCGGCACAGTTTGATCCCGAGCTTCACCTGTGGTGCGCGGACCGCTTTATCGATAGGGTGCCGGGGATCCAGGTAGTAACGCTCAGCGATGCCGCGGCAGAACGAGTGCAGCACGGTGGGGCGATTGGCGGTTCGGACGTGGTCAGCGGAGATCCGGCTCCCGGAGCGTGCGCGTTAATGGACAACGAGCGTAACCTGTTGGCATTGGCCGATTTTGACGGGGTAGGGTTCCGTTATCGCTGCGTGCTCGCGGCAGCGGGTTGACACGGGTTGGACGAGTGTTGATAATGAGTGTCCGATTAATGAGCACGCAACAGACCATATAACAATTAGATACAGTAGTGGTACCAAGGAGTTTTACATGTCGGTAACGAAGGAAGAGAAGGCGCAAACTGTGGCCCAGTTTGGTGGGGCTGCCGCTAATACCGGGGACACCAAGGTCCAGATCGCGCTTCTCACCAGGAGAATTCAGCACTTGACCGGGCACTTCAAGACCCACAGCAAAGACCACGGTTCGCGACGCGGGCTGCTCAAGCTGGTTGGCAAGCGCAGAAGGCTCCTGCGCTATTTGCAGCAGACTGATCTGGATGGTTATCGCAAATTGATCGCGCAGTTAGGCATCCGCAAGTAACACTAGGGAAGAAATATGCATACAGTAACGCTCCGTGTTGGAAAGACCGACCTTGTGCTTGAGTCAGGGCGAATGGCCAAGCAGGCCAACGGCGCCGTGTTTGCGCAGTACGGCGGGTCATCGGTCCTGGCAACCGCCTGCTGCTCGGCAAAGCCGGTTGTTGGGCTGGACTACGTTCCGCTGCAGGTGGAGTACAACGAGAAATACTACGCCGCCGGAAAGATACCTGGTGGATTCATCAAGCGCGAGATGCGCCCCAAGGATAAAGAGATCCTCGTATGCCGCCTGATAGATCGTCCGATGCGGCCACTGTTTTCGAAGGCGTTCCAGCGTGATATCCAGGTTGTGCCTACGGTAATCTCGGCCGACCAGGTGAATCCTCCTGATGTGGTGGCTATGGTCGCAGCCTCGGCGGCCGTTTTTGTTTCCGATATACCGTTTGACGGGCCGGTTGGCGCGGTGCGGGTGATCTCGTACAAGGGAGAGTTGATCGTCAATCCGACGTTTGACGAGATTGCCGGCGCCGATCTGGACATCACGGTGGCCGGCACCGAGCTGGGTATAACCATGGTAGAGGGCGGCGGCGAGCAGGTCCCCGAGGAGCTGTTGCTCGAAGCTATCGAGTTTGCGCGTGAACCGATTCAGGAACTGTGTCGCATACAGCACGAGCTGCGCGAACTCTGCGGTCGCGAGAAGCTGCCACTGGTGGAGGAGACGCTGGTTCTCGAAGCCAGACAGGAGATTCTCGACTACGCGCGCCCCAGGATGGAGCACGCCTGTTTTGTCAAAGGCAAGATGGAGCGCAGTGCGGCCATCAAGCAAGTGATCAGCGAAACGCGAGAGCATTTTGGCGAGAAGATTCCCGAGGCGCAGCAGGGACTGTTTTCCGGAGCGATGGATGATCTAGAGCAGGAAGTTGTGCGCAAGTCCATCTTCGAGCGTAAGGTGAGAACCGACGGTCGAGCGCCGGAAGACATTCGACCGATCAGTTGTGAAGTCGGGGTTCTGCAACGCACGCACGGATCTGCGCTTTTCACTCGCGGTGAGACACAGGCGCTTGCCATCACCACCCTCGGCACAGTCTACGACGAGCAGATCATGGATGACATCGAGGGTGACCGCCGGCAGAACTTTCTACTGCACTATAACTTTCCGCCGTTCTCGGTTGGCGAGACCGGCCGAATGGGAACCGGCCGGCGCGAGATCGGACACGGCCACCTGGCGCACCGCGCGCTGGAGGCGGTGGTTCCTCCCAAGGCTGACTTCCCGTACACCGTACGGCTTGTCTCGGAGATCCTTGAATCCAACGGGTCGTCTTCAATGGCCACGGTCTGTGGTGCGAGCCTCTCGATGATGAACGCTGGTGTGCCACTGCAGAAGCCGGTTGCCGGTATCGCAATGGGAATGATCCAGGAAGGCGATGAGTCGGTAATCCTCAGTGATATTCTGGGCGAAGAGGATCACCTCGGCGATATGGACTTTAAAGTTGCCGGCACCCAGGAGGGAATCACTGCGTTCCAGATGGATATCAAAGTCAAGAATGTGGCTCCTGAAGTCATGAAGAGAGCGCTTGAACAGGCGCGCGGCGGACGGATGCACATACTGTCGAAGATGGCCGAAGCTATCGAACAGCCGAGCAGCACGCTCTCCGAATACGCGCCACGGATCATCACATTCAAGGTGGATGTTGAACGCATCGGTTTGCTGATCGGACCCTCGGGCAAAACCATCAAGGGAATCAGTGAGCGCTACGGCGTCAACACTAATATAGACGATGACGGAAGCGTTACCATCTACTGCAAGGACAAGGACTCCGGTGAAGAAGCCAAAGCAGCATTCATGTCGCTGCTGGAAGAGCCCGAAGTTGGGAAGGTGTACGAAGGCGTGGTCAAACGTATCGTCGATTTCGGCGCCTTTATCGAGTTCCTGCCGAATAAGGAAGGCCTGTGTCACATCTCCAAGCTCGCGGGGCACCGTGTTGAATCGGTCAGCGATGTGTTGCAGATGAATCAAAGCGTACCGGTCAAGATCATAGAGATCGACAAGATGGGACGGGTCAACCTCAGTCTGATCTACGAAGGCAGCGACGAGAACGTGCGCCAGGACAACCGTGGACCGGGGCGTGGCGGTCGCGACGGGCGCCATTCGTCCGGTGGTGGTCGTCATCGGTGAGCAGCGGGCCTGAGGTACATGTACGCTTTGATGCTGCCGCCGGCCTCGAGCCGGTGTATGCATCAGCGGAAGCCGCTGGAGCCGACCTCAAAGCTGACCTGGACGGCCCGTTGCAGCTGAATCCGGGTCAACGCGCGCGGGTGCCCACCGGGGTGCGCTGCGCGCTGCCGGCGGGGTACGAAGGCCAGGTCAGGCCGCGATCCGGTCTGGCGTACAGACACGGACTAACGGTGCTCAATGCACCGGGAACTGTGGACAGTGATTATCGCGGTGAGATTCAGGTTATCATGGTTAACTTTGGGTCGGTTGCGTGCACCATAAACCCGGGAGACCGAATTGCGCAGCTGGTAGTGGCGCCGGTAGTCAGAGCGCTATTCGAGCGAGGTGAGCTTGTCTCAACCGAACGGGGGTCCGGGGGCTTCGGTTCTACCGGTCAGTGAACGGGCTATGAGGTCAACCCGATCGTACAGACGGGTCTCGCTCTACGTTCTGCAGGAGTTTCTGCTCTCGTTTCTGGTTGCGTTTCTGTTCTTCTTCTTCATCTTCTTTGTCAATCAGATGCTGCTGTTGGCGCGCGATATCCTGACCCGCGACGTAGCGCTGTTTGACGTGGTTCGGCTGATCTGGTATTCGTTGCCCTCGATCGTGGCGCTCTCGTTTCCGTTTGGAGCGCTGGTGGGCGCGTTGATGGCCGTCGGGCGCCTTTCTTCAGATAACGAGGTTCTGGCATTGCAGGCGGCAGGCGTGCCGCTGCTTCGGTTGGCGCTGCCGTTATTGTCGGCGGGTGTGCTGCTGTCGGCCGGCTCTTTCATCATGAACGACTACTTCCTGCCGGTTGGAACCATAAATTTCGGCGCACTCTACCGTGAGTTGCTCTATGCAAACCCCGCACTCGAACTTGAACCGTACTCGATCAGCCGCTATCAGGACAGCATCATGATCACCGGTGCAGTGGACCAGGGGCAAATCGATGGGCTGATGATTATCGAGCAGGATGACCGCGGCGCACGGCGGGTTATTCTGTCGCAGCGTGCCCGCTTCCGCGAGGAGGGCGATGACGGAGTTATCTCACTGGAACTGTCCGAGGTGTTCAGCCAGCGGGTGGATGCACGTAATCGTGATCAGTACGATTGGCTGAGTGCGCGCGAGATGCAGTACAACATATTGCTGCGCGATATCGCAGTGGCGCTGCGTTCGCCCGGCCCGCGTGAGATGAGCTCGGTGGATGTGTACCGCGAGATCGAACAGAAACGGCGCGCGCTTGATGAACGCCGTCGCGAGCACGAGCGCGCCCTTGCTGAGCGGCGCCGGGCAATCTTTCTTGACTACCAGGCTACCACCGGGAGGCTGGCCGGCGACGACCCGGATCCAGAGCAGTGGTACCCCGCTTTGCAGCGCAGAGTGGAAACCCTTGAACGCGACGCATCGCGTCCGATAGTCGACCGCAGCCTGCAGATTTACGAAATCGAATATCACAAGAAGTTCTCGATCCCGTTTGCATGTGTAGCGTTTGCACTTTTTGCGTTCCCGGTTGGTCTTACTACTCGCCGCAGCGGCAGGGCGGTAGGTTTTGCCATTGGATTGCTTGTGTCGGTGGTGTACTGGGCGATGCTGATTGGCGGCCAGACGCTTGGGGTTCAACGCACCGATATCTCACCGGTTCTGGCGATGTGGGCCCCGAATGTGTTGATTGCACTGGTGGCCGCTGTCTTCCTGGTGGTGAGGCTCAGACGATGAGGCGGCTCGATGTGATGCTTGTGGCCGGGTTTCTGCCGCTGCTTGCCGTTAGTCTGGTCTTCTTTGTGCTTATGCTTCAGTTGGTCGATCTGTTTGGCAACATTGTGCAGTACCTCAATATGGAGGTTCCCGCTTCGGCGGTAGTTGCGGTGCAGCTGCTCTATCTGCCGCGCGGAGTTCTGTACGCGCTGCCAATCGCAACGCTGTTTGCCGGCTCGCTCTCGCTCAGTATACTCTACAGCAACAACGAGCTTATATCGGTGTTTGCCGCAGGAGTATCGCTGTACCGTTTTGTGGTGCCGTTGATGGTAATCGGGGCGCTGCTGAGCGCCGGGGCTTTTGTTTTTGAGGACCGGGTAGCAATTGCGGCCGACCAGCGCCGCGGGCAGCTTTCCGAGGAGCTGCTGCAGCTGGGACGCAGCTACTCGGGCAGCAACGTTACGGTGCTTGCAGAGCGGCGGCGGGTGGTCTACTACGCGGACTACTACAATGACCTGAGTCAGAGCCTCAACGGGGTGGTAGTGTTGGAGCTGAACGAGGCCGGCGGTCTATCGCGGCGTATCGACGCGGATTGGGCGCAGTGGCAGGACGACCGCTGGGTGTTTCACCGCGTACGTACCTACCGCTGGGATGAATCCGCAGCTGATCTGTCGGCCCAGATGTCGGAGCGCTTTTCGAGTGAACGCTTTGATGAACCGCCTTCGACCTTCGGCCGTGGCCTGCGCGATGTGGCTCAGATGACCCGCTCTGAAGCACGTGAGCATATTGTATCGCTGCAACGTGCCGGACTGCCGTTCCGCGCCGCTCTGACAAACTACTACGAACGTTACTCCTTTTCATTGACGCCGTTGTTGGTGATGGGTCTGTGCTCGGCAATAGGGGGGCGCTTCAAGCGCAACATAGTGTTGATGAGTCTGCTGGTCTCTCTATGTCTGGCTGTGCTATACTACGTGACCGGAATGGTTACCGGTCTTATGGCGCAATCGGGCACGATTGCACCACTGGCCGGAGCGTGGACACCAATTGTGGTGTTTATGATTGCCACTGTGGTACTGTTTCGGTATTCGCGTACATAGCGGGAACCAATGATCAGCATACAAGCACGAGACAGCGGGAGCTCGGCGCGTGCCGGAATACTGCACCTGCCGCATGGGGATGTTGCCACGCCGGCCTTCATGCCGGTCGGAACCGCGGCAACCGTCAAAGCTGTGCGCCAGGACGATCTCGAGGGCCTGGGGTTCAAGCTGATTCTGGGCAATACCTATCATCTCTATCTACGCCCCGGAATGGAGGTGATCCGCTCCTACGGCGGGTTGCACCGCTTTGCGGCCTGGAACGGCAACATTCTCACCGATTCGGGCGGGTTCCAGATCTTTTCGCTGGCCAGGCTGCAGAAGGTTTCTTCTGAAGGTGTAAGGTTCCGGTCACACATCGACGGGAGCCAGCATTCATTTACCCCGGAGCAGGTTGTAGATATCCAGTGTGATTTTGGCAGCGACGTGCAAATGGCTCTCGATGTGTGCAGCTCGTTCGGTATAGATCGTCGTGAAGCCGAAGAGGCTGAACGTATTACCGCCGAGTGGGCCGTCAGGGCGTATCAGCGCTGGCGTGCCGCAGCGGCTGATTACCAGGGAATGTTGTTCGGGATTGTTCAGGGGAACTTCTTTGAAGACCTGCGCCGCCGCAGCGCCGAGCGAATCTGTGCCCTGGATTTCCCCGGACTGGCACTGGGCGGCTTGTCGGTTGGGGAGCCATTCTCGCAGTTCTGCGACACCTTAGCCTACAGCGCGGCGCTGCTACCGGAGTCCAAACCGCGTTATCTGATGGGGATTGGCACGCCTGACTTCATCCTGGAAGCGGTACGTAACGGTATCGATATGTTTGACTGCGTGTTTCCAACTCGAGCAGCGCGCAATGGGACTGCGTTCACACACGCGGGGCGGATTCAGCTGAAGAACGCGTGCCACAGCGGGGTGGACCGCCCAATCGAGGACGAGTGCCGCTGTCCGGCGTGCCGGCGTTACAGCCGCGGCTACATTCGCCATCTGTTCAAGTCCGCCGAGATTCTCGGTCCGGTTTTGACCACGCTGCACAACCTGTTTTTTCTTAAGAGCTTCACCGACCTGGTTCGACAATCTATTGTAGAGGACCGATTCTCGCAGTTCGCACGGAGCTACGCCCCCTGGTACAACGGCAATGGCGCAAGAACAGTCGCTGAGACGTAGTACACTCTCGACCCTGGTAGTAATGGGATCCACGTTTGCATCCCGTGTGTTGGGGTTCCTGAGAATTGCGGTCATCGGCGCGGTTTTTGGAGGCTCCGGTGAAGCTGACGTAGTGAACCTTGTTTTCAATATCCCAAACAATCTACGCAAGCTGCTGGCGGAAGGTGCGTTGTCATCGGCGTTCATCCCGGTTCTTTCAAAGACCATTATTGCCGATGCCAGCGGCGAATCCTCGCGCCGCATCGTGCGGCTGATCCTTA
The DNA here is from genome assembly GCA_007693325.1 of Spirochaetaceae bacterium. Taxonomy (GTDB): domain Bacteria; phylum Spirochaetota; class Spirochaetia; order DSM-27196; family PWMO01; genus PWMO01. Next base: position 46,321 of record REDW01000116.1, read on the forward strand.
CGCTGCAGCTGGTTATCCTGCTGCCGTTGCTGCTGCTGTCGGTTCTGTTTTCGAGTCAGATCATCTCGGTCATACTCGATTTCCCTGAACCTGCGCGCCAGGTGCTGGCGTCCGAGCTGTTTCAGTGGCTGATACACTACCTGCTGCTGATCAGTATCAGCGCGGTGGTGATGGGTACCATCAACTCGCACAATCGCTTCCTGGTTCCGGCGCTGACTCCGCTGCTGTTCTCGATTTCGGTTATCTGCGCGATACTGCTGCTGCACGACGCCATCGGAGTGTTTTCGATGGCGGTAGGAGTATTGGTCGGCGGGGTACTTCAGATCCTGTTTCAGATACCACAGTTCCGGAAATTGGGCTACGACTTGCGCCTTTCATTCAACTTCGGTGATCCGCGATTCAAGGCGGTCATGGCGCAGTGGTTGCCGGTTGTGGCAACGGCGTCGGTGTACACAATTAATCAGCAGGTTTCAATGCTGTTTGCCAGTGGGCTGGATGACGGCAGCGGATCGGCTGTGACCAACGCGTTGACCTTCTGGCAGTTGCCGTTTGGCATTTTCAGCGCATCGATCACAACGGTGATGTTTCCACGCATGAGCCGTCAGTTCGCAGCCGACGATACGCAAGGGCTGAAGCAGTCGCTTGAGTACGGATTTCGCTATCTGATAGCGCTGCTGATTCCGTCAGCGTTGATTATGGGAATGCTCGGCCACGAGATTATCGCGGTTGCACTGCAGCGTGGCCAGTTTCAGGTGCAGTACACCGATCTCGCTGCGCGAACGCTGGCAGGGTACTGCCTGGGCTTGCTCAGCGTCGGTGCATTCAGCTTCTTTCAGCGGTTCTTCTACGCTATCGGAAATTTCCGTACGCCGTTGATAACCGCCGCGGTGGCGTTTGTGCTCGATGTGGGGTTGGCGTTGTGGCTCAAAGAGACCCGGCTGCGGGTGGTTGGGCTTGCGGTAGCAAACTCGGTGGCGTTTTCGGTTGCGCTGGTTTTGATGGTTGTCAAAGCGAATCAGATCCTCGGTGGGCTGAATTTTCGCCGTATCGGTGTTACCTTTGCCAAAGTGGCGCTGTCGATTACGCCGGTAGCACTCTACATCTATCTCTATCTTGAGCGCGGTGGGCAGTGGTGGCGCGACGGCAGCAGCTGGGGCAACCTGTTGCGACTGGCCGGTGCGGGCGGCGGCGCTGCGGGAATTCTTCTTATTATGTACTATTTTCTGCAAGTCGAGGCGCTACGTACGCTGTTTGGGAGAAGAAAGTGATGAGATTGGTAGTTGAGCGCGGCAGCCGACGGCGAGCGGCGATGGTTGGACTCTTGGTTGGCGTGGCCACACTCTGGCTTCCCGCGCAGCAGCTACCAGATCAGGAATCGGTACCGCAGCAGTCCGAAGAGGATCCTTTTGCGGTGCCTGAGACCGGCGAAGAGCTTGGGATAGAACAGCAGGACGAAGACCAGCAGCTGCGCGCGCCGATCGATGACTGGCGCGACACGCTTATGTACGGGATTGATTCGGAGGTAATAACGCTGTTGGAAACGCTGCTGGAACAGCGCGAAGACCGGCTGCATCAGGAGATTGTCGATCTATACGATTCTTCGCGCAATCCGCGTCTGCAGCGCAGGATACTGGATTTCTTCAATGAGATGCGCTGGGATGGAGCAGAAACGCAGGCGTTGCGCGTCCTCAGTGAGCCGCGCGAGCATCCCAATGACCTGCTTCTTTCTGCGGTGCGCTACGTATCTGCGGCGGTCGAATCGCCGGCGCACGAGACGCTGCAGGCGTTGCACGGCGTCGCCGACAGTCCGCAAATGATGCTGGCTGAGACGGCTATTCGCGCGATTGGGCTGCGTGGTGGTGAGGATGACATCGGGCCGCTGCTCAATCGTCTGAACGACCGCCGTACCCCAAGCGCGCTGCGTGCAGCAGTGGTTCTGGCGCTGGGAGAATTGCGTGCTGTTGACGCGGTAGACGAACTGATTCAAATCAGCAGCAACACCAGCGAAGATGGTACAGTGCGCCGCTACGCCGCGGATTCATTGGGAAAGATTGGTGATCCGCGGGCGATTGATACGCTCAGCGCGCTGGTCAGCAGCGACGACACACTGCTGCGCGCCTACGCTGTCAACGGAATCGGCCACTTTGAGGGTGAGGAAGTCGAGCGGGTGCTGACCAACGCGCTGCGGGATTCTTTCTGGCGGGTGCGGGTTTCTGCGCTGCAGGGAATTGCACGCCACAATATGACCGACGCCATAGCGGCGGTGATCTTCCGCGCCGAGCGTGACCCGGAAGTTCCGGTGCGCAGCCAGGCGTTTGAGACCCTCTCGGCTCTTGACGACCGGCGGGCACGTACGTTTCTGCAGGATTTTGTGCAGAACGAGCGTAACAGCGAGGCGCTGCGCATAAGCGCGCTGCAGAAGATGCTGGAGGCCGATGCTGCAGCGCACGCTGCCGTGATCGAAAAGCTGATCGACGCCGAATACGACAAGCCACAGTCGCGCATTCTCGACCAGATAGGCCGCATTCTGTCGACCTCCGAGACGACCGTCCCCAACCGGATCTACGATCGCCTGCTTCACCATCCCAACTTTGTGATTCAGATCTATGGAGTCCGCGCCGCCGGCCGGCACGGACTGAGCGGTTTACGGGCGCGTGTCAGCGAGATGGCCGAAGAGCCGTATCATCAGGCTGTTCGCCGCACGGCGCGTGACGCGCTCGAGCGGATGTAGCCTGGCCGGCCGCGGCCGGCTTTTCAGAAGTCTGCGACTTCGATCTTATCTACGCGGTAGTGATACGGTGTTTCGTTGATCTCAAAGTGAAACTCCTGCTCCGGCTCGCGGTTGTAGAGCGCGTTGCCGAGCGGCGAGAGATACGATATCACGCCCTTCTCGGGGTTTGACTCCCACGGACCGAGTATCGTGTAACGCTCGCTGGTGCCGTCGATCATGTTGGTCAGCGATACGGTTGTGCCAAAGGTGACCGAGGAAGGATCAACATCGTTGGGCCGCACGATCTGGGCTCGATCGAGCTCCTCGGTCAGGCGCGCCGCGGTGCTGTTGAGCATATCCTGACGCTCCTTGGCGGCCTTGTATTCGGCGTTCTCCTTGAGATCGCCGTGCGACAGCGCCTCGCTGATCTCTTTGGAGTTTGCCGGTACGTCCACCTCGTGGATCTGTTTGAGCTGCTTCTGCTTCTCCTCGTACGCCTTGCTTGTTACGATGAAGCCACGGCTGACAACCTCTTTCTCCTGCTCGCCGTAGAACTTGAAATCGGGAAAGCGGTCGAGGATGGTCTGTTTGAGTTCCAGCACCAGCGAGGGATCAAGCTCTGTGACGTCGCTGACCAGCGTGAAGATACGATTGATGGAGTCCTCATCGGCTTCGCTGAGAAAGCTCAGCAGGTTACCCTCCTTGAACAGGAAGGTATGCACCTGGCGGTTCAACTTGCGATTCTCGGCAACGTCGCGGCGGTTGTCTACGTCGCGGGCTGTGAGGTCAAGAATGTGTACCATGCCGATGAGCAGTTTTTCGTAGTCAACGCTGATCTCCTGCAGCCAGGTGTCTTCAAGGCAGTTACGAACGATCCAGACAAAGGCCTCACGCCATTCGCGGTAATTCTGGAAAATATTGGTAACAAGCTTCTGCAATTCGTCGGTCTTCTGGTTGCGCTCGAGTTCGCCGATAATGTCGCGTGACAGATAGTAGGGGAACAGCCGAACGTAGTAGTGAGGCCAGTCGGGAAGCTGGGCTCGAATCTCGCGCAGGAACTTGCGCCGTAGTCCAGCGTCCGCAATCGCGGCGAAGAGCTCTTCAATGTTGTCGATCTGCTCGAACATGGCGCGGAAGTCGAGGTCGATTCCCGGGTTCAGGTAAGGATAGCTCTTGACCAGGTCAAGCACAATCAGAAAGCTGGATACAACCTGCTCATTAACCGCCGACGGGGATCGCAGATCTGTTACGAAGAAATCAAACATTTCGCGAAACAGATCGGAGTCGGGGCCGCTCTTCTCGCGTTTCTCAATGTGATCGACGTACTCGTAGAGCAGAGCAACGCGGTCGAAGAAGCCCTTGGCGGCCTTGAACTTGTTGTAGATCTTTTCTTCGTAGCTTATCGGATGGTCGCGCACCACGAAGTGGTCAGCCTTGTCCGACAGGTTGCCAAACTGCTGATTGGTCTTGAGAATCTGGCGAGCTTTAGTGCTCCACGACGACCACTCCCTGGGTTCGAGAATATGCGGCACCAGTTCAGCCTTGATCTTCTTCATATCTGCCGCGTTGCCGGAACTGCGGATAACGGTACGCAGCGCCCACGCGATGTTGCCTTTGACCTTATCGTGTAACTTGTCCTTCTTGATCACGCTGCGCAGAACCCAGATATGCTCTTTCGGCAGGGTATCAAGCGCACTGACCGCCATCTTGAGTGACATCTTGTGATTGCGTTTGCGCGCAAAATCGATGGTCACGGTATCATCGGCTACCGACTTTATCAGCCCAACTCCCCAGGAGCGGTGGAAGACAAAGTTGCCGGAATCGAACGAGATATGCTTTTCGAAATCAGCGATAGCGTCGTGCACGTTGCGCCAGCTCTGGGTCATGTTGGAGACTTTGATGAACTCCTCCAGCTGGCTGTGGCCTGCGTAGAGCTCGCGATAGCACTCGGTGACTTCTTTGCGCGCCCACGGATTCTTGCTGTCGTAATTCAGGATGCGCTTGAGCAGATCGATAGCCCGCTCCCACGCGCCTTTCTTCTTGAAGTGGGGATAGAGATCCTCCAGCAGTTGAACCGCGCGGTCCTCGCTTAGAGACTTTGCGATTTTAGTCTCGGCGTGGTAGAAGAACTCGGTGTCCTCAGGCGCGTACTGGATCAGTCGGTGCCAGACCTCTTTAACGGCGTTGAAGTTCTTCTTGTTGATGTAGCGGTGCAGTGCCTTCTTGTAGTAGTCAACGGCTTCCTCGATGTTGCCTTGCTGTTCTTTCTGGTCTGCAAGCTGGCGTACAATATCGGCTTCCTCGAAGTCAACACGGATGAGCTGTTCCCAAACACTGTGCAGTTTTTCAGACTGATTCTCGCTGGAGTAGCAGTCTGCCAGTGTTCGCAGCGCAACCTTGTTGGCGCCAAACTGCAGGATTCTCTCGGCGAGAAACTCGACAATTCCCCACTTTCGGTTGTCGGTGAATATGTTAATCAGCGTGATGAGATTGGCGTCGTCGACAACCTGGCGGCGCAGATGGATCACCCCCGAGAGATAGAGTGCTATGATGCTGTTACGGCTGTGCTGCAGGTGCTCCTGACACGCTTCGTTGACTTCGTCTTCAAGTCCGGCTTCGAACACCTGATCGAGCATCTCGTCGAGTTCCTCGAAGTTGTGGGTCGTATAATTGTTGAGTGTAGCGCGGGTCCACTTTTCCTCGTTGAGCGCCTCCGTGACTGTCGCCAGCGTGCTGTGCGTGAGCGTTTTTTCCGCCATTTTCTTCTGCTCCTGTCTCAATTGGTGTACTGATGATAGATTTTGGAATCGATACTGCGAATCTTCAGCAGTACTTCGTCGATCTTGCTCTGGTCTTCCTGCGTATTCACGTAGTGATCGATTAACCAGAAGTAGCGGTTGAACAAGCGCGCCTGGAGCACAACATCGGGCTGTCGGCGGTCGCTATACTCACGCTCCAGGGCGTAGATAGACTGTTTCAACTTGCCGTACTCTATGGAACGAAGCTCTCTTTTTACCGTGAACACGCCAAACAACACTCCGTACACCGGGATCCACTCTTCGAGGGCCGGGCTTTCAAGCCCTAACTCACGAACCTTATCCACCAGTCGGTTTATCATCTCCGACTCGAGTGCCTGAAGGTCGATCGCTTGCGCTCCAATGAAGAACGCTTCACGGAAGAACGCTTTCGACTTCTGCACCTCGTTTACTAACGCATAGCAGTCGGCGAGTTCCGCTACCGTCTGCGGATCGTCACGCCGGCCCACCGAAGCCTGCTCGAGATACTCGAGTGCCCGATCGTATTCCCCCATTCCTTTGTAGCAGCGCCCCAAACGCGTCAGCAGCTCAGAGTCACTGTTGCCGGAATCATCGTACAGCTTGAGATAGTGCTCCAGCGCCTGTCCGAATACGTGATGGCGGATGGCGTAGAGGCACGTCTCCGACGGGTTTCCCACGCGGTCTACAAAGCTGTGAAACAGTCTCCACTGACCCAGCAGATACTCAGCACGTTCGAACTGCTCGGGAATTGCGTCAGCTGTCGCTTGACGATCTTTCCAGAAGTTCACATACTTCAACGAAGTGACAACCTCCTGGTTGTCGAAGTCAATCGATAGCGCGCGTTGGATCAGCTCTGCAGCTTCGCTTATGCGCCGCTGCTTGAGTAGATCGTATGACTGGTCCAACAGGCTCTGAACCTGCTCTTCGTCTTCTCGTACATGATCCTGGGACATGACTGTTCGGCGACACACCTATGTATATAGAGAATACCCCATCGGGCACGAGATAGTCAACGCGTCCGGGCGATGCCGCGCTCTCGGTTGGCTTGTTGGTTTTACCATTTGAACCGAGAGCCGGCATGCGCTATGATGAGGTGATAATCGAGCCAACGTCCGAGAAGAGAGGCTGACATGAAGTATCGAGTACGTGTCCTGTTGCTGTGTGCCTTGTCGTTGCTGCTGACAGCCGCACTGTCGGCGGAAACGCAACAGGCGGCGCGCGAGCGCTTCGATCAAGCCATGACGCTATTTGCCGAGGGTGAACTGGAGCAGGCTGCGCTGCAGTTGAGGCGCGTTGCTGAATCCGCTGCCGGTGAACGTTTGCATCCGGAAGCGTGGTTCTGGTTGGGCAGAGTGCGCCTTGCGCAGCAGGATGCCCTTGAGGCCGGCCGCTATTTTGACCACTTGATCAACTCGTATCCAGATCATCCACGTGTGCCCGAGGCGCTGTATCATCGGGCGCGGGCACTGCTGATCGGCGGAGATTATCAACAGGCAGTGGTACAGTTTGAAGAGTTTGTGAGTCGGTACCCGGACTCGGCCTACGTGGCCAACGCGTACTACTGGTCCGGCGAGGCTCTGCTGGCGCTGGGACATCGCGAGCGTGCCGCACGGCTGTTTGAAACAGTTGTTGATGATTACCCGAGTAGTTTCCGCGTTGAGGCGGCCGGCTACCGTTTGTCACTGATCCAACTGAGCGAACGCGATGAACAGCTGCAGCGGCTGCTGCAGTGGAGCCATGAAGAGCATCTGCGTACCATCGAGGCGTTTGAGCGCTCGCGCCAGGCCTGGCAAGACGCGCTGGCGGCCTATCGAGACGGTGCCGCCGGCGAGCTGTCTGTTGATGAGCGCGAGGTGGGGCGCCTGCACGAAGAGATCGCCGAGCTGGTGAACCAGCTGGAAGCGGCGCGGACGGAATTGCAGGAAGTTCGCGCCGCGCGCGGCGATGCCGTGGCGGTTGAGGGGGATCTGGCCAACCGGCTGCGGGTTGCCGAAATCAAGGAACAGGCGCTGATGGTCAAGGAGCGTCTGCTTCGCGATCTTGAGTTGGAGCGCGCACGATGAGAACTCTGGCTGCAGCGCTGATTCTGCTGCTATTGGCGGGCACACTCGCGGCAGAGCAGCCGGTTTCCGCCGAGATTGCCGATAGTCGGATGGCGGTTGCGGTGCATGAGCGCAGTGGCAGCTTCTCGCTGTATGCGCTGCTGCCCGGGCAGCAGCGCGTGCCTTTACTGTTTGCGCCCGACCCGAGCACCAGCGTGCTGAGCGTGCTGGAGAACGACCGGATTCATCGCATGGGGTTCGGTGGTGGGTTTGAGCAGAGTATTGATCACCAGCCAGGGTCCCTGGCGCTGCGCTGGAGGTCGCCAACGCTGGAGATCGAGCAGCGCTTCACTACCGCCAACGCGATAGAGGGTAGTGCAGATGGAGAGATCAGTGTCACCAACCGCTCCGAAACGCCGCGGCGTGTGGCGTTGCGCTACGTTCTGGACACCTGGCTCGGAGAACAGCACGGCGTCCATTTTGAGACCGCCGACGGGCAAGCGCACGATAGCGAGTACCTGATGCAGCCGGATGCCGGCAACGGCTACTGGGTATCATCGGATTCGCGGGTCTCACTGGTCTACCTGGTTGCCGGCCCGGCGGTAAGCGATGCCGATGCGGTGGTGTTTGCCAACTGGAAGCGGCTGAAGGATGTTCGCTGGGATTACGCGGTCAATCCGCAGCGCTCGTTCGATCTTATCCCTTATTCGATGAATGATTCAGCGGCTGCGGTATACTACGCCGGCGGCATGATTGAACCTGGCGGCAGCTATTCGGTTCGGTTTATTGTTGGGGTCCGAGACAGCCTGGGGCGGCTTAGTCAGGTGGAGCAGCGGCCGCCTGAGCGCGATAGTGCAGCGCAACCACCGCCGCGCGCTCGCGATCGGCGTAGCATCGAACGTGATCTCGACGCCGTAAACGCGCTGCTGCGCGACATCAACCGCCGCCTGGCTTCCGAGCGGCAGGTGACCGATAGCGAAGTTGACGCGCTGCGTGAACGTCTGCCGGCGCTCAACGATGGACAGCGCTCGCGTTGAGGCCACAGATGCCGAAGAAGACCAGGGGACTGAAGAAAGCCGAGCGGCTGTTCCGTGCCGCGCGTTACAGCGAGGTAATCCGGGTTCTGGAGCCGCAGGTCTTTCTCTACCGCGAGAACGCCGAGTTCTACTATCTGCTCGGCGTCAGCTGCCTGCGAACCGGGGATGCCGCCGGCGCATACTCATTCCTCAGTCGTGCTACCCATATCAACTCCGACGACGTGGCTGCAATGCTGGCATTGGCTGCAACCGAGATCCGTCGGCGTCGTTCCGACGAGGCGCTCCAGCTGTGGCTGGCGGTACTGGAGCTGGATCCGCGTAACGTGATTGCCAGGCGCGGACTGAAGCTGTTGCGCGCAGCCGATTCCGAGGCCGCGATTCACGAAGCGGTGCAGGATGAACGGATTACGCGCTTTCTGCCCTCATCCGGTGTAGCGCTGCCGCGCTGGGTATGGGCAGCCGCAGCTGTGGCAGCCGTTGCGGTCGCCGTTGTAGTGGTTACACCGCTGATTGCCTCGTGGCTGGCAGAGCGCAGCGTGGACCAACCGGAGCGCAGCGGCAGCGAGTTGGTGCTCATTGAGCGCGATGAGGACGCGCTTGTCGACTACCAGGGCCAGTTCCGCTACGCGCTTACCGAGCCCGAAATCCGCCAGAGCTTTCAGCGCATGGGAGACTATTTCAACGCGTTCCGTGACAACCTGGCGATGATCGAGATCAATCGGGTGCTGAACTCCAATGCGTCATCAGATCTGAAGCGTCGCGCTTCGTTACTGGCAGACTACATTCGTGCGCCGAGCTTTGCGGATTTCTCCGACAACGCCAGTTACGCCGAGGTGGTGCGCGAGCCGTGGCTTTACGCCAATAGCTACGTTCGCTGGTCCGGGCGTATCAGTAACCTGGATATTGGCGAGCAACAGATCAGCTTTGATCTGTTGGTAGGATACGAAACCGAGCGTGTTCTCGAGGGCATTGTGCCGGTGCGTATGAGTTTTGCCGCGCGGCTGCAGCCGGCGATGTCGGTCGAAATCATCGGCCGGGTTGTGGCAAACGATCGGCTGCGTGAGATAGAAGCCACCTCAATACGCATGATTGCGCCGCAGGCCAACTGAACATGCGTGCCGTAATTCAGCGGGTATCGAGCTGCCGCGTTGCAAGCGGCGCAGAGGTGTCCGCATCTATCGATAGCGGTCTGCTGGTCTACGTTGGTGTTGCTCACGACGACCAGCAACGCGATCTGCAATACGTAGCCGACAAGATTGTGCATCTGCGGGTCTTTGATGACGACCAGGGCCGAATGAACCGCGATGTCAGGCAGGCGGGCGCGGCGGTGGTGGTGGTTTCACAATTCACGCTCTACGGCGACACGCGCAAAGGCCGCCGGCCGTCTTACAATCGCGCAGCCGCGCCGGCCGATGCGCAGCTGCTCTATCGGGCGCTGATCGACCTCATATCGGGCTACGGCGTAGTGGTTGGTGAGGGAGTGTTCCAGGCGCACATGGACGTGCACAGCGTGATTGACGGGCCGGTCACTATACTGGTGGACTCGCGCAAAGAGTTCTGAGACGCCCGGCTGTGGCGTGGCCGCCGCGGCGCAGAATCAGAGTTTGTCCGGTTGGTTGTCAGATAAAGAGCTTGAGCGAGGAGTTCAAATAATCGCGGCAGTTGAAGTCCTCAAAGAACGGCGACAGCGACTGCTCTTGATTGAGGCGCATGATAATCTCGGCACTGCGCCGTGCCGAAGAAACCACGTGCAGGAACGGCATCTGCTGACGAAGTGTTTCGGGGCAGGCCACGGTGTCAACCACCACGGCACGATCGAGTAGCCCGTCATCGTAGAGTGACTTCAAGCGCGCAATTGCCGGATCTGAAAACACCGGATGGACCGAGGCGATGTTTATACTGGCAACGTTGCGCTTGCGCAACTCCTTGACCAGCGTGTAGACGCTACCGGCGGTATCGATCATGTCGTCTACGACCCAGACCTCTTTGCCCTCGATCGGAGTGTCGGACAGAATATTTACCGATTCAACGGTATTGGCCTGCTGGTAGTCGCGATGCTTGTGCGCGATCATCAGCCGCGTGCCGAACGCGTTGGCGTAGCGCTTGGCGATGCCCTCACTTCCGGCATCTACCGAACAGAAGAGCCACTCCTTCTGGACTACCTGTTCCAGGTACTGCGAGGTTTTGATGAAGTTGTCTGTTAGGTACTCTTTGATCAACGAGCCAACCGGTACATCGTCAATTGCGCAGAGCGCAGGGTCAATCGCGGTCTTGGACTTGTCCGAGTGCAACTGGTAGGTGATGATATGATCCAAACCAAGACTTACCAGTGTCTTGTAGTGGACCCAGAAGCCCACTGAGTTGCGCCGCGTGGTGCGGTCCGAGCGCGAAGCCGAACAGTAGGGTTCAAACAGTGTAATGCGGCCGGCCTGCGCGCGGCGCAGTGCATCGATGCTGTGGTAGAGCTCGATCTTGGCCTCATCAACCTCAACACCAAACTCGTTGCGGCTGGCGGTTGCAAACAGGAAAACGTCCTTACCGCGCAGCGACGTATGCACCTCGACTTCCATCTCGCCATCGGCGAATCGCAGGGTTGTGAGCTTGCCGACAAAGTCGCGCTGTTTACCGCTGCCGCGGTAGTCGGGAAAGGTTTCGATCTGAAAGGCAACACGCGAGGCGTACTCTCTCATCGAACGGGTCGAAAGTATGAGCAATTCTCCACGCATAGGCACTATATAGCACGCAGCAGCGGTTCAGTCAAACATAGCGGCGGCTGTTGCGCGCGCCAGCAGCACCAGTTCCCGATCGCGCAAGGCGCGGCGGATCTCATCGATCAGTCGCGCAAGCGCAGGATCGGGCCGCAGCGCTGCCGCCTGGAAGTAATGGCGCGCCAGCCTGCGCCACGGTGCATCCAGCCTGCCGGCGGATCGCTGCGTGCGATCCAGCAGCTGGTTGGCAGCGTGCATCAGAACCGTGTTTGGTGGTGGCCAACGGTACGCGGTAGAGAGCCGGAAGAAAACCGTTTGGAGGGTGGAATCTTCGATGCGGTGGTATTCCCGGGCCAGCAGCTCCAGACTGAGTGCCGGAACCTGTTCAGTACGAGGTGAGCCGTCGGGCTGCAGCATGGCACGCTCCAGGTAGTGAGCAGCCAGCATATGGCTCACCCAGCGGCGGTGCGACCGCAGCCCGTTGACAAGCGATTGCAGCAGTTCGGGCCGTTCATCCGGATGTTCCGCGGCACCACTGAGAATCTCAAACGCATCCGCCAGGGTAGCATCGGCCAGGGCGGCAATCAGTGCTTCATCGTGCACAGTGCGGCCGAATTGTCGCAGCGGAGAAGCTTGTAGTGGTGCCGTGCAGAGCGCGGCTGTGGCGCAAAACGCGATCAGAAGAATGCTCTTGCGGCCTCTGCCTGGCAGGACGGTGGCGCATTTCACGCGCTATGCTCCTCCTGTTGTTGATTATCGGTATCCAGACGGCTATTGACCGGCAAATAGTGCAGGGATAATATGCCAAAAGGCAATCGCGGGACCATTTTCGAAAGTGTTAACCCTGCAGAGACTGTCCAGCAAAAGGGGAAGGTATGGCTAAAAAAGAGTCGTCGGCGGCAATCGAGAACTCTGAAGAGAAGGGTCGCGCTATTGAAGCTGCCAAGCTGCAGATCGAAAAGCAGTTTGGTAAAGGATCGCTGATGAAGCTTGGTGTGGGTGCCGAGGTCAAGAATATCGAAACAATTCCATCGGGATCGATCCTGCTCGATGAGGCCCTCGGTCTCGGTGGCTATCCCAAGGGCCGGGTGATCGAGATCTACGGCCCTGAATCTTCGGGCAAGACCACCCTCGCGCTGCACGCGATCGCAGAAGCGCAGAAGAAGAAGGGTATTGCGGCGTTTATCGATGCCGAGCACGCTCTCGATCCGGTGTACGCCGGTAATCTGGGGGTCAACATCGACGAACTGTGGGTGTCGCAGCCCGATAACGGAGAGCAGGCGCTGGAGATCGCCGAGTCGCTGGTGCGCTCCGGTGCGGTGGACATCATCGTTGTAGACTCGGTTGCGGCGCTGACGCCGCAGGCCGAGATCGAAGGCGACATGGGCGATTCGCACATGGGCCTGCAGGCGCGGCTCATGAGCCAGGCGTTGCGCAAACTCACCGGGACGATCTCCAAGTCCGGCACCTGCCTGATCTTCATCAACCAGATCCGCATGAAGATCGGGGTAATGTTCGGTAATCCCGAGACCACTACCGGTGGCAAGGCGTTGAAGTTCTATTCCTCGGTACGCCTGGAGGTGCGACGCATCGAGACCATCACCAAGGGCAGTGACGATGCAATCGGCAACAAGGTTCGCGTCAAAGTAGTCAAGAACAAGGTTGCGTCACCATTTCGCAAAGCGGAGCTGGAGATCATGTTCGGCAAGGGGATCTCGTGGTCGGGAAGTCTGCTCGACGCGGCGTTGAAGTACGACATGGTGCAGAAGAGCGGCAGCTGGTATTCGATGGGCGAGGAGCGCATCGGCCAGGGGCGTGAGAACGCCAAGACTTTTCTGGAGTCCAATGCAGACCTTGCTGCGGATCTGGAAGCGCGTCTGCGGCCGGTTATGTTTCCGCCGCTGAAACGTCGTGAAAATCCCGAGGCACAGGCCGCAGAAGCCGATGCCGCTGCCGGCCCGGCCGGGAGCGCTGCGGGGCCGGAGGCGGTAATAGAGACCGATGAATCCACCGTGGCCAAACCGGTTGTGCGCAGCAGCAGTGGGGAAGAAGGCCCTGAAGGAGCAGAGGACGAGTTGTTCTGAGCCGGCTCAGCAGGTATTTCTGGGCCTGGGTTCAAATATCGGTAACCGGCTGGAGCAGCTGGACAGCGCGGTGGGCCGCTTACGCGCGCTACTCGACAGTCTGACGGTTTCCTCGATCTACGAGACAGATCCGATGTACGTCAGCGATCAACCGCGCTTCCTCAATCTGGTTGTGGCCGGCTGCAGCGTTCTCGAGCCGAGTGCTCTGCTGCGCTGCACTGCGCAGATCGAGGCCGACGCCGGACGCCGGCGCGATCCCGCTCAGGCCAATGGCCCGCGGCCGCTGGATATCGATATCCTGCTCTACGGTGATCGTGTGGTCGACACCGATACGCTGCAGATTCCCCACCCGCGGCTGCATGAACGCCGTTTTGTACTGCAGCCGCTGCTGGAGATCGCACCGTCTGCGCGCGACCCGCGTAACGGCAGAGCGCTGGCCGAGCTCCTGCGGCGGTTACCCGAGCAAGGTGTTTACTGTTACCGTGCAAAGCCGTATAATCGGGCTCGATCAAAGGAACAACACACATGACGGTGGAAGAAACGTCACAGGCACATCATGTACGCCTTCAGGATTTTGAAGGCCCCATGGACCTGCTGCTATTTCTGATTAAGCGCTCTGAAATCAACATCTACGATATCCCGATCTCGCAGATTACCGAGCAGTATCTGCAGTTTCTCGATTATGCAGCCAAAGTAGAGCTGGAGCACATCACCGAGTTCTACGTGATGGCTGCAACGCTGCTGTACATCAAGTCACGGATGCTGTTGCCGGTTGAGATGGACCTCGATGATGAAATTGAAGACCCGCGCAAGGAACTGGTGGAGCGGCTGATAGAGTATCAGAAGTACAAGATAATAACCGACATGATGAGCGATAAGGAACAGGAATCCGAGTGGTTGCTGGAACGTCGCAGGAAGCAGGAAGCGCTGCCGTTTGAGGACAGCGATGAGCTCTGGGAGACTATCGATGTCTGGGAGCTGTTGCGGACCTTTTCCACCATTATTTCCAACGTTTCTTCGGATCGTCTGCTCGACCTGTACGAAGAGGTCTCCGTCAACGAGAAGCTCAGCCTGCTGGAGGAATTGCTGGAAACGCGCAGTGACTGCCTGTTCACCGATCTGATTGTGAAGCCGGGTTCGATCATGGAAGTGGTCTGCGCATTCCTGGCGATTCTGGAGTCGGTCAAGTCACGGCGAATAGACATAGAACAGAACCGGATGTTTGGTGATATCCGCATCCGCAGGAGAGAGCATGCCGCTTGAGCAGGAGCAGGCGCTGCTGGAATCGATCCTCTTCCTGGAAACCGAGGCGCTCGAAGAGCGCGCCCTGGCGCGTATCGCCGGACTTCCGCTGGAGGTTGTGCGTCAATGTCTGCAGCAGATGGAGCAGGTGCGCCGGGAGACGCGGTTTGGATTGGAGCTGTCGCGGGTCGGGGAGACGGTCAGCCTGGTGCCAAAACGCGAGTTGTGGGAACAGCTGAAAGAGCGTTACGGCAAGCGCAACGAGAATCGCCTGTCGCGCGCGGCGATGGAGACACTTTCCATCGTTGCCTATTCTCAGCCGATCACGCGCGCTGAGATAGAAAGCTTGCGCGGGGTATCGGCAGACGGGATGATACGGCTGCTGCTGACCCGGGAACTGATCAAAGAGGTCGGTAAGAAGGACGCGCCCGGCAAACCGGTTCAGTACGGCACCACGCGCCGCTTCCTGCAGCTGTTTCGGCTTAACAGTATTGCCGATCTGCCCAAGCTGGACCAGATCGATGAGGAGCGGTTTACCCTCGATGGCTGAAGAACGTACACGGGTCAAACAGCCTGACTATCCGCTGCGGCTGCACGTCTTTCTGGCGCGTTGCGGCGTGGCCTCACGGCGCAACGCCGAGAAGCTGATCGACCAGGGCCGGGTTATGGTCAACGGAACCACGATTCGTACTCAAGGGACTCTGGTGGCCGAGGATGACATCGTCATGTTTGACGGCAAACGGGTCTACCCCACGCGTAAGATGGTCTATCTGGCGATGAACAAGCCTAAGAAGTACCTCTCGACCAGCAGCGATCCTGAAGGCCGGCCTACCGCGCTGGAGTTGCTCAAGAATGACTTCCCGTTTCGCCTGTTCACCGTTGGGCGTCTGGACTTTCTCTCCAGTGGGCTGATACTGGTCACTAATGACGGTGACTTTGCCCAGGCTGCGATGCATCCGAAGTCAAACGTAGAGAAAGAGTATATCGTAGAGACCAAGCGCGAAATTCCTGCCGAGCTGCTCGATCAGTTCAAGCGCGGCGTAACCGTTGAATCAGAGACCTATTCGATCGAATCGTACAGTATCAAGAATCGATTTCGCGTCAACCTGGTGCTGCACGAGGGCAAGAACCGCGAAATTCGGCGGGTCTTCCAGCACTGGAGGATTGGAGTCAAGCGCATCCATCGTGTCAGGATTGGACCGGTGCGCATCAAGGGGATCGGGTCCGGCGAGTATCGCCATCTCAGCGATGAAGAGATTGCCTGGTTTGTCAACCGAGCGGGCAGGGGGCGCTGATGGTGGTAGCTATTGACGGCCCCGCGGGCGCCGGTAAGAGCAGCGTCGCGGCGCGCTGCGCCGTGGCGCTCGGGTTTGTCTATCTCAACTCCGGTGCAATCTATCGCGCGGTTACCTGGAAGGCGCTGCAACAGGGGCTGCAGGACAGCGACGCCGATGAGATCGCGGCGGTGGCGCAATCATTGGACATTGAGTACACCGGCGGCCGACTTCTGATTGACCGGCGGCAGCGCGACCAGGAGCTGCACAGTGCAGCGGTGGACCAGTACGTTGCCCGGCATTCGGCCATTGCGGCGGTGCGTGAAATGGTCAACCGCCGGTTGCACCAGATTGCTGAACAGAGCAACGTTGTGGTAGAGGGACGCGACATCACAACGGTGGTATTTCCCGATGCCGACGTGAAGATCTACCTCGACGCATCGGTAGATACCCGCGCGCAGCGTCGCTGGCAACAGCAGGAAGGTGACTTGTCGTTACAACAGATTGCTGAACGAATCAGTTCTCGCGACGAGGCGGACCGCAAAAAAACCGCCGGTTCCTTGAAGCAGGCTGACGATGCGATATATTTGGATACTTCGCACTTGACCATAGACGAAGTTTGTGACAGAGTTATAGCTACCATCCAAAATACCTCAAAATACCGGGAGCTACAGAGTTAATATGGAAGAGAGAGAGGCGCAGGAAGCGCAAAAGCCGCAACAACAGATCCTTCAGGAGCAGTTGCAGGAGCAATTCCTGAAACAACTCGACGAGCTCGAGGTTGGGCAGCTGGTTGAAGGAACCGTGGTGCAGGTGGGCGCTGAGCAGGTCTTCGTCGACATCGGTTACAAGTCCGAAGGCCGGGTACCTCTTGACGAGTTTGACGAACCTCCACAGATGGGAGAGCAGGTTACGGTAGTTCTTCTCAGCAAGGAGACCAAGGGCGGCGGCGTCGATGTCTCGAAGAAGAAAGCTGATGAGAAGGCGTTCTGGAAGACCCTCAAGCAGGCGTTCCATGATCGTGAGGCTGTAGAAGGTAAAGTGGTACGTACCGTTAAGGGCGGATTTGAAATCCGGTTGCCCGGCGGTATTCGCGCATTCAACCCGATCTCCAAGATGGATCTTCGACGCATCGAAGAACCCGAAGAGTACGTCAACATAACCTCGAAGTTCTACGTGGAACGCCTGTACAGCGATAACCGCGTGAATATCGTGCTTTCCCGCCGCGGCTGGTTGGAGGAAGAAGTCGAGCGTCGGCGTCAGGAGTTCTTTGAAACAGTCTCCATTGGAGATACGGTTGAAGGCGTAGTGAAATCGTTCACCTCGTTCGGGGCCTTTATTGACCTTGGCGGCTTTGACGGTTTGCTGCACATCAATGACATGAGCTGGGGGCACGCGACGCGTCCCAAGGACTACGTCAAGAAGGGCGACAAGATCCAGCTCAAGGTCATCCGAATGGACGCGGAAGAGAAGAAAATCAACCTGTCGCTGCGTCACATGACCGAGGATCCCTGGAACAGCTTTGAGGAGAAGTTTGGCGTTGATTCAGTTGTGACCGGCCGGGTCACCAAACTCACCGACTTTGGGGCCTTTATCGAGCTGGAAGAAGGCATCGAGGGTCTCGCGCACATATCCGAGCTGTCGTGGGTCAAACATATCAACCATCCCAAAGAGGTTCTGAACGTCGGAGATGAGGTTGAAACCAAAATTCTGGACTACGATGTAACCCAGGGCAAGGTTTCGCTCGGGCTCAAGCAAGTCCTGCCCAATCCGTGGGATGAGCTGGCTTCACAGTACCCCGAAGGTACCCAGCTGACCCGCACCGTCAAGAAGATCACCAATACCGGCGCTTTTGTAGAGCTGGAGGAAGGAATTGACGCCTTTCTGCACGTTGATGATATTTCGTGGGCCGCCAGGCCGCGCAGCCCGGGAGAGGTCCTGCAGGAAGGCCAGGAAGTTGACGTCATGGTGCTCTCGGTTGACCCGGAGAACCGCAACATCCGCGTTGGTATGAAACAGTTGTCCGATGATCCCTGGGCACAGCTGAAGCGCGCCTATTCGCAGCGTACCGTCATCGAGGGTGAGGTTACCAACATTACCGACTTCGGCGTCTTTGTGCGGGTCCACAGTGGCATAGAAGGGCTGATCAACAAGAATAATCTTGTTGACCCGCGCGTGGAACCGTTCGAGAAAGCAGTCGAGAAACTGTCCGTAGGCGACAAGATCAAGGCCATTATCACCGAGATCAACCCCGGCCGGCAGCGCCTGGGGCTCTCGGTGCGGGAACTTGAGCGCAAGGAACAGCGCGCAGAAATGCAGAAGTACATCCACGATGACGAAGACAACGGGACGCTCACGCTCGGAGAGCTCTTGAAGGAGAAGGGGCAGTCCTGATCGCTGTGGACTCCTGGCGTTCATGTTCAAGTCCGGTATCGATATTCGAAAGCTCGAGACTCTCATCGAGATCAATACGCGTATCAATTCGGACTATTCGGATCCCCGGAGTCTCTTGCAGAGAATCCTCGAGTCGGCCACCCGCTTGAGTGAAGGAGAAGCGTCATCGCTTCTCCTTCTTCGTCCAGAGAACAATAAGCTCTATTTTGAAATCGCGCTGGGTTCCAAGGGGCCCGAGGTGCAGAAGTTCTCGCTCAATCTCGGCGAAGGAATTGCCGGATGGGTGGCGCAGAACAACCGCTCGCTGGTGGTTAACGATGTCGATCAGGACCAGCGGTTTCAGTCGGATATCGGCAGACAGATCGGTTTTGACACGCGCTCGATCCTGGCGGTTCCGATGCGCATTCGTGATCGCTGTGTAGGCGTGATCGAGATGATCAACAAACGAGACGGCAAACCGTTTGATGAGGATGACCGGCAGTGGCTGGAGATCTTTGCTACTCAGGCCGCGCTGGCAATTCAGAATGCGCGATCGTTACAGCAGGTCAAGCAGGAGATCTTTCTGCTGCAGGATCAGGTCAGTAACAATCAGGGGTTTCACAGCTTCATCTGCGAATCACCGGCAATGAAAGAGCGGATGGCCATGGTAGATCGTCTGGCGGTCACTGATTCTTCGGTCCTGATTCTGGGTGAGAGCGGGGTAGGCAAAGAGCTGTTTGCCGAGCAGATTCACCTGCGCAGCAACCGGTCCGAGAGGCCGTTTATTCGCGTCAATTGCGCCGCGTTGCCCGAGGCGCTGCTGGAAAGCGAGTTATTCGGTCACGTCAAAGGCGCCTTTACCGATGCACAGAACGATCGGCGTGGCCGTTTCGAGCTTGCCGACGGAGGAACCATTTTCCTGGACGAGATCGGCGAGCTGCCATTGACCGTGCAGGCCAAGATGCTGCGTGTGTTGCAGAGCCAAAGCTTTGAGCCGGTTGGATCCAGCCAGCCGATGCACGTTGACGTACGCATCATCGCGGCTACCAACAAGGATATTGATCAAGCGGTGACCGACGGGACCTTTCGCCGCGACCTCTATTACCGCTTGAACGTGCTGCCGCTCTACGTACCACCGCTGCGTGAGCGGCTGGAGGACATCCCCGCGCTGGCCGAGCATTTCCTGATGAAGTTCAAGCGTGAAGTCAAGAAGCCGCTGCGCGGGTTCTCCGACCAGGCGCTGCAGGAGCTGCTCTCGTATTCCTGGCCCGGCAACGTGCGCGAATTGGAGAATTCCATCGAACGCGCGGTAGTGACTGCGACCGCAGAGGATATCCAGCCGGAAGACCTGGCGCTGCGCAGCACTGCAGCGATGCAAGAGAGCCGCTACGTTGGTCAGACGCTGAAGGACTCGATGAACCTGTTCAAGAAGCATTTCATTCGACATACTCTGGAACAGAACGGGTGGAACCAGACGGTTACCGCAAGGGTCCTTGGGATCCAGCGCACGTATTTGTCACGCCTGATCAAAGAACTGGATATTATTCGCTAAAGGAGCACTGTTGATGCCGCAGAGTGACGCACAAGACAAAACAACCAAAGTAATGACCACGATCACCGGTTTTCTTCAACGGCACCGACGGTTACTGCTGACCGTCCTGATAGCGGTTGTGGTTATCGTTGCCGGCCTGTTCATCTACCTTGAAGTACGCGCTTCGCGTGAGCAGGCTTCGCGCGTCGCGGTCGAAGAAGTTCAGGAGCTCTACGATCAGTGGAATGAAGCCGCCGATGACCACGAGCAGGAGCAGCTTGCCGACGAGATTCAGAGCAAAGTCGATGAGATAGTATCGACGTATCCGCGCTTCTACGCTGCGCAGCGTGCGCTGATGGTTCGCGCTGATCTGCACTGGGAGCGTCAGCAGTGGCAGGACGCCAGCGAAGACTATGCCGAGGCCGCCAATGGATTTCGCGCCAGCTATCTTACACCGATTTCATTGTTCAACGCCGCCGCCGCCGCCGAGCAGGCCGGTGAGCCCGACCGGGCACGCGAACTGCTGCAGCAACTGGTAGACAATCACGATAGCGTTGAAGTGCCGCGAGCCCTGTTTTCACTGGGCAGGTTGGCAGAATCCGATTCAAATAGCGCCGATGCGCTCCAATACTACAACAGACTGGTTGACAATCATCCGGGCAGCAATTGGACAAACCTTGCAAGAAACCGTATAATCGCGCTGTCGATCCAGGACTGACGCGCAAGAAGGCGGCCGATGGCAAGAGGCAGAACACGCTTACTGGAAACTCGTTACTTCGGCCTGATTATCGGCCTGCTGATTGCGGTTCTGGTCAGCGCGGCGAACTGGGGCACGCCGCTGATCGAGCGCATGGAGCTACGCACCCTCGATCTGCATTTTCGGCTCAAGCAGGCTTTCGTCGGCGAACGGGTGGAGGAGGGAGTCACCGTCGTCGAGCGCAACCCTTTTGTATCGGACGACATCCTGATAATCGGGATCGATTTCGCCACACTGTCACAGATCGGACGCTGGCCGTTCCCGCGCTCGCGTCACGCGGAGCTTATCCAGGCGTTCAGTAGAATCCAGGATCAGTCGCGGCGCGAACGCGCGCTGTTTCTGGACCTCTTCTTCATTGAGCCCGAGAGCGAGGCAGTCAACGACGCCTTGCTGCTGCAGGCAATGCGTGATAACCAGCGAGTGTTCCTGGAAACTATCCTGGAGAGTTCAGATCCTCCCGCGGGCCGCGAGGATGAACTGTTTGGGCGCCATGATGCGTTGTTTGCCGCAGCGGGACGGATCAGCGCGGTACAAGGCGATACCAGTGCAATGCCGTCGCATTTCGGCCTTCAGCCGCCGCTGACGCCACTTGCCAGGCAGGCTGCGGGTTACGGCCACGCTAACTTTGCCGACGACTTTGATCAGGTGTATCGCCGCCAGGCGTTGGTCTCCAGGCTTTCACGCCTGATCGATACCATCCGCCTCGATGAACTATCACCTGGTCTACAAATCGATACAGAGAGGAATCAGCGTCTGGTCTGGTTCGACCGCAGCGGACGCGATCATAGCGTAACAACACCGCTGAGCGACGACGTTCTGCAGCAGTTGCGCGAGGTCATGGAGCAGTCAGCGCCACGGCGCACCGATCCTGATAGCGGCGAGAGCTATCACCAGGTCCGTTTGTATCAGGATTACTACATCCCGGCGATTACTCTGGCGCTCGCGGCGCATTACTTCAATGTGGAACTTGAACAGCTGGAAGTGGTGATCGGCAGTCACATTGTGATTCCCGAGCCGCAGATATTCGACTGGCAGAGCGGACAGTGGCAGCCGTACGAGGTGCTGCGCCGCCCGGCGCGCTATCGCAGCGACGGATCGCTGGCCGCCGCTGCGCGCTATGAACGGCTGGATGAGATCCGAATTCCCATCGATGAACAGGGTGCCATGGCAATCAACTTCATGGGGCCACGCTCGAGTGCGGCGCGCGACGGCCGTCAGACCTTTGCGGTGCGGCCGTACGTCGGCTACGCGGCGCGGGTGCCGAGCGTCGATCCGCAGACCTGGCCGCCGACACGCGCGGTGGAGAACTCGATACTGATGGTAGGGGCGTTTGCGCCGGGTATGGCGGCAGATGAGCTGACTACACCGTTCGGATTGATGTACGGGGTTGAGGTTCACGCCAACGCGCTCAACACCATTATTATGGATCGCTTCATACGCCACGTACCGCCGTGGCTCGATCTGTTGGCGATAGTGCTGCTGGCGGCGCTGGCGTCCTTCATGACGGCGCGCCTTTCGATTGTATGGTCGTTGGTAGTGTCGCTGGCTACTCTGGTGGTCTGGTTTTTTTCCACGTCACTGGTATTTGATTCCTACGGCTACATTCTGAATTTCAGCGGTCCGAGCCTGGCGCTTATCTTCTGTTTTGTGTCGATTGTGGTATATCGCGTCATGACCGAAGAAAAGGACAAGCGCCGTATCCGTGAGATGTTCGGCAAGTACGTCAGCCCGCGCGTGGTGGACCAGATTCTGGAACGGCCACCGGAGCTCGGCGGGGTGGACAAAGAGATCACCGTGTTCTTCTCGGATATTCGCGGTTTCACCACGCTGTCAGAATCGATGACCCCGCAGGAGCTGGTTAATCACCTGAATATCTATCTGACTGCGATGACCGACATCATTCTGGATTACCAGGGCACACTGGATAAGTACGTCGGAGACGAGATCATGTGCTTCTGGGGTGCGCCGCTGCCGCAACCGGATCACGCGCTGCTGGCGTGCCGATGCGCACTGCGTCAGATGGAGGTGCTGGGAGAACTCAACGCCGGTTGGCCGGCGGAGAAGCAGATCAGCATCGGTATCGGAATAAATTCCGGCATTATGACGGTTGGCAACATGGGATCGCTCGGCCGCATGAACTACACGCTGATGGGAGACAACGTAAATCTGGCCGCGCGCCTGGAGGGCACCAACAAGCAGTACGGGACCGCAATCATCATCAGCGAGTACACCTACGGCCTGGTCAAGGAACGCGTCATTGCCCGCGAACTCGATAACATCCGGGTCAAGGGCAAGAACCGCCCGGTAGTGATCTATGAACTCATCGATATCAGTGACGAGCAGCCCAAGCTCGCAACCTGAAGAGCGGACTACCACGGGGTTTGACCAGCACGGCTCGTTGAACGGCAACCGCCGCTTTGTGTTCTATCAACTGCCGGCAATGATCGGCGTGCTCTGGCTGATGTTGCTGCTGGCGACGTGCGGGTTGGA
>REDW01000122.1 GCA_007693325.1 Spirochaetaceae bacterium
TGGCGCGTGACTTCCGCGACAACCAGTTCTGGCTCGAACTCATACGGTTCTTTGCCCGCAACCCGATGCTCGATACGGCCCACTACCAGCCGATCGTCGACTACATCTGGAACCAGAAGTACGAGAACCAGGCGGTCTTCGTCGCGAGAGGCGTTGTGCAGGAGACTGGGCCACTGTGTCGCAACGTACGCCTCATCGTGCCACAAGCACGTCTCATCGATCTGGTCGATGCGCCGCGAGACCGCAACCGGCGTGACCCCACTGCTCACCGTGGAACTCGACGTCAGGCGCGGGGCCTGCGCAATCGGCTGCCGGATGCCAAGGAGATGGGAGTGCTGCATCGCTGGTCTCGCGCGGCGGGTCTGGCGGTTGCGCCGTGGGTCGCCACCGAACCGTAGGCCGGCGGGGTCATCGGATCTATGGCCACTCGAGACTGTTACGAACCTTGTAAACGGCGTCCGCGACGGCTGATTCACCAGCGGGTGAACAACGGCACGTAACGTATTAAACGGTCAGAGTTGCACCGAGATATGTGCCCCGCTGAGCAGACTGATCTGCCCGCCAAAGAGTTCAGTCGGCTCCTGCTGGGGAACATTGAACTCACCGAGTTGCACCCGCACCGTCACCAGCGTCAATCCCAGGATGAGCCGGTCCGTGGCGGCCAGGTCTACTCCGGCGCCGGCCTCGCCGGAGCCGAGCGCCACGGTAAACTTTTCATCGTCCTCCGGCCCCATGCGGCGTTCTTCCCCCTGGAAGCCAACGCCGAGGCGGCCGTACCACTTTGCACGGCCAACCTGAAACCCGCCCTTGGCGCCAATTGCCACTACCGCGCCAACCCGCTGTTCAATCGTTGCGTTCGTCTTGGCGTCGTCGAGGCCGTGGAAGCCAAATTGAGCGCGTGCGTCAAATCCAAAGACCCGACTCCAGTACCCGATTCGCCCTCCGACCACGGTGTCATCGCGGACAGTGTCGATTGACACCCCGACCGACCAGCCCTCTACCCGCGGCGCGCTCGAATCCGCCTCCTGTGCCGCAGCGACCACCGGTAACAGACACCAGAGCCCACTGATCAACAGCACCCACACGTTCCTTTTCTGCATTCGATTTCCTCCCTGCGTGTTGCTACTGCAATCATGCCGTCAATTCTCAGCGACGGCGTCCCAGAATGAGAAATGGGACGGCAGATGGAGGAAATTATTTGATAGTGCCGGCCACCTGGGCGCTGCTGTTGCTACCAGTGCTACTGGCGTTCGTGCACAATTGCGTTGATGACAGGGGTGTCACCGGACCGCTCGACATCGGGCCAGATTAGAATCATGCGCCCGGTGGAGAAGAGCAGTTTGTGCGTGTCCTCCTTTCCAAAATCCGCAAAGTGCATCCAAATCCAGAGTTCACTGTCCCTTTCGCTGATCTCCCATGTGAACTCGGCTTGTTGCTGTGCGGGGCCGGTGGCGTCGGTGCCGCGTTTGCCCTGCCTGAACTCCAGCCACGGAGTCTCTGTCGGCGGGATCTGTCTCGAAAACTCGGGACGCTGCGTATCGTAGCCTGCCACCAGCCGCCATCGGCCGATAATTTCGCGTTCGGCGTCTTGCGCAGAGAGATAGCCCGCGTCTTCCAACGGGAAATCCAGCCCAAACGCAGACGCCCCAAGAACGATCACCACAAACAATAGCCCGCATTTCCTGTTCACCATAATGCTCCTCCTTGCGAACCGCGCTGCTGTGCGGTCATCATGGCGTACAGTATACGCCCTATCGGGCGTTTGCCGTGCCATATATTTTGCGTTCCGTCTCCCTGTATGGCTGGTAGCGACAACGCGCGCATCGACAGCTCACGTCAGAATCGGAAGAACGCCGATCGATTTCAAGACACTTGATGGACTAAGTTCTCTTGCTTGACTACACTTGAGACGCCATGATGGCAAACGTGCACGAGGCCAAGACGAAGCTATCGGCGCTTCTGGAGCGGGCGCGCGGGTCATTGAGCAATGGCAGGAGCGCGTGCAGGACGACGGTTTCGTGGAACTTCCCATTACCGCCAGGCATGCGTTGAAGGCCGGATCGCTTCCCGGACCGCACAGAGATCCGTTCGATCGAATGTTGGCCGCGCAGGGACAACTCGAATTGCTGCCGGTAGTCAGCGCGGATGCCGCACTTAGCAATCTTGGCGCAGAGCGTCTGTGGAGGTAGCACTTGACCTCGATGCGGGCGTGAGCCCCGCGGTACAGCAACCGCCACAACTGCCGCCCGCTACCGCTTGCATGAACCGCTGATCTGCTTCGGGCTGAATTTGCCCCTTCGTTCTGCATTCAGTACATTTCGCGCGAAGGAGTGTGATGTGTTACGATGGGCCGTAATTTTTCTTGTCATTGCGATTATCGCAGGGGTATTTGGATTTGGTAATCTGGCCGCTACCGCGAGCGGTATTGCGCGGGTATTGTTCTTCCTCTTCATTGTGCTGCTGCTGGTTGCGCTGATCTCCGGCGCCGTACAGGGGTGGTAGAGCGAAAATCGCCGCAGCCGGCGGCTACACTGGCTCTATGAAAACGATCGGACTGCTGGGAGGGATGAGCTGGGAGAGTACGGCGCAATACTATAGCTATATCAACACGCTGGTAAAGGAGAGGCTTGGCGGGTTGCACTCGGCGGAGATTGTGCTGCTGAGTATGGACTTTGCGCCCCTGGAGGCCATGCAGGCCGCCTGCGACTGGGAAGCCGCAGGGCGGCTCCTGGCTGAAAAGGCGGCGCGGGCCGAGGCGGCGGGGGCGGAACTTCTGCTTATCGCCACCAACACCATGCACAAGGTGGCGCCGGCGGTTGCGGCTGCCCTGACAATTCCACTCATCCATATTGCCGATGCAACCGCGGCTCGCATTCTGACAGAACATAGCAGCCCCTGCGTAGGGCTGCTCGGCACCCGTTTCACTATGGAGCAGGAGTTCTACGCCGGCCGCCTGCGGATCAACCACGGTATAGAGGTGCTCACCCCACCCGCGCCGGACCGCGCAATTGTGCATCGCATTATCTACAAGGAACTCGTGCTGGGCACAATCAGCGAGTCCTCACGCGCTGAGTATATCCGCATTGCCGATGATCTTGCCGCGCGCGGTGCGCAGGGAGTCATTCTCGGCTGCACCGAGATCGGCATGCTGCTGCGTCCCGCCGATGTAGCGGTACCGCTCTACGACACCACCCGCATCCACGCCGAAGCCGCGGTAGACGAAGCTCTCGGATGACTCGAACACAACGCCACCATTGACACTATAGCAGCAAGGTGTTTAAATCGAGTTAATGGTGTTATATGATTTAAAAATTGTGTTAATGCCGGAAGTATCCTCATGATTGATTCAGTCCTCAGTGATGGACAGTATCGGGATTATCTCGATGACTTGCTCAGTGGAAACCGCCAAGCGTGTACGAGGGTGGTCCAGAGACTGCTGGACGAGAAGATCAGTGTTCGCAGCATCTACCTGAATCTCTTTCAGCGTTCACTGTATGACGTAGGCTCGCTGTGGGAACGCAATCAGGTCTCCGTCGCGGTGGAGCATCTGGCAACTGCCATAACCGAGAATCTGTTGACCCTCGTGTATCCAGTCCTCTTTCGCAGTGAGCGGGTGAATAAGAAAGCGGTCATCGCCTGCGTGGCAAGCGAGTACCACCAAATCGGCGGCAAGATGGTAGCGGACGTCTTCGAGCTTAACGGCTGGGACAGCTACTTCCTTGGCGCGAATACGCCGGCGCCCGATCTGATCGATATGATATCCCGGACCGAGCCCGATATCGTAGGCCTCTCGCTGGCTGTCTACTCTCATCTGCCCGGACTCAATGAAGCAATCACCCGAATCCGTTCACAGTTTCCCGATGTAAAGGTGATTGCAGGTGGGCAGGCGTTCTCGTGGGGCGGTGCCGAAATGCTGCAGAGCTACTCCGGAGTGTCCTACGTCCCCACTGTTGAGCAGTTGGAGTTGCTGATTTCTGCGGGGACCGACGGTGCATAGCAACGCAATTGAGTCCAGCCTATTCTCGCTTGTCTTCGACCAGGCCTCCTTTCTGGCATTTGTTACCGATCGCGAAGGAACTATCCTGAGAGCTTCCCGATACGCGGAAGAGCTGATTGGACGAGAGCTCAGCGGTTTACCGTTTGCCGATATTCTCATCAATTTCGCGCAGGCATTCAACCTGGAGCAGGCGCTCGCTGCAGCGGGTACGCAGCTGCTCAGCGTTACCATGCAGAACGGTAAGCCGCAGACATTCTGCTTCCATTTTGACGACTGCGGTGAGCGGATCCTCGCGTTGGGAGACCCGACTCATCACGACAACGAAGCGTTGCACAGCAGCCTTATTGCGCTCAACGGCGAGGTAAGCAACCTGAACCGGGAGCTTCAGAAGAAGACGGTCGAGCTCGAAAAGCTCAATGAGCTGAAGAGCCGCTTCATCGGAACCACAGCTCACGATCTGCGCAATCCTATCGGCGGAATCTACGGGCTGAGTAAACTGCTGATGGAGGAAGCCACCGCGTCCGGCGACGAAAGGTACGCGGAGATCTTCACCGAGATGCGCGGGTCTACCGGCTTCATGCTGGGATTGATCGAGAACCTTCTGAGCGCGGTGACCATAGAATCGGGCGTAATGCAGCTGACCCTCGAGGCAACCGATCTGAACGAGTTGATCGCTTCAAACGTGCGTCGGAACCGCATTGTAGCGGATGCGAGGGGGATTGGCTTGCACGTGGCGCACGCAGAGCCGCTACCCGCGATACAGCTCGACCGGCTGAAGATGCATCAAGTGCTGAACAACCTGATCTCCAACGCGGTGAAGTTTTCCGCACGCGGATCTGTAGTGACGGTTTCGGCCGCTCGTGAGTCCACGGCTGTGGTAGTGGCCGTGGAGGACAGGGGGCCCGGGATTCCAGCGTCGGAGTTTCAGAAGCTTTTCACACCGTTCCAGCAGACAACGGTTCGCTCGCCGGATGGAGAGGCGGGCAGCGGTCTGGGGCTCTCCATCGTGAAGGCGATTGTGGAGGAACACGGTGGGCGCATCGGGGTCGAGAGCGAAGTCGGAGTCGGGACGACCTTCCGTGTCTGGTTGCCTCTCCCAACCGCAAGACATCCTGCGAACAAGGAGTTTTCAAATGACCAGGGATGAACTGATCCTTGCTGCGGCATCGCTTCCAGTTGTCCCAGCCGAGGCTGCCGCAGAGTATCGCGCAAAGAGCGAGTCCATGGCGGTGGAGCTCAACTCAAGGATGCGTGAACGAGCCGATCTCGACGCTCTAATCGGGCCGGGCAACGCTGCAATGATGGAAGGCAATCACCGCAATCACGCTCGATTCATGAGTTCTCTGCTTGCCCACTACAGCGCGGAGGCGTTGGTAAACACGGTGCTGTGGGTCTTCCGCGCCTATCGTGCCCACGGATTCAGGCTCACCTATTGGCCGGCTCAGCTGAACACATGGGTGACCCTGCTTGAGAAGCAGCTGTCTCCGGCATCCTTCTCCGCGGTTTTTCCCGTCTATCAGTTTAT
>REDW01000048.1 GCA_007693325.1 Spirochaetaceae bacterium
CATCGACGGTGTGCAAAAGAAGCGCAGCGGACGGCTGCGCCGACGAGTAGCGGCGTGCCTGCCTCAGCGCCGGTAGCCGATCCCCAGCGAGAAATACTGAAACATTCCGCCGGCTCCGTCCCTGGGGTAGTCAACGCTTTCCTCCAACCCCAGAAGCATCCACGGCGAGAGGCTGATTGAGAATCGCGTGCGTAGAGTCCAGCTGGGATTGAGGCTGAATCCAACGCCACCGTGGAGCATCAGCAGCGAATAGAACACGGTGGTTGATTCTCCGGGTTCAAGCCACGCTTCAAATCCCTCTCGATCATCACCGATTGCAACTTCACCGTCGTTCTGCACCCACACCGGTCCGGCGTAGAGTGTTGCCCCGGCGTTTGCCGATACCCGCTGCAGGGTCCGATACGTAATGCCGACTCCCGGCAACAGGAACAGAGAGCTAGCAAGGTCCTGGGCCGCCTCGCCGTCCGCGGTAATGCCGAAGTAGAGGAAATCGCTGTAGTGCAGCCAGACTGAACCGGTGAGCCCGAGGTTGCGTCGAAAAAACCACGTTGCATCAAAGGACAGCGGATCGATTCTGACACGTGCGGTCACAGCATCATCGCCGGATTCGGGGCTGCGCATCAGCCCGGAGGCCCACAACGTAAACTCAAACCTGCTGGCGAGCTGGTCCGCCAGTACTACGTCACGCACAACCTGCCCACGCGGATCCTCTGCGGTATCCTCAACCACAATAATCCGCGGCGCCACCAGGCCCAGCCGCGGCGCCAGCGCCCGGGCGGTGGTATCCACAAAGTCGGTCAGCGCGTCGAGCTCAGCGGATAGCGCAAACTCAAAGCGCTCCAGCTCAGCCCCCGCTTCAACCAACGCGACGCTCAGCCGCGCCCCATCGGAATCTATCGCGGTGAGCACAACCGAGTGGGCCTGCGACGGTTGGTCTACGCGCACTACCGGCTGCAGCTCCGATATCCGCGAGTAGAGAAAATCCGGAACCCGGCGCAGCAGCGCAATCTGAGCGGGTTCAGCATCGCCGGCCGGCTGGACGGTCTCCTCGATATCAAAGAGCACACGGCGCGGGATGCGCGGCAGCAGCTCGGCCTGCGCCCAGACCGGCGCTACGCCAAATAACACCACCACCAGCAGCGCAACTACCGACTTCATAACCGCACTCCCATGCCGCCGCGCAGCCATACTTCAAAGTCCGCCGGATCGGCATCGCTGAAATCGATCTCAAAGCGATAGCCGCCGATACCCAGCAGCAGACCAAAGCTGAGAAAGAACGGCCTGCGGCTCAGATCATCCCCTAGGTAGACCCGCAGACCGGTTTCCAGGTTGAGCGTGGTAAACCAGTACGGCCCCACCTCCGCACTGAGTACGTCATCGGTTCCCTCTTCGCGAACGGCAACGGTGCGCACGGTTGCAAAATGCCACGCACCGAGCACTCCAACGTAGATATCGTTCTTGTAGCCGCGGAAGGTCACGCGCGGGCCCACGTAGAGCGGAATATGCCACGACCCGCCGCGGTCCCCGTCGCCTTGATTGTCGGGACCGGTGTAGAAGGCCCCCAGCTGCACAACGCCGCTGAGCGCCCCGGTCAGCGGGTGATCGTAGGAGACGTTGGCGCCGAATGATGCACCGGCGCCATCGAGCCGCCGTACTTCAGTGCCTTCCAGCTGCAGTCCATCCTGAAGCGTGCCGTAGATCAGTCCTGCATCGAGTGCTCGGGGATACTCCATCCTGCGCTGTACCACACCGCGTTCTGCCAGCCGTTCGCTGAACGCCCGGCCCTCGCCGGTCAGGCGGCGCTCCTCTACCACCGGCTGCCCGATCTCCGGCAGCACCCGCGAGACCGCCAGGCTGAACTCCTGGGTAATGCTGTCCACTGATTCAAAGATCTCAAACCCGCCCGGGCGGTTGAACAGCAGCCCGGCCTTCACTAGCTCGCTTTGAACATCGTGCAGCGCCGCGTGGACCAGAACCTCTTCGCCGCTGCCGAGGTAGTCTCCGCTGACAATCAGCCGCGCCCCGCTGGACTCGGCAAAGGCAAAGTCGGGTCCACCGGGGCCGCGCAATGCAGCGGAGCCTTGCGCGGTTCCGTCATACGGGATCACGTCCAGACCTTCGCGCTCGAGAGCCACCTGCAGCGAGTCGAAGAATACCGAAGCCAGGTAGGCGTCCTCGGACCGGCCGATGTTGACAAACGGCATCAGCACGGCGCGCAGCACCCCGTCCTCCGACGGCACCGCGCTCTGCGCCACCGCAAGCTGATAGGCGCTGTTCCCGTCGGCGGTTACGTTGAGAAAGCTGTGTTCGCTCAGATAACCCTCTCGCTGCAGGCTGATGAAGTGCTTTCCCGCCGGGAGCGTTACCGTCAGCGGCGTATTGCCCCACTCCTGGTCATCGATCAATACGCGGGCTGCCGGCGGTTCACTGACGATCTCAACGCGATACCGGCTCTGCGTGTACTCTTCAAACGGCGAGAACGGCTCAAAGCCGTGGGCTGTTCTGCCGGCCCAGCGGCTGAGGCTGGCCCTGTCGCGCAACGTCTCGGAAAGGCGGCGCTTCTGCTGCGGCTCAATCACGGCCGCGTTGGCACCGGCAGACGCCTGGTCCGCGCTGGTGCGATAGAAGGCGAGCGGAACCAGCTGCACCTCGGAGACGCCCAACGCTATCTCGGCAGAACCGGGCGGACGGTCCTCCAGCAGCCGGCCGTCTCCCCAGCGCGTAACGCGGCGCTCAATGCGGTAGCTACCCGGCGCAAGCGGAACCGCGCTGTAGCCCCACGGCTCGGCCTGCAGCTCGATCTGCTGTGCATCCGGCCCCTCGACAAAAAGCGTGTCGCTGGTTGGAAGCTCGGCGGCGGGGACTTCCTGATCGGTTTCCCAGTAGAACACCAGCAGCGACTGCTGCTCATCGGCCGGCTGTGGTAGCGACGCACAACCGGCCAGCATGACCAGAGCGGCTGCCGCGAGGGCTAGCGCGAAGCAACAATACCTGCCGGATGCACCACCCATAGCTCACCCCCTTGCATACCGATCAGCAGGCGGCCCTGATGAGCCACCAGCCTGGACGGGATTCCGGCCAGGTTCAGTCTCCTGACCACCCGCCCGCTTGCAGGATCCAGGCCCAGCAGAGCTCCATCTGCGTGACCGGCAAACAGCAGACCGTCGAGGTGCACCGCAGCGGTAGTCACACCGGACACCGGTTCAAACAGCGGCACACCGTCACTCAGACGCAGTCCAAACAGTCTATCCTCCGAGTGCAGGTAGACCCCCGCACCGGCTATAACCGGATCCTCAAACAGCGCCTGGCCATCAATCGATTGTGTCCATGCCACGCGCGCACCCGATAGATCGATACTTACCACGGTATCGCGCCGGCCGGAGAACAGCGCGCGCTCACCCGACCGCGCTACAGCCTGGGAGACCGGCTGCGCCGCCGGGGTAGCCACCGAGGCCACAACCGCGGCGCTGCGGCGGTCAATGACAAAGAACTGTCCGCGCTGATCGGCCAGCAGCAGCTGGTCTCCGCGGATCGATGGCGACATGCGCGTGGAGGCCGGCAGCGAAATCTCGCGGACAATCTGCGCGCTGCGTGCCTGACGAACCACAATCCTGTCGCCAGCGGTGAAGTAGAGCTCCCCGTCCGCCAGCGCCGGCCGATGTCCAAACGGGTTGGCCTCATCGGCCGAGAGCTGGTGACGCAGCAGTACCTGCCCCGTGTCGAGCTCCACGGCTGCCAGCTCGCGCGCGCCGCTAGTGTAGACAACGCCGTCTGCAATAACTGGGCGTCCAAACTGAACCGCACTGTTATCCGTGGCGATCTGCCACAAGCGGCGGCCGCTCAGGTCGTAGGCAGCAAGGCGCCCGTCGCGGTCCATAACCACAACGCGATTGCCGTCGGCGGCAATGCCACCGGCCGGGGCAACGCTTGAAACAGCAAAACGCGCCTCTACCGGCCGCGGATCCAGCCGCAGATGCACCTCGTTTGGACCGCTTCCTATAGTCACGCTCTGCTGTACAGGAGCAAAACCGGGCCGGCCGGCCGCAAGACTCACCCGTTCAGCCACTTCAAAGCGGTCCGACCAGCTGCCGCGGCCAACCCGCCGGCCGTTGACCGTGATTTCGGCGTCCGCCGGGATCACGGTTACGCTGAGCAGTACGCGCTGCGGCGGCTGCGGCTGTGCGGCAGGTGTTGGTGCCGGCGCCGCTGTCGGGGCGGCCGGTTGCAGCGGCTGTGGCGGCGCTGCAGGCGCCGGATCCGTGCGCACAGCGGCTGTCTCTGCGGCCGGCGGTTCGGCGTCCGGCGGCGGTTCTGGCCGCTGCTGCGGCCGGGCTCGCGGAAGCGCATCGAGATCGCGGAACTGCAGATCGGCCGCCGGCTCGAGCCGGGTGCGGGACTGCGGCGAGATTGCCTCACGCGGGGCAGCGCGATCCAACGTCTGCTGCGCGGCGGCGATCCGCCCGCCAACCTCTTCCAGTGCATGCGCATCGGGGTCAGCGGCGCGCACAACCTGCAGCAGCTGCGCGGCCGGCTGGCCGAGCGCGGCGCTCATCTCGTCTGAGCGCTGCTGATCCAGCGTTACCTGCTGGCCGGCGCTGACAACCGGCAGCGCCGCCTGTAACTGACCAACGGCCGCCTGCGCTTCAGGGCCCTTGTCCTGCGCTTCGCGGCGTATGTCGCCAAGCGCCACACCAGGTGGCGAGAGCTCAACGGCGCCGTCCTGCACAGCTACCACCGTTTCGCCCGGCCCCTGCTGCGTCACCACAAACTCGGTTCCTCTGACCCCGGCGGTAACGGTGGCGGTTCTGACCTCAAAAGACTCTGTTCCGATGATCCGCCGCACCTTGGAGGCCACCGTACCGCGCTCCAGGTTTATGGCAGCCGCCTCGGGGCGGCCGGGCTCTGACAACGAGGCAACCGCCAGCGCGGTGTCGGCGTCCACGCGCACCACCGCGAGGCTTCCGAGCTGCAGCTCACAGTAGGAGGCAGCGCCAACACGGATGACCGCATCGGGTTCCAGCACAACGCCGATCTCGGCATCGTACCAGCTGTTGCCCTGTCCGATTGCCACCTCACCGATAGTGAAGACAATCACGGCCTGGGGCGCCGGCGCCGGAGGTTCCTCCGGCTCTGATATCGCAACCGCCTGAGCAGCCGGTTGCGCTTGATCTTTTTCCTGTCCGCAACCAAGAAGTAGAAGACTCAAGAAAAGCAGGGCAAGCAATGCCATGCCCCGAAGGACGGAATCCACGGGTACTCGCTTCATCGCCGTCTCCTTGCGCTTGAATTGTAGCACATGTGACCGCGTTTTTCCCGCCGGGTGTTGACAGACCTGCTACGCCTTCGGCGAGCGCAGGCGCAGCCTGGGGAAGTAGCTGCG
>REDW01000065.1 GCA_007693325.1 Spirochaetaceae bacterium
CCGATTCGGCGACCAGCGCATTCTGTCGCAGGATACCGTCCGCCGCGCGCTGGAGATCCGGTTCCGCAACCACCGGCGCCTCCCCGGAGTCAGCACGGGATTCCTGGAGCAGGAGCACGCCGGGTTACGCCTGCTGATTCGTGACGGTGATTCCGAAGGGATGATGTCGCGCATGATCCTGGTGCCGCAGGCGGATATCGGACTGTTCCTGGTAACCGGCACCAACAACACGGCGCCACGGACCACCGCCGCCGGGTTCCTGGCACAAGCGCTGTGTGACGAAATCGAGTGCCTGGATCCGCTGGACGGTTATCCGCTGCCCGAGTTGAGCGAACCGCTGCAGGCGTACAGCGGTCTCTACAGTCTGACTAATCGGCCACGCAACGATGTCAGCCGTCTACCGTTACAGCTTTCTACCCTGCTGCGCATTCGCGCCACCGATGCCGGAACGCTTCTGGTCACTCCGATGCCGGACGATCCTTTCGCGGGAATCGATCGTCCAACCGAATTCCACCCTCTCGGAGAGCAACTGTTTGAATCAGCCGACCGCTCGGCGCGTATTGCCTTTGCGCGCGGTCCGCTGGGCGAGGTGCGTTACCTGTTCTCCGGCGGCGGCTACCACGGAACGTACGAGAAGCTGCAACCGTGGCAACGGCTCTACTTCGCTCTGGCCGGCCTGTTGCTACCGATATTACTCTGCGTCATCGAGACCCTGCGGCGGATCATCTGCGCGCTGAGACGTACTACTGCTGTGCAACCGGATAGGCGCGGCAGGATGCAACGCATCGGGATGACCACCTTTGCCGCCACCACAACGGCCTTTGCAGCGCTGCTGGTTCCGGCACTGGCGCTGGTGGGCAGCGCAGCGGGGCTTGCGCCGTGGGTGCTGGGCATGGGCGCCTTTGCCTACACGGTGTTCAGTTTGCCGCTGGTTGGGTTTACGGCGGTACTCTGGACACTGGCACTGGGAGCGCGCAGCGTTCCCACCGGACTCGCAATATCGCTACCAGCAGGCGTCATGGATCGCCTGCTGCTGGCCTCAGTGCCAATACTGTTTGTTGCGCTGTATCACTGGCGCCTGCTGGGGTTCTGGTTCTGAGCGCCAGCCGGCGCCCGACGACGATGTCTCAGCAGTACTTCACGTACTCGCGGTATATCCGGCGGTAGAGCTGCTGACCGGTTGGCGTACACAGCCGTGACTCCGCGGTGGCAAAGAACTCATCCAGCCGTTCAAAGCCGCCCGTACTGGAGTAGCGCGCATCCATGTCGTAGCGCCGGTCACGCTGGTAGCGCAGCGCCTGCAGGCACATGTCCACCAGATTCATATCGCGCACAAACTGCGCTTCTGCAGCAGCCGAAGCCTCGTACTGCTGCCACAGCTCGCGGATTGGCGCGGCCGATCCGCTGGCCGGGAACAGCCGGTCGATTGCCGCGCGTTCGTTTTCCTGCTTCTGCTGCAGCGAGATTGTGCGGTCGGACTCGTCAACGCGCGCGGCTACATCACCGGTCAGCGCCTCGGCGGCATCGTGCACCAGCGCCATGGCAACAGCGCGGTCAGCGTCAACACCGGCAGCCTCCGCGTACAGCAGGCAGAGCAGCGCAGTGCCCCAGCTGTGGTCGGCAACCGATTCCGGGTCGCCAATACCGCGGATCTGCCAGCCGACGCGTTTGTGGTCCTTGAGAGCGTAGAGAGCATCGAGGGTTGCCAGGTCGATCATGCGGCGCTCAGAACTGCGGGATCTCTGCCACCGGCTCCAGCGCGTAGCGAAACCTGCGCACCATGCTGCGGTCGATCCGGGCCACCGCAAAGCCGGAAAGCAGCAGCGCGGCAACGCCGACTGCGACAGACAGCAGTATACGCGCATCCTCCCCATAACCGGCGAAGAGCGCAAAGTAGGCTCCAAAAAGACCGCCGATCAGTGCCACAAACGGGATACCGTAGGTTATGAGCGTCACACCCAGGATTGAGGCGTTGCTGATACACAGCCGAACCGGCTGCGCCGGCTGCAGCTCGTAGATCTCGGGAACAGTCACACTCTTGCCGGCCGCGTGGCACGACTCGCGTATAGTACAGCGGTCACAGGCCGCTGGTGCGGTGATCCGCACAACGGTGCCGTCGTCGCTGACACGCTCTACAACGCCGTACTCTTCGATCACGTTTCTACCGCCTCGGCCCGCGAAGCCCGCGAGGCCTTGATTCTGGCCATCGCCTCGTCCTTCTTGACCAGGTTGCGGTTGGAATTGTAGCATTCGGTCGGGCACTTGGCTCCGTACTCGGGCTTTGCGCTGTAGTTACTGGTGTTAACGCGAGCCAGGTTGTCCGTAACGCTGACCGCTTCCGGGTTGTCGTCAGCCGCCGCAGCCTTGACGCAGATATTGCAGGCAATGCACGCCTTGTTGCACACTTTGCGCGCGATCGGCCCCGGATCCAACGACTTGCAGTAGACAAATGCATCGTACTTCAGCGGATGAAGTTCGATCAGATCACGCGGACAGGCAATCACGCAGTTACCACAGGCGGTGCACTTCTCAGCATCCACGTAGGGAATGCCGGTGGGACTCATGTGGATTGCATCGAACGGGCACGCGGCAACGCAGCTTCCCAGCCCTACGCAGCCGTACTTGCAGCGCTTGGCGACATCCTGCGAGTAGATCGCCGCCGCGCACTCGGGGATTCCTCTGTACTCGCCGGGGAACGCCGAGGCTTCGGAGTCTCCCTGGCAGAATACTACCGCCACCAGCTTGTCTTTCTGTTCGTCAGAGACCTTGACCCCCATCACGTGCGCTACGTCACGAGTGGTCTCCTCGCCGCCAACCACGCACAGGTCTATCTTCTCGCCGTTCTGCGCCACCGCCTCGGCGTAAGCCGCACACGATGCGTAGCCGCAGCCGCCGCAGTTGACCCCCGGCAACGTATCTTCCAGCTCGGCGATGCGTGGATCGGTCTCGACGGCAAAACGCGTGTTGGCCGTAACCAGAAAAAGCGCGAAGACGAGTCCGATCAAGCCCATCATCGCCGCTGCAATAAGTACCATATATGTCCTCCGTTACGCCGCTACCAGGCCCGAGAATCCCATGAACGCCAGCGCCAGAATTCCGGCCACGATAAGGGTAATAGCTGCACCCTGGAACGGCTTTGGGATGTCGGCGGTTTCCAGCTGCTCGCGAATCCCGGCCATGATTACAATCGCCAGCGTAAACCCGACTCCGGCGCCAATCCCGAATACCACCGACTCTATGAAGCCGTAGCCGCGCATGGTGTGCAGCAGCGCTACAAACAGGATCGCGCAGTTAGTCGTGATCAGCGGCAGAAAAATGCCGAGTGTCTTGTAGAGCGCCGGCGAGGTCTTTCTTATGAACATCTCGACAAATTGCACCAGTGACGCAATGACAACGATGTACGAGACGTACTCCAGAAACGGCAGTCCCAGCTGAATCAAAATGAAGCGGTTAATGATCCAGGTTACGATTGCGGTGATGGTCATCACAAAGGTGACCGCGATGCCCATCGAGAGCGCCGCATCGATCTTCTTCGAGACGCCGATAAACGGGCAGATACCGACGAAGTAGGTCAGCACAAAGTTGTTGACAATTGCCGCGGAGATAATCAGAACTACTAGACTCATCCTACGCCTCCGCCTTGCTCTCGGCCTTGATCAGCACGGTGTGGCTGCCCTCTTTGAGGGCGTTAAAGATCGCCATAAGCACGCCCAGCGTAAGGAACGCCCCGGCCGGCAGGATCATCACCAGCAGCGGCGTGAACCCTTCACCGAACAGCTCGATACCGAAAAACGCTCCGCTGCCGAGCACCTCGCGCACGGCACCGAGCACCATCAGCGCCGCGGTGAAACCGGCTCCCATGCCGAGCGCATCGCTGACCGCCGGCCCAGGTCCGTTGCGCGTGGCAAACGCCTCGATGCGCCCCATGATCACACAGTTGACCACAATCAGCGGCACATAAGGCCCCAGTGATGCCGACAGCGGCGGAAAAAACGCACGTAGCACCAGGTCTGCAATAGTAACAAAGGTTGCGATCACCACCGCGTAGACCGGGATGCGCACTTCCGAGGGTACCAGCGGCTTGATCAGACTGCCGATCAGCGCCGCGGATACCAGCACAAACGAGGTTGCCATTCCCATACCCAGGCCGTTAACCACGGACGTGGTCACCGCCAGGACCGGGCACATCCCGAGCACCTGCACAAATACCGGGTTATTCTTTATGAGGCCTTTGGCAAATTCGTAGGTTATCGATCTTGTGGCCATAGCTGCTCCTTAGCGATCCTCGGCGTCGCGGATAGCGTCGATCGCCTTCTCTGCACGCCTGTTGATTGCATCGACCACCGCGTCGGTGGAAATCGTAGCTCCCGAGATCGCCTGAACCTCGTTGGCCGCAGGGTCGGGCTCCACGTGGCGGATGGTTGTGATGGATTGCATGGGATCCAGCCCGATGAACTGCTCGCGAAACTGCTCTTCGGTAATCCGGCCGCCCAGTCCGGGTGTTTCCAGATTCTCCACCACCTGCAGCCCCTCGATCTGCTGCAGGTCAGGAGTGAGCCCCAACAGCATGCTGATCGGACCGTTGTAGCCCGAAGCGGTAACCGCTACTGCGTAACCAATCAGCCGGCCCTCTGCGTCCTCACCGCGGTAAATGTCCATCTCCTCGATCTCGAGCTGTTCGAACTGTGGTTCATCCACGTCGCTGAAGAGCGCAGCCAGCGAGGCCTGCAGCGCACGCTCTCGGTTAAGCTCAATACGCGGTGAAAGCGAGGCAAACGTTGCAGCCAGTACCAGTCCCGAGAGAACGGTAACCAGTGTCAATACGATAATCATTCGTCTCATTGAGCGCCTTCCCCGGCTTTAGCCGTCTGAGCCCCAAAAACGCGATTGTCGGTGTAGCGGTTGATAATCGGCGTAACCGCGTTCATCAGCAGAATGGCAAACATCACGCCTTCCGGATAGCCGCCGAAAAGCCGGATTACCACTACCAGCGTGCCGGCTCCAACACCGAAGATCACATTGCCCACGCGGGTGTAGGGAGTGGTCACCATGTCGGTGGCCATGTAGACAGCGCCCAGCATCAGCCCCCCGGCGAACAGGTGGAACACCGGGTCGGCAAAGCTGCCCGGGTCAACCAGATGGGGGATTCCGGTCAGCACAAAGACAGTGCCCAGCAGCGATACAACCATCTCCCAGCGTATCAGCCGCAGCGCCAGCATCGCGATACCGCCGGCTACAATGAAAATCGAGCCGGTCTCGCCGATACTGCCGCCAATCTGGCCAAACAGCAGATTGGGCAGCGCCTCGTAGATCCCCTCGAATCGGGCCGCCGCCAGCGGCGTTGCCTGTGTCTGCGCGTCGATTCCCTGCGGCAGAAAAGCAAACACGCGGTTGGGCGTGGTCCAGGTGGTAATCTGCACCGGATACGCCGCCGAGAGAAACGCCCGCCCTACCAGCGCCGGATTGAATACGTTGGAGCCGATGCCGCCGAAAACCTCCTTACCGAGGAAGATCGCCACGACGCAGCCGACAACCAGCGCAACCGGCGAGATCTCCGGCGGCAGGACCATGACCAGCAGCACCGCGGTGACAACCGCGCTGCCGTCGGCAATCGACCACGGACTGCGCCCGCGCGCACGCCGCGTCAGCGACTCGGTAACCAGGCAGGAGGCAATGGCCAGTACGTAGAGCCCCAACACCCGCAGTCCGAAATAGAATACCGACATCACCATTGCCGGCAGCAGCGTGATCACAACGGAAAACATGATGCGCTGTGTAGTATCGGCGGCGCTGTCGTGAGGCGAGGAGGTCAGGATAAATCCTTCAGCTCGAGCACTCATGCGGATCGAACTCCTTTACAGTTTATGGACTCGGACGTAGTTCTTGGCGTAGCGTATCCAGGCCACCAACTTGATCCTGGACGGGCAGACGTAGGCGCACGATCCGCACTCAAAGCAGTCGTTCAGATTGTGCTGCCTGGCTTCAACAAACTTCTGCGCCTTAGCGTACGCCGCCAGCTTCAACGGCATCAGGTTCATCGGACAGGCGTCGACGCAGCGCGCACAGCGAATACACGGCGACTCGGCGGGCACTTCGGCCTGGGTGAGAAAGAGCAACCCCGATGAGCCCTTGGTCAGCGAATAGTCGAGCGTCGGCAGCGCCACTCCCATCATAGGCCCCCCGACCAGTACTTTGGCAACATCTCCGTTAAATCCACCGCAGGCCTCTACAAGGTCTTCAAACGGCGTACCAATTGGCGCACGAAGGTTCCTGGCAGTCTTGATGCCGTCGCCGGAAACCGTAATCACGCGGTCAATCAGTGGCTTGCCCCAGAAGAACCAGTCCTCGATGGCCACCAGAGTGAAAACGTTGGCCACAATCACACCGATTTCCAGCGGCAGCTTGCCGGCGGGAACGGTGCGCCCGCAGGCAGCGTAGATCAGCATCTTCTCGGCACCCTGGGGATATTTGACCTTCAGCGGCACAATTTCAATCGGCGTATCCGGGATCTCGGCGGCAGCCCGGCTGACCGCCGCGATTGCGTCCGGCTTGTTGCTCTCGATACCAAACAGGATGCGCTTGAATCCGAAGCCGCGGTTCAGAATGCGAACCGCTTCAAGCAGCTCGGCGGTCCGCTCGAGCATGAGGCGGTGATCACAGGTCAGGTACGGTTCGCATTCAACTCCGTTGATCACCAGCGTGTCGATCTCGGCTGTTGACGGCGGTGAAAACTTGACGTGAGTCGGAAACGTGGCACCACCCATGCCCACGATGCCCGCATCGCGTATTCCCTCAACCACAGTGTCACGGTCCAGCGCGTTCAGATCTACCTCACGCCGCTGCCACTGATGCGCCTGCGTCTCTTCCACGTTGACTGCGATCTCGATGTAGTCCGACATGCGGCCGGCCGGCAGCGGCTGCTGCACGATCTTCTTGATCTTGCCGTGGACCGGCGAATGAACCCTGGCAGAGACAAAGCCGTCGGCGTCGCAGAGCAGTTCGCCGGGCATCACCTCATCACCGCGCTGCTTTACCGGAACAGCCGGCTTACCCAGATGCTGCGACACCGGAATGCGTAGTAGTTGGGGAATCGGTACGTCCTCAACGGGCAACGAGGCGGTACGCGTTTTATGATCATGAGGGTGAACACCCTTCTTGAAGGTTCGTAAGGTCATCGGGAACTCCCGTTCCGTGGCTTCACGGCTATCCGTCAGCGAGTGACAATGCCCAATCTGCCACCTGCACACGTCACCCGCATCCTCCTACCCCCGATTGAGATAGCAACCACAGTACCTATTTGATTTTGTCAATAAGTCTATGGCGTTTAGCGCCACCTGTCAACCTGAGCTGAACTGGAAACTAGTAGTCTATTCTGAGAATCTGCTGCAGTTTGTCGCGCCGGGACTCGATCAGTGCCAGTTCAGCAGCCGACGGTTGCTGGCCGGTTGGCGCCATCGCCGATTCGGCTGCCCCGTCACGCTGCCGGTCAAGCTGCTCGATCAGCTGTTCTTTCTGCTCGGCGCTGAGGTGCGGGCTCTGCTGAATGGCGGCTCGCTGCTGCTCGAACCCGTCGTCGGCTTGCTCGCCGCGTCCGCCGGCTTCGAGTTCTACGAGCCCGGCACTGACCCGGGCGGCAACGTAGAAAAAGCGCTCGGGCTGCCAGCCGCGATCCCGAAGCCAGCGTTCGCTTGTTGCCTCATCATCGGCGTCCTCGGACCACGCCACAAAGCCGGGCCAGTCTCCGATAAAGCGATCGAGTTCAGCTGCGCTGAGCGGCTCCTGCTGTTCGGCCCGCAGCGGCACTGTCCCTAGCAGCGCCAGCGTGAGGGTCAGCATAGCGATAGCCGGCAGCGATCTTCGATACAGCATTGCAGCCTCCGCATCCATTTACACAGTACGAGTGGTTGCACACGGCTGTCAAGAACCGGGGGGGGCCGGCGAGAGCAACCGCGCAAAAATGTCCCCGATTTCGGCATTGCGCAATTTTTTCCCACTGCAACCGAAGAATAACCCGCAGAGCGGTGCCAGGCACGCCGAAACCGGGCTAAAACGGCCAAAACGTGGCGGATAATCGCTGTTTCACGCGGATTATCGCGCCTGGTTGGCACGCTTCCTGCAATACTATGTGTACGTGCCGCTTCACGCAGCATCCGCTGTGGGCCGAAACGGCGGAGCGGGCGTCGCGCCCTTCTCCTCCCGGGAGGGCGTGGCGCCCGGCGGTAGGCCGGGAGAAACAACACTCCTTCTTCCGTTCTCTCAGGTGCAGGTCCTTTCTGCAGGGCCTGCACCACCTTTATATTTGCGCTATCATGTAAGAGAACTATGGAGAGCCTGCAGCGCGACAAAATCCTGTTCATCTCGCTGGTTTCACTTCTGGTAGTGCTGGTAACGCTGGGACTGCTCTCATTCCTCTTTCGCAGCCGCGATCACGATCACCTCTTCATGGAATACCAGGCGGTGCGCATGGCGGCCGCGGCAATGG
Organism: Spirochaetaceae bacterium; assembly: GCA_007693325.1. Lineage (GTDB taxonomy): Bacteria > Spirochaetota > Spirochaetia > DSM-27196 > PWMO01 > PWMO01. The sequence continues at coordinate 8,483 of REDW01000065.1, forward strand.
AGGTATTCCAGCACCAGGGCGACATCTCAAATGATCAGTTTCCCGACACGGTGCGTGGGTTCGGCGTCTACTCTTCGGACGGAGGTCCGCTGATGGTGCGCGGTTCGGTTCCGGCGGTACTACCGCCCACGGTAGTTAACGATCCGGCCCCGTATCAGACAATCATCGACGGCAATACGCTGCGGCTGCTGCGCGTAGTGGGGACCATGTCCTATACGGAAGGCCGTTCACGCCGCCCCGAGATTCCGGAGAGCTCAACGCCCGAGGCGCGCATGAGCCGCCGCTTCATCGTGCTGGACTACGATATTTCATCGTATCGCAGCGAGTTCCGCGCGCGGACGTTCTACTGGTCGGGGCTGACCGTGAGCTTCTTTCTGCTGCTGGCCCTGGTGTGGGCGCTCTACCGCCGGGTACAGGCGTACCAGATCCAGGAGCAGAAACAGCGCGGCCTGGTGCAATTGGGTGCGGCCGCCCGCACGCTTACTCATGAAATCCGCAACCCATTGGGTGCAATCCAGATTCAGAACGCCGTGCTCAAGCGCAAGCTTCCCAAAGGTTATCACAGTTCGCTTGAGGTGTTCGATGAGGAGATTGGCCGCATCGCACTGCTGGTTGACCGGGTACGTGACTTTCTGCAAAGCGGTGCCGGCAACGTTGAAGCGGTGGACATTGTTGAACTGCTGCAGTCGCTGGCGCAGCGCTTCGAGTTCGAGGTTAGCCTCGAGCTGCCGCAGCACCCGGTAACGGTGGCTTTCGATCGCGCGCGGCTGCGCTCGGTGTTTGAAAACGTGATCAAGAACGCGGGCGAGAGCATGGCCGGTGATCAGGGAGATCAGTACGTAGAGATTGCAGTCACCGAGGACCGACAACACGCCAGCGTCACTGTCGCGGATCGCGGAGCGGGAGTTCCCAAGGAAGATCGTGACCGGATTTTTGATCCGTTCTTCACCACCAAGAGCGGCGGAAGCGGTGTCGGTCTGGCGATCACACGACAGTTTCTGACCATGATGGGAGGCAGCATCGAGCTGCACGACCGCCCCGGCGGCGGTAGCGAGTTCCGCATTACACTGAGAAAGGAGAACGAGCGTGCGACTGCTGATCGTTGACGACGAGAAGAACATCCGCACATCGATAGTCGATTTCTTCCGCATGGAGGGTTTTGAGACCGCCGAGGCTCAGAACGGCCTGGCGGCGCAGAAACTGCTGGTTGAACAGAGCTTTGACGGTGTGGTCCTCGACCTGCGCATGCCGGGAATGGATGGGCTAACCCTGCTGCGCTGGCTGCGCGGCGAAGGACGCCAGATCCCGGTGGTAATGATTTCGGCCTACGGGGACATCGAGGATGCGGTGACCGCCATCAAGGAGGGCGCCGGAGACTATCTGGTCAAGCCGTTTGACCCCACCGAGCTGCTGCTGCGGGTGCAGCGGACTATCGAAGACCATATCCTGCGCACGCGCGCCTCGCTGCTGAACGATGAGCAGCGCTTCACCGACACCGAGAACCCGGCGATGCGTGAAATCTACGCCCTGGCTGACAAGGTTGCCCCCAAGGACGCCACGGTGCTGCTGACCGGCGAGAGCGGGACCGGCAAAGAAGTAATGGCGCGCCGGATTCACGCCCTGTCGAGGCGCGCTGACCGTCCGTTTGTGCCGATCAATATCGGCGGGGTTCCCGAAACTCTGGTTGAGAGCGAGCTTTTCGGCTACGAACGAGGCGCTTTTACCGGCGCCGAAACGCGCAAGCGCGGCATGATCGAGACCGCCTCCTCCGGTACGCTGTTTCTCGACGAAATCGGCGACATGCCGATGCAGCTGCAGGTCAAGCTGCTGCGCGTCATCCAGGACCGCAAAATCCAGCGCCTCGGCGGTACCGGGGTGATACCGGTGGACGTTCGCATCATCGCTGCCACCAATGCTGATCTCGAAGGGCGCGTGGCCGACGGCCGTTTTCGTGAGGATCTGTTCTACCGATTGAACGTAATCCGCATTCATCTGCCACCGCTGCGTGATCGTCCCGAGGATATCCCGGTACTTGCGCGTCATTTCCTGCGCGTCATGCGTGACCGTACCGGCTCTCAGGTAACCGAGATTGCACCCGGGGCGCTGCGCAAGCTGCAGTCGTACCGATTTCCCGGCAATGTGCGCGAGATGGAGAATATGATCGAACGCGCGGTGATCCTGGCCGACAGTGAGACACTGCACGCCGCTGACTTCACGCTGCCAAACGCCAACGGTACCGCGGCGGTTCAACAATCGCCGCCGGGCACGCTGAAGGACATGGAGCGCGAAATGATCCATACAGCGCTGCTGCGCCACGAGGGGCATCGCCAGAACGCAGCCGAAGAGCTCGGCATCAGCCGCCGCACACTGCTGAATAAGATCAAACAGTATAAAATTGAGACGCCGCGCCGTACAGATGCAGAAGACGACCAGTAGATCGCAATAGATTGCATAAATCGTCGAGTTTTTGTGACTTCTGTGCTACCCTATAGGGCAACACACTGTCGATTGGAGGAAACTCTGAGTCGGACAACTGGCACCAACACCGGCAAGACGGCCCGTTTGTTACGCAGCACAGATCTCTTCGCTTCGCTCAGCCGGAACGAGCTCACGCTGGTCAGCGAAGCAAGCGAGGTTGTCGATTTTGGTGCCGGCTCGGTTGTTTTCGAACCCGGCTCGAGTGGTAGCCACCTGTATGTCATTGAGAGCGGCGAAATAGTCATCCGTTCAGAACTCGATGCCGAGTCGGGCCGCGAGCTCGCCCGCTTCATCGCCGGTGAGGGCTTTGGTGAGCTCGATCTGCTGACGCACGCTGCACGCAGCGCGTACGCCATCGCGGCAACCGACAGCCGGGTGGTACGGTTTCCGGCTCACGATCGTGATTTTGAGCAGGTGCTGCACGGGAACCCCGAGACGTCGGCGCAGATTCTGTTCAAACTGCTGGGAAACGTTGCCGGCAGATTGCGTTCCACCAACAAACTCATCAGCGACAATACCCCGTGGGTGCGCGAGCTTCGCCGCCAGGTTTTCTTTGACAAGCTGACCGGTCTGTACAACGCCGCGTTTCTCAAGGAGCAGCTGGCATCGTATCGCAAGAATCCACAGAACGGCTTCACGCTGCTGATGATGAAACCGGACAATTTCAAGGAGATCAACGATAGCTACGGGCACGAGGCCGGTGATGCAACCCTCAAGCGCCTGGCAACCATATTTGGCCGCGCCATGAAGGATCCTCGTGTGGCAATCCGCTACCGCGGCAACGAACTGGCGGCGCTCCTTCCCGGCCAGGACGCCGGAGCGGCCACCACTGTGGCCCGAGATCTGGGCGATTCCGTGCGCGCAATGGATATTACCGACTGCACCGGCGGCGCAGCGGTCTCGGTCACCGCCAGCTTCGCTATCGGCTGCTACCCCGAACACCGAGCCCGGACCGACGACCTGGTAACCGATACGCACGCGCTGCTGTTTGAGGCGCGCGCGGCAGGGGGAGACCGGATCCTGCAGCTGGAGGAGCCGTCGTGAGTCGAGCCAACGATATCGGTTCCTTCCTGCAAAATGTGGCTATCTTTGCCGATCTGAGCTCCGAGGAGCGCTCACGCATCGCCGCGCTGCTGTCACGAGTTGAGTTGAAGGGCGGGCAGCAGCTCTTCCGCGAAGGCGACCGCGGCGAAACGCTCTATATTGTGCGCTCGGGTGAGTGCGCGATTACCGTCAGCCTTCCCGATGGTCAGGAAATCGATATCACGTCGTTCGGCAGCGGAGATTTCTTCGGTGAGATGTCGGTCTTCGAAGACGCTCCACGCTCTGCCAGCTGCTACGCGCGCAGCGATGCGGTGCTCTACGCTCTGACCGAACACGATTTTCACACGTTGCTGGATAACCACCCGTCACTGGCCATGCAGGTGATGTTCCGGATGCTGACCGCCACCGCACAGCGGCTGGCCAACACCAACGTGTTTCTCAGCGATATGGTTCAGTGGGGTGAGGCCGCGCGCAAACGCGCGGTAACCGACGAGGCAACCGGGCTGTTCAATCGCCGTTTCCTCGATGAGGCCATTGAAGAGCAGTTCCAGAAGGCACGCACCGCTAACCGCTTTCTGTCGGTGGTGATGCTCGACCTTGATCACTTTAACAGCATTAACGACCAGTACGGCCACCCGGTTGGCGATGAGGTGATCAAGGAGGCCGTGTCGGTGTTCCGCCGCCACTTCCGCGACAGCGATATCGTAGCGCGCTACGGAGGAGACGAGTTCACCATTCTGATGCCGGATACCGGTCCGGCGCTGGCGCTGGAGATCTGCAGCGCAGTCTGCCGCGACGTTGCCGCCTTGTCGATTCTGGAGGGACGCGGCGGGAGTATGAGCCGTGTTACCACCAGTCAGGGGATCGCTTCCTATCCGCATCACGGAACAACGGTGGAACAGGTCAAAGAGCGTGCCGATCAGGCGCTCTACCGCGCCAAGGAAAAGGGGCGCAACCAGGCACTGGTGGCCGAAGGGGCCAACCCTGCAGCCCACGCAGCTGCCGGTTCAATGATAGCCAAGCACGATATCCCGACCATTGCCGAGAAGAACCGCGTGGTCAACAACATCATCGATGCGCTGGTCAGCCGCAAGCGCTTCCTGGTTATCGGGCATCAGAACCCCGATGAAGACTGCATCTCGTCGATGGTTTCCATCGGGCTGCTGCTGAGCAAGCTTGCCAAGCCGGTTCTGTTGTGTACCGCCCCCGAGATTCCGGTACACTTTCGCTACCTGCTCGAGATCTGCCGCTACAACTCGATCGACGTCAACACGCGTTGCGACGGCGTCGATGAAGCGGTAGACACCCTTATCATCTGCGACTCGGCCAAGCCGTCCATGATCGAATCTAATCCAACTATCGATCAACTGATGGCAGATCCGCGGATACTCAAGATCGAGATCGATCATCACCTCGATACCGACAGCCGCTACAGCGGCGATGAAGGCTTCTGCCTGGTAGCGGCGGCTTCATCAGCGGCCGAGTTAATCGGCTACCTTGGCTGCAAACTGAGCCTGCGCCGCGACGTCATCCGCGAGTACGATATAGACGAGGTCTTCTCGCGCAACATGGTGCTGGCGGTACTGACCGGTATTGTCGGGGACACCCAGATGGGCAAGTTCATCAAGAGCAAGAAGGAACGGCGCTTCTACAACATCTTCAGCGGGATGTTCAATCGGCTTCTGTCGCAGAAGACTACCAAGCAATCCAACTTCTACAACATGGAGCAGGTGTACTCCGAACTCCGCAGCCTTTCGGCATCGCAGAAAGAACTCTATACCGAGTTGTTCGAGCGCCGCACGCGAAGCGATTCGGTAGCCTATATCGCCCTCGACGCGCGCGAGAGCCAGGGCGTCTATTCACGTTTCGATATCGACACGGTTGTCTCAGTTGCACGCGCAATTGCCGACGAGCTGGCAGAAGAGAGCGGCAAGCTGAGCCTGGTAGCGTATTACGACCACACCAACTCTTCCGACCTGGTCCAATTCCGCATGCGCCGCAGTGAGAGCTTCAAGGAACTTGATCTGCGCAGTATGCTCTCGGAACTCAACCTGAAGAACGGCGGCGGCCACGAAGGCGCCATCGGTTTTCGTGTACCCAAAGGTGAGCTGGAGGATTTCAGCGCTTTTGTTACACAGCTGATCGAGACAGCCGAAGCACGCGTTGCCGCCGCGGAAAAACGCGAAAACTAGAACGCCTCCTGAAAGTTGACGTAGACCGAGAGGTCCTCACCGTTATGCGCAAGGTCAACCCTGATATTCAACCGCTGCTCGGGATTGACCGCAAAACGCAGACCGAGTCCCGCAGCGGTTGCAATGTCGTCAAGACCGAGTGCGTCGAGCGACGATGCCACCCGTCCGGCACCGCCAAACGCCACCGCACCGAAGCGCCACACAAGCGGGAAACGCAGCTCCGCCTGCGTTGAGAATGATACACTGTCACGATAGCGTCCTTCGAGAACTCCGCGCAGGGTGTTACCTCCGCCGATAGTCGGCAGGTACTGAAACGGCACGTCACCACCCGACTGCAGCAGCACGGTTTGTCCGCCCAGAATCAGCGACGGTGCAAGCGAGACAAAGTAGCGAGTGTCGAGTCTGCTGCGCCAGAAAGTATCGCTGGAGCCAAGCCAGAACGGGTAACCGCGCACGTCCACATCGGCGTAGAGGCCGCGGCCGGGATAGACGTTGCTGTCACGGCTGTCATACACCGCCCGTGCACCGGGGCCGGTGGCCACAGTGTAGTCGCTGCCGCGTAGCTCACCGGTTTCCAGTGCTCCGCCGGCATCGGTCTCCAGCACGTTGAGATAGCTCAGCTGATACGATGGCCCGATACGCATGCGTTCTGATAGCGGGAAAAGTAGCGATGCCGCGGATGCCAGTCTGAGCTGGGTGAACTGCTCCTCTGCATCGGCATCCATTCCGATCCCGAAAAACTCGCCAACCGACCGGCCGGCGCGTGCTTCGGTCTGCAACGTCAGCCCCGCACCAACGCGATGGTCGGTGATGAGGTTGGCGGAAAACGTGCCGGCGGTTCCGTAGATCAGATTGGTGGAAACGGTGTCGGTTGGAGCGCCGGGATACGGCACGCTGAAAAACAGCGCCGCACCGCCCAGAATCAGGCCGTCCTCGGGAGAATACCCGATGACCGGCAGCGGCACCACGCCGCGCACAGGATCGGCGCTGTCCGCGCGCGCATTGAGGTCCGCGGCCTGATCGGCGGGCAGTCCGGCAATCACGCAGAGCAACACGACAACAGTCAGCGCCAGAATGCGTTCCATGATGCTCCAAGTAATAGCTCAGGCTGATCCACCGCGTCAAGCTGCGGCCCATTGCCGCAATTGCCGCCTGTCCGTATACTCACAGCAGACGGTTCAGCCAAGGATCAAGCCATGCAATACCGTGTTGCGGTGCAGAGCATAACCGCACTCACCGACAGCGTCTACCGCCTGCGCACCGATAAACCGCAGGGCTACGTGTTTACGCCGGGGCAGTACACCGAGCTGGCGATTGACCGCCCCGGATTTGCCGAGGAGACGCGCCCGTTCTCGTTTACCTCAAGGCCCGAAGATGCGCAGCTGGAGTTCATCTTCCGCAGCCACCGCTCGCACGCCGGGGTAACCGCCGAGCTGGAGGGTGTAACGGCCGGCACAGAGCTGGTGCTGGAGCCTCCCGCGGGTACCATCAGCTACCGCGGCCCCGGCTGTTTTATTGCCGGCGGAACCGGCATAACGCCGTTTCTTTCCATCTTCCGCAGCCACAGCGGACGCCGGGATTTTGGTGCCAACAGGCTGCTGTTCTCCAACAAGACCGAGCAGGATCGCTTCCTGACCGCCGAACTTCAGGCGCTGTTTGACGACAGGGTGCGCTTTGTAGTAACTCACGACCCCACCAGCCACTGCGACTGCACGTTTATCGACCTCGACTATCTTCGTCCCTTTGTCGAATCAGACCGGCTCTACTACGTCTGTGGTCCCGATGACATGGTCAAAGAAGTCTGCACTGCATTGTCCGCTCTCGGCGTTGGCGAGCACAACCTGGTGCTGGAGCGATAGATGGAGATCAGCCCCGCCGCACTGGAGCCGCGGCAGATGCACAAGCTGATAATCGGCAGCGTGGTGCCGCGCCCGATCGCCTGGGTTTCTACCATCAGCACCGAAGGCCGGACCAACCTGGCGCCGTTCAGTTTCTTCAACGGGGTCTGCGCCAGCCCGCCTACGTTGTCGCTGTCGTTCAGCTACAATCCCGAGCGCCCGGATCACAAGAAAGACAGCCTGCGCAACATCGAGGCGACAGGCGAGTTTGTGATAAATGTGGCCGCTGAACCGCAGCAGGAAACAATGCACGCCACATCAGGAGACTTTGATATCCAGATCAGTGAAATCGAACGCTTGGGACTTACGACTGCTCCAAGCGTGCGCGTTACTCCGCCGCGTATTTTTGAGTCACCAATTCAGTTCGAATGCCGCTTGCTGCAGATGATCCCGGTCGGCCAGGGCCCCGCAAGCGCCACCCTCGTGTTGGGGACCGTCCAGCATATCCATGTTGACGATCACCTGATCGACAACGATTACCATATCGATATCCGGGCTCTCAAGCCGATCGGCAGGCTGGCCGGCAACAGCTATTGCTATGTGCACGAGATCTTTGACCTCGGACCGCGGCCGCGCTGAGATTCAATTCAGCATGCCGAATTCCAGTCCAACCGACAAGCCGTTCATTCTCCGCCCTGCACTGCTGTTAGCGATGGTGCTGTTCTTCAACTTTGCCGCACGGGTCGTCTTCTCGCCAATCCTGCCAATGATTGAGCAAGAGCTCCTGCTTTCGCACGCGCAGACCGGAACGTTCTTTCTGTTGATCACCTTTGGTTACACGGTGGCCATCCTGCTGTCGGGGTTCCTTGCGGCGCGCATACAGCACCACCGCGTGATCATAGTCTCAATTGCGGTAGCAGGTGCCGCACTGCTGCTGATATCGGTCTCGCACACACTGCTTCAGATTCGCTTAGGGCTGGTGCTGCTGGGGATGGGCGCCGGACTGTACTCGCCGTCGGGAATAGCAACGCTTACCCAGAGTGTCAGCCGGCGTCACTGGGGCAAGGCGATTGCGATCCACGATCTGGGTCCCAACCTGGCGTTGATTGTGGCGCCGGCGGCGGCAACGCTGTTCATCGGCGGTGCGGGTTGGCGAGCGCTACTGACAACTATCGGAGCGTTGTGCCTGCTGACCGCCGGAGCGTTTGCGCTCTTCTCCAGACAGGGCCGCTTTGCAGGGCAGCCGCCCCACCTGGGAAACATCCGTGCAATTCTCTCGCAGCGGGTGTTCTGGGTTGTAACGCTCTATTTTGCCATTGGCGTTGCCGGAGTACTGGGCATCTTTGCGGTTGTGCCCACTTACCTGGTATCCGAACGCGGCATGCCGCACGAGTACGCCAATATGCTGGTCAGCGTGTCGCGGCTGACCGTGCTCCCGGTGATCTTCCTTGCCGGCTGGCTGCGCGACCGGTTGGGTGAACGTCGGCTGATCGGCGGTGTCGCGTTTGTTACCGGAATGCTGACTCTGGCGCTGGGACTGGCCCCAACCAGGTACCTGCCGGCGGTTGTGATCCTGCAGCCTACGGTCCTGGCGGCCTTATTCCCGGCCGCGTTCTCGGCTATCGCGGCCATCGGGCCACCGGAGACTCGCAATGTGGCGGTGTCACTGATGGTTCCCGGATGCTATATTCTGGGTGGCGGGGTGTTCCCGGCCGTTATGGGCGTACTCGGTGACCAGGGCCGGTTCTTCATCGGCTTTGCGGTAGTAGGGACAATTGCGCTGCTGAGCCTGCTGTTCCTGCCGCTTCTCACCCTGCCTTCAATGTCTGAAGAATCGCTATGAGGAGGTCTACCGCCGATGCTGCAACGAAGACAACTATCCGCGACACAGGCTCGCAGCGCAATTGAGAACGGCGATTTCGGCAGCGATGTTATCAACGCCGGTGCGAAAGTGGCGCTGATCCTGACCCAGAGCTGGTGCCCTCAGTGGCCGGCAATGCAGAAATGGATGCGCGGTCTGCAGAAAGACGGTAAGCCGGCTGATCACGATATCATCGTGTTCGAGTTTGTCTACGACGGGGTGGAGTTTGCGCGCGAGTTCACGGCGTTCAAGGAACGCGTTCTGGGCAACAGCTTGATTCCCTATGTGCGCTATTATCGGGACGGCGTTCTGGTGGATGAAAGCAACTACATCGGTTCGCGCGGCTTCCTGCAGAAACTGAGCTAAGCGGAGGTTCATCGATGCACAAGATGCAGTTTGGCGCTGTATGGCCGTATAGGAGCCTGCAGCCGTCGCTTGACCCAAGCGTCTTTGTTGCGCCGGATGCACAGATCATCGGCGATGTCTCCCTGGGACCCCACAGCAGCGTCTGGTACGGCGTGGTACTGCGCGGTGATATACACTACATCCGCATTGGGACCATGAGCAATATCCAGGACGGCACTATCATCCACGTGACCCGCGACACTCACCCTACGGTAGTTGGCGATTGCGTCACCGTTGGCCACCGCGCAGTGCTGCACGGCTGTACGGTTCACGATTACACGCTGATAGGCATCGGGGCAGTTGTGCTGGACGGTGCGGTGGTAGAAGAGCGCGCAATGGTAGCCGCCGGCGCGCTGGTGACCCCGGGCACCCGCGTGCCGAGCGGAGCGCTCTACGGCGGCGTCCCGGCCAGGCAGTTGCGCGCATTGACGCAGGCCGAGATGGACGACTTCAGCGGTTCGGCCGAGCGCTACCGCCGCTATGCCGATGACAGCGCGGCCTCGCTGCGAAGCGCCGGGCTCTGAGCCGCAACGTAGCACCACGCGGGACACTTTTGCTTTGCGCTTGCTTGGTGTATAGTCTTTACGCATGACCGACAACCAAAGACTCAAGCAAGCCCAACGTCCACAACAGATATCCAGTGCGCTACACAAGTTCTACCGTGGCAAGATGGAAACGGTTCCCAAGTGCGCGGTGCGCAAGCTGGATGATTTCTCGGTCTGGTACTCCCCCGGCGTGGCCGCGCCCTGCAGCGACATCTTCGAGAATCCCCAGCTTGTCTACGACTACACCAGCAAGTGGAATACCGTTGCCGTGATCTCGGACGGCAGCCGCGTGCTGGGCCTGGGCGACATCGGCCCCAAGGCGGGACTGCCGGTAATGGAAGGCAAGGCGCTGCTCTACAAATACCTCGGCGGCGTTGACGCGGTGCCGATCACGCTGGACACCAAGGATCCCGATGAAATCATCCGTACCGTGCTGCTGCTCCAGCCGGCGTTTGGCGGCATCAATCTGGAAGATATCGAGCAGCCCAAGTGCTTCCGCATTCTGGATACGCTGCGCCGTGAAGCCGAAATCCCGGTCTGGCACGATGACCAACAGGGTACGGCCACCGTCACGCTGGCGGCGCTGCTCAACGCACTCAAGCTCACCGGCCGTACCATCGAGAACAGCTCGATTGCATTCATCGGGACCGGCGCGGCTAACGTTGCCTGCGCACGGCTGATCTTCGGACGCGGGGCAGACCCCGGCGCGTGCTACATGGTCGACAGCCGCGGTATTCTCGGTAGCCACCGGGACGATATCAAAGCGCGGCGCAATGAGTTTGCCGAGAAATGGCAGCTGTGCGAGACTACCAACAGCTCCGGGCGCCGCGGCGGCATTGCCGAAGCCATGAAAGGCGTGGACGTGGTTATCTCGCTCTCCAAGCCTGAGCCCGGCACCATCGAGGGTGACTGGGTAAGATCGATGCGCAGGGACCCGATTGTGTTTGCCTGTGCCAATCCAACACCGGAAATCTGGCCGTGGGACGCTACCGAAGCCGGCGCCGCGGTTGTTGCCACGGGGCGCAGCGATTTTCCCAACCAGGTCAACAACAGCGTCTGTTTCCCGGCGATCTTCCGCGGAGCGCTGGACGTCCGCGCGCGTACAATCACCGACGAGATGTGTTTCACCGCCGCTGAGGCGCTTGCCGCGGCCGTCGAGAAGGAGCTCAGTCCAACACGTATTATTCCGACCATGGAGGAGCGCGCTGTGTTTCCGTTCGTTGCCACCGAGGTGGGCCTCAAGGCACAGGAACAGGGAGTAGCTCAACTGACGGTTGACCGAGACACGCTGCTGCGTTCAGCCACCGAGATAATTGAGCGGTCGCACCGGCTTACCGGCATGATGATGCAGAATGGACTCATCGCCGCGCCTGAGGAAGAACTGTAATGTACGATCTGGTTATTGTAGGGGCCGGCCCGGCAGGGCTCGCCGCCTCGGCATACGCTATCCGCAAGAACCTCGGTTTTCTGACTGTTGCCACCGCGCTGGGCGGCAAAGCGCTCTACCGAGTCAGTATTCCCGGTACCACCGAGCATCGCGTGCTGCGCGCGGATCAGCTGCTGACTGATTTTCGCCGTGAGCTCGAGTACCTCAATGAGCGCTACTGTATTGGAACAGCAGATCGAATCAGCTATCACGACCAGGTCTACACGCTGCACGTCAGAATCGGCGGCGATACCAGGCAGATTCAGAGCCGTATGGTACTGATCGCTACCGGTACACGAGTGCGCAAACTGGGGGTACCCGGCGAGAGTGAGTTTGGTGGGCGCGGCCTGGGGTATTCGGCTCTCAGCTACTCCCACCTGCTCAGTGACCGCGATGTGTTTCTCTACGGCGACAGCCAGCGCTCGGTGGACTCTGCACTGGAGGTGGCGTTACACGCGCGCTCGGTTGTATTGGTACTGGAACAGATGGGCCGCTATCACGAGATCTACCGCGAAAAACTTCGCGGCGCGGAAAACGTGACTCTGCTGGAAAACCATACAATCCAGGCGTTCCACGGCGACAACTACTGTCACTCCGTCACGCTGAAAGAACATGACGGTAAGACCGAGCAGATCAACGCTGACGCCTTCTTCCTGGAGCTGCGCCCGACGCCCAATTCCGAGCTTGTTGCCGAACTGGTCGAGACCGACGAATCCGGGCATATCGTGATCGATACGCGCAACCGCACGTCGGCAGCCGGGATCTTCGCCGCCGGTGACGTCACATCAACCGGGTTCGAGCAGTCGCTGATAGCGGTAGGTGAAGGCGCCAACGCGCTGCTTTCAGCCTACGAGCGGCTGATGTGGGCGGTATGAGTCGCTGCGTCGTTGTGCTGATAACGGTGTGTACTCTGCTTTCGCTACCCGCAGCCGCAGAGGCAGAGCGCCGCACGCGTGTCGGCCCCGCCGCGCTCTACCATCATGCAGATTTCATATCCGACGCATTTGAGCAAACTAGCGATCCGCCCACAATTCCTGACAGCGGAGCAGTCTTTTCGCTCGGCATCGCGCTAACCCACGTCGAGCCGCTATCGGATGTGCTGGGTTTACTGGTTGCGCTGCGCATGGCTGGGCCGGTGGCGGTTGCCGACGACGGCGGCGGGAGGCCGTTGTCAGACTACAAGTCTCCGAGGGTGGTTGGTGACGGGATTATCGGACTCAGCAGAGTCTGGGGCCGCGCTGCTACTCCGCAGTTTGACATCGGCGGCGGGCTATATTTTGTGAATCTGATGATCAAAGGCTCTGACGCCAATGTTCCGAGCGTAGACAGCCGGTTGATCGGCGGACTAGCGGTTGAAGGCGCAGTCGGCCTGCCACTGACAAGCGCAACCGATTTTTTTGTTGCAGGATCTGCCGGCTACGGATTCTTTCCGCTTACTACCGGAACCCGCCGCACCAGTTCGATCCTGGGAGCAGGACTCACCAGCGGCGTTCAGTTCAGATACTGACCGCGTCAACGCTCCAGGCAGGCACGCAGCTCTGCGGCAAAGCCGCTGACCGCGTCCATGCGGATCCGGTCCACATCCTCGCGCACTTTGGCAACACTATGCATCAGGAATCGGTCAACAAACTTGAGCCGGCGCAGCTTGACCGCTCCACCGAGGTCGGCCTGCGCACAAGCGTGCTGCTGCAGCCACTGCGGGTAGGCCATGCCCAGCTGCGTCCTGGCCTGATCGCCCTCGTACAGGCAGGAGATGAACAGTCCCACCCTGGACCGCAACAGCGTCTCACGCTGCGAATCGCAGAACCTGGGGACATCGGCAACGATGCGCCCGGCATAGATCGGCCCGCCGATAACAATCAAATCGGCAGCCTGGAGTTGAGCCGGCTCGACGTGAGCCATTTCGCTGAGCAGGACGCGTGTGTCCTGGTTCTCTTCCAGCAGGTTAGCCAGGCGCCCAGCCGCAGTGGCTGTGGCTCCGTAGCGGGACGCATACACAATCAAAACCGAACACATGATCCGAAGGCCTCCGTTGCTGCAGCAGAGAGTACCGCACAGGCGGAGGTGTGTACAGATGCTGAGCCATAGCGGATAATGGGGACGGAGGTACACTATGGGACTCGAGATTACTTTCCTGGGCCATTCGGGGTTTCGGCTCTCGGATGGAACTCACGCGCTTGTTATCGACCCGTTTCTCTCCGACAATCCTGTGGCCGCCATGAGCGCCGAGCAGATCGAATGCGACTACATTGCGCTCACCCACGGCCACGCCGATCACTTTGGTGATACGGTGGAGATCGCCAGGCGCACCAACGCTACGGTGATTGCCGCATTTGAGATCTGCAATTTCCTGGGAGAACGGGGTGTTACCAGGGTCGAGCCGGGAAACCACGGCGGACGCATACAGACCGACTTTGGCTGGGTGGCGTTCACCCAAGCTTACCATTCATCGTCCTACGAAGGCCGCTACATGGGAATGCCGGCCGGCCTGGTGATCAGCATGGGAGGACACACGTTCTATCACGCCGGTGACACCGACCTGTTCAGCGACATGCAGCTGATCGGCGAAATCTATCATCCGGATATCACCGCCGTGCCGATCGGAGACCGCTTCACCATGGGGCCACAACTGGCCGCGCGCGCCTGCGACCTGATTGGAGCCGCAACCGCAATCCCGATTCACTACCGCACCTTCAATCTACTGCTCCAGGATGCATCAGAGTTCAAGCCCAGAACAGCTACCGTACTGGAACTCAACCCCGGCGATACACACCGACTGACATAGCGCGGTGTTACTCGCCGGAGGCGAGGCTTTGGCTCACTCCATGGTGCTCCGACTGGTGTTGACCAACCACGTGCCGTACTCGAGCTGTGCCTAATGAGTGCGGTCTCCGGTTTGACCGTTACCCATATACCACCCAGATTGACTGCATCCCTTTCTGACGGCTACACTACACGCAATGCAACAGAAAGACCGAAATTTCACCGGTTTTGGTTTGAACATGAACCCCGTTGTATCAATAACCAGCGGGTTGTTCATTTTGCTGTTTTCCTTGTACGCGCTTTTCCGGCTGGAGCAGGTCAGCGAGCTCTTTGAGAGTATCAATGACTTTGTGATAAGCAACTTCGACTGGGTATTCATCTTCAGCAGCAACGCTTTCATTGTCGTGGGTATTGGCCTCGCGCTTTCCAAGCTCGGGCTTGTTAAGATCGGCGGTCTCGATAGCGAGCCGGAGTTCTCCAATTTTGCGTGGTATTCCATGCTCATATCCGCCGGCATGGGCATAGGCTTGATGTTCTGGGCAGTGGGGGAGCCGCTGACACACTATGTTGTGGAGCCTCCCATTTTTGCCGGTTCTGACTCCGCGGTTGCTGCTATGGCATCGACTTTTCTACACTGGGGTCTGCATCCGTGGGGAATATACGCCATGGTTGCATTGGGATTGGCCTACTTTGCGTTTAACAAGAAACTGCCACTGTCTTTTCGGTCCCTCTTCTACCCATTCTTCGGAGAAAGAATACACGGCGTACTCGGTGATTTCGCAGATATTTTTGCGGTACTGGCCACTATGTTCGGGCTGGCTACCTCTTTGGGCCTGGGTACGATGCAGATAAACAGCGGACTCGATTACATGTTTGGCACGGGAACGAATGTAGGTATACAGGTCGGGATTATCGCCGGTGTTACGTTGCTGGCATTAGTGTCCGTGATGGCCGGCATAAACAAGGGGGTCAGGTTCTTATCGGAGATCAATATCAAGCTCGCTTTTGTCTTCATGCTGCTGGTGTTCCTGTTGGGCCCGACCGTGTATATCTTGAGGCTTTTCATAAGCTCTACCGGCTTCTACTTCGGTAGACTCGCAGAGTACGCGGCTTTCTTGAGTCTGAATGGAGACTCGGACTGGCAGGGTGAGTGGACAATCTTCTATTTGGCCTGGTGGATATCATGGTCTCCTTTTGTAGGGATGTTCATTGCCCGGATTTCAAAAGGACGAACGATACGCGAGTTCATGCTCGCAGTCTTGCTTCTCCCTACGCTTGTATCCTTTTTCTGGCTGTCGGTGTTCGGCGGGACTGCCATTCAACTAGACGGCGTTTTCGGAGGAGCCTTGTTCGAGACGGTACAGGCCAACTACTCGATTGCGCTATTCGAGATGGTGGATCTGCTGCATATACCCCTGTTGCCCGGCTTAGTCCGCGTGCTGCTGTTTATCGTCATTACAGCACTGGTAATGTCGTTTTTTATTACGTCCTCGGATTCGGGTTCGCTCGTTGTTGACAAGCTCACCTCGGGTGGCGTGATGCACTCGCCCAGGCATCAGCGGGCTTTTTGGGCGGTCCTGGAAGGTTTGCTGGCTGCAACGCTTCTGGTCATAGGTGGCGAAGTGGCTCTGTTTACGCTGCAGACGGCGGTCATTACGGCTGGACTGCCGTTGGCCATAATGCTGGTCGTGATGTCGGTAGCGTTGGTCAAGGATATTATCCAAACGCACTCGAAACAGGACACAATCACGCGAAAGAAGAAATTCAGGGAACTACTTGCGGAGTTCGAAGGGCCGGCCTCCTGATAGAACTGTCCGATACGAACTTCAGTCGACGCTGGATACCTGCGAATCCGTTGTACGTTACATAAGGTGCTGCCGCTCGACATCCCGGAGATTAGCGGTCTCAGGCTTGCCGGCCCGCTTCGGCTAGAACCGGTAGTTGAATCCGGTGGAGACGCGGACCGACCCGGGGCGGTCCCAGCCGAAGATCGCATCATCGTCACCCGCCTGCACAGCGGCAAAGGCCTGAGCGCGAAAGCCGCCGAAAACGTTCCAGCTCACTCCCCCGGTGATCAGCGCCGATTGGTCGATCGGGGAAACCACGCTGCGCGCGATTATATCTACGGTGCGCCCGGGCGAGTACACCAGCTCGGGGTACAGCAGAATCCCGTACTCGGCCTCGCGGTCGTTCCGGTTTTCCCAGTCGCCGCCCGGCTGAACCAGAGTCTCAAAGCGCCCGGTGAGGGTGCGGTCGGGGCCCACGTTGAAGCCGTAGTAGATCCCGGTGCTGAGCGTGGAGCGTTCCTCGAGCACGCGCGCAGCGTCCGAGGGCATGTCTTCATCGAGCGTCAAGCGCCCCGCGGCGTATACGTCGGCCCTAAGTCCGCCCTGCAGCGCGAGCGCGAAGTTGTGGGTCTCCGCGCGCCCGTCCCACAGGTACGACGGCTCTACGGTGATCCCGGCGAGCTGGGTGTGCAAGCGCAGCCCGGAGCTGGTCTGCGACAGCGGGGCCGCCTGGTCGAAGGCGGTGCCGCTGTCTGCGATCGAGGCGCCGGCGCCGTTATTGTCTTTGTCGTCGGCATCCTCGGCGGTGAAGAGCGCGATGTCGGCAAGCGGCGGCAGCACCACGGTCTCCAGATAGCTCAGGTCGCCGATCGGGAAGTAGAACGACGTGAGCCAGGCGGTCTCGTCGCGCACGTCGTCTACCTCGGTGAAGTCCGCCGCGGCGGTACCGTCGGCGCCAAACAGCAGGTCGGCGGCGTTGAACAGGCTGCCGACGCCCCAGGTGAGCCGGTCGCGCCCGGAGGTCACGCGCATGTTGTACTCCTCGGTGACCGGGAAACGAAAGCGGATGTTTGCGCGCGGGACCTCAAGCAGCGCCGGGCGAATAGCGGGCCCGCCGGGAACGGCCAGCTGCTCCCCGAGGGTGGCACGCAGTTGCAGTCGGCCCTGCACCGGTTGGCCGCGGGGAGACAGGAAATCCACCTGCCCGCGCGCGAATCCCAGCAGGCCGAGCTCATCGCCCGTCCAGACGAAGTTTGCGAAGCTGTCGAGCTCGCTCTGGACCCGTGTTTCGGCGGCAGCTCCGGCAGCGACCGCGAGTGCGAGTGCCGTAATGAGTACCGGCAGCCGAACGACGCGCGAGTGGTGTTTTGTTTTTCTCATGCCGGTTACCATGTCAGCTGTTCCAGCGAAAAGACCCCGCGCGGCAGGTCTACGCCGATGTCCACCTGGTGCAGAATCATCTCGGTGCCGCTGGAGCGGCGGGTCTGGTCGGTGATACGAATACGCGCGGGGAAGATGTAACCGTCCTGCTCCATCGTCTCCAGCACCTCGGTGACTTTCAGTTTGCGCCCGGCGCGCGCGTACTGCTCGCTCTTGCGCAGCACAAAGTCCTCGCTGTCCACCCAGTAGATCTGCTTGGGATACGCCACGTTGGTCCCGCGTGCGGTGAGCTCAATCTTGTAACACCGCCGGTCGTCGACGGTTTCTTCGCCCAGCAGCTCAAACTTGTAGTCCTCAGCGAGACCACGGCCGCCGGTCATGTCCTCGTAGGAGATGTCCGAACCCAGCAGCGAGTCGCGCAACGCCGAGCCTGTCAGCCGAATTGTCTCACGCGCATCCGGGTAATACAGGTACAGGTCGTCGTTGCGGCGCAGTACCCGCTGGCCCTCCTCGTCGCGCGAGGTGAACTCCACCAGGAAGCGGTCATCACCCTCGGTGTGGGCGAAGAAGGTGCTTACGCGGTCGCCGAAGCGGTCGGTGATCACCATCTCGCCCTCAATGTAGCTGGTAGGGTGGGTCTGGTTGTCCTCCATGCGCTCGATGATTTCATCGGCGCTCAAGGCGAATGCGCTCGGCGCCACCAGTGCCGCCAACGCTACCAGCAACCCAATCCGCCATGCCTTGCGTCGAGCTATTCGTAAGTATTGCATTATCTCACCCTCCTTGATTCCAAAGTCAGTTTTCCCGCGTGGCCGTAGGGCGCACGGTGCCGGCGCTACACGCGTAGCGCCACGACCGGCTGCAGCTTTGCCGCCCGCCGCGCCGGCACAAACGAGGCGAGCATCGCCACTGCCAATGAGTAGAAGAACGTTAACACAGTGGAACGCCAGTTCAGAACCGGGTACAGCACCGTGGAGAGGTCCATATCCACCATTTCCATCTGCGCGCCGAAATCTATGCCGGTGTACTGCAGCGGCACCGCCAAAGCCGCGCCGGCCAGCACTCCCGCCAGCGACCCGGCGATCCCGAGGTAGGTCGCTTCGGTGAAAAACAAGCGCACCAGCTGGCCGCCGCGCATGCCCATCGCCGAGAGCGTGCCGATCTCGCGCGTACGCTCGTGGATCGTCATCATTGTAGTGTTCACGATCACGGTGCTGCCCAAGAGGAAGAAAAACAGCGCGATGATGCGGTAGACCACATCGGCCATCTGCAGATAACTGTAGCCGCCGCTGACCTCTGTCCAGGAAGCTACGTTCATCCCCTCCGGGCCCTCTTCGGAAAGAAGCGCACTCACGGCGGCTTTCAAGACCTCGGTACGTCCGTCGGTGCTCTTCAAGAGAACCTCACTCGCAGCGTCGCGCATGCGCATATAGTGCCCTGCAGCCTCAATCGGGAGCAGGAACGCAGTGCGATCAAGCGCCGCCACCGGGAACGCGGCGAGACCTACAACGTCCACCGTGAAGGCGTTTGAGGTTCGGGCACGAGTCTGCGTGAGAAACGTCACCGTGTCGCCAACGCCGGCACCGAGCTCGCGCGCGAGCCGATTGCCGAGGATCGCTTCGCTGGTTCCCGTCGCCGGCAAGCGGCCCTCCGCGACAATGAGATCGAGGTCCTCCTGGTATTCCTGCTCCATCCGGAAGTCCAGCCCAATCCCGCGCGCGCTTATTTGGCGCTCGCCACGGAATGACACCGCGGGGATATTGATCCGCGGGCTCAGCGCCGCGACCTGCGGCAGCTGTTCCAGGCGCTCAGCGAGCGCGCGGTGATCCGGTACCACGTACTGCACCGGGTTCAGGTATTCGTAGCGGTCAAACTCCGCATTGCGTATGCGCACTTCACCTGATTCATAGTTCCAGGCGTTGTGGCGGATATCAGCGCGAATTCCTTCCAGCAGCGCAAACAGCAGCGTGATACTCAAGGCCGCTACCGCAACCGCGGTTACCGAAAGCAGGCTGCGCCGGCCGTTGCGGAAGACGTTTCGCAGTGCAATGCCCGACAGTTTCATAGAACTTCTCCTGACCATCGTGGGTTTCTCATTACGCGGATCGTGCCGTCCGTCATGCTTCCTCGCCTCATTGCCACATTCAGTGCTGCCGCAGCGAATCGGAGATCCCGCGCCGCAGGATCCTGCGAACGGGCAGCAACGCTACCGCGCCGGCCAACACCGCGGCACCCACCGCCGCGGTGATCATTGTGCGCGGACTCCAGACCCCATACAGAACGCCGTCAAATCGAAAGTCCATCTCAACGTCCGCGAGCACCGCGCTGTAATCAATGCCGTGGGCAGTCAGGTACCACACCAATGCGGCGCCGAGCAGCAGCCCAATCGCGGCGCCGATGAGACCGATGCCGGCTGATTCAAACACGAACATCGAACGAATCTCGCCGTTGCGCATACCGAGCGCGCGCATCATTCCGATCTCGCGCTCGCGCTCAAGCACCGCCATCAGCATGGTGTTCGAGATTCCCACGACCGCGATGACGCCGAGCAGCAGCAGCACCACGGCGAACGCGGCATCCTGCAGCTCCATCGCCGCGGCGAACTCTGCGGTCATCTCGTCAAAGCTCAACAGCTCAATTGCCGAGCTTTGCGGGCCTCCGTCGCCGGCGGCCGGGGATTCGGTGAGGTTCACTCCGGCGCGCTCGAGTGCGGCGCGCACCGGCTGCAGGTCGGCGGCACCGGGTACCGGCTCGGGCAGCGCCAGGTGAATTGCAGTCACCGCGCCGCGCATCTCAAGGTAGAAGTCGGCAATGTCCAGCGGCATGTAGATCGCGGAGCGGTCCACGGTGGGGTTGGGTGTCTCGTAGATGCCCACAATGTCCATGTCCAGGATCTGGTGAAAACCGTCGCGGGTACGCGTGGTGATCGTTACTGGGTAACCCACCTCGGCGCCCAGACGCTCGGCAAGCCAGGCGCTGATCAGGATGCCGTGTTCACCGGGATCGAGAAATTGCCCTTCGATGAGCGCATCCGCGAGGTGAAACACGCGCGCATCGCGTTCGGGGTCTATCCCGTACATATTCAAGTGCACCGAGCCGTCTTCGGGATAGGGATCGTAGTGCACGATCAGCTCGCCGCGGAATCCCACCCGCGGTGCGGCGGCGATGTCCCCGTCCTCCAGTGCGCTCACCACCGCGTCGACGTCTGCAACCGTAATGTCCAACGGGTACTGCTCACGCTCATCCCAGTAACCGGTGCCGGTGATCGCGGCGCTCGCGGTTTCGTAGCGCACGAGGTTGCGGTCGCCCTCGGCGATCAGCCCATCGAGCATCGACGCCATGCCGATGAAGATCGCTACGCCGAACGCAATGGCACTCACGGTGATCAGCGTTCGGCGTCGATAGCGTGTAAGGTTCTTCGCCGCGAGCACCGCCAACATGCGCAGTCCTGCGTACGTGCGATGGTGTCCGGTGCGTGAACTCTTGAAGACCGTCATCACGCGCTCCTTCTCACCTCGTCGCTCTCGATGAGCCCGTCGTGCAGGCGGCACAGCCGGTAAGCGTAGTCCATCACCATCTGGTCGTGCGTGGAGAACACAAAGGTGGTGCCACGCTTCCGGTTGATGTCTTCCATGAGCTTGAGGATCGATTCGCCGGTTTCGGAGTCAAGGTTCGCAGTCGGCTCGTCAGCGAGCACAATGATCGGGTCCTTCACCAGCGCGCGCGCCACCGCCACCCGCTGCTGCTGCCCTCCGGAGAGCTTCGCCGGACGGCGATCCTCCATCCCGCTGAGGCCGACCTCACGCAGCAGTTTCATGGTGCGCTCGCGAATCTCTGACTCAGGGGTTCCCATGAGCGCCAACGCCATTGCCACGTTCTCGTAGGCGGTAAGTACCGGGATGAGGTTGAAGTTCTGGAAGACGAAGCCGATTTTGGCCCGACGAATCTCCACGAGACTGCGCTTGCTGCTGCCGTTTACCGGCGCCCCGTCTATCTCTACGCTGCCGCTGTCGGCGGTGTCGATGCAGCCGATGATGTTCAACAGCGTGGTCTTGCCCGAGCCGGAGGGGCCGGCGATCGAGAGAAACTCGGCCTCATCGATCTCGAGGCTGACGCCGCGCAGCGCGCGTACGTGGGTCTCGCCGTCGATATACTCTTTGTGTACGTCGGTAACCGTGATCATATTTCATGCTCCTCTTTGTTCGAGATAGACTCTTATGCGTCCGAGAACCTGCTCGGCGCCGAGGGTGATCGTTTTCTCCGGAACGCCTAGCAGCCGGTTTATCGCCAGTTCCAGGATAGAGATCATATCGGCGTAGTCGTACAGCTTGCTCGGCTCATCGATAGACTCGACCAGAATGCGGCTCCGCGACTCGGCGATTCCGATGAGCATCCCCATAATGAACTCGCCGAAGCGCTCCGGGCGGGGGGCATCGAATACGCCCGCCTCTACACCTTCCACAATTACCGCGTTGAAGTACGGGCCTAACGCGTCGAGGCTGTTTTCGGAGATGCGCCGCAGCAGCAGCGCGTTTTCCGGGCGGTACAGCGCCGTGATTGTAGTCACCATCAGCTCCACGTTGGTGCTCTTCCAGCCGGAGTTGATGTCGAAGTAGCCTTGCAGCCGTTGCACCGGAGAGATGTCACTGCGCCGCGCGAGCTCTTCGAAGGCCGGGAGCATCTGTTCTATCAGCCCCTGGACCAGCCCCTCCACCAACGCGGCTTTCGAGGAGAAATGATGATAGAACGTTCCCTTCGCGATTCCCACCTCCTCGATGATCTGCGCGATGGAAGTATGGTCGTAGCCGTGTTCGTAGAACAGCCGCTCTGCGACTGCCAGGATCTCGGTTCGCCGTTCGCCTGCTACCACGGGTGCTCCTTTAGCTATAGACCGACCGTCGGTCTATAGCTAAGTCCAGCATAGACCGACGGTCGGTCTATGTCAAGCGAAGCTTGCGCTGTGTTGCGGGTGGTGTGAACGTTGTGAAGGCCGCAGCTCAACCGGGTGGCTGGGCTTGAGCACGATCTTCTCGCCCCACGCGATAGCGGTAGGTGATCCTTTTTGGTACGGTCATCCCGATAGTTCTCGGCGGTTTGATCATGTCCTTACACGTTTGACAGCAGCATAGGCATCATCGGCATTGCCGCGACTGCTATGAGCGGATCGAGCGCATCTGGAAGCACCGCTACGATAACCCGTCTGCGGTTAGGCTGAAGCGCGGACCGCAGGGATGAGGGCCAGCGGCGCTGATGCCCAACAACATTTTCGGCACCACTTCCCATTCGTCCCGAGTCGGCCGATTTTACCCACCGTACACGATTCTGCGTGCAACTTTCTTGACCACGTCGATCCTGCGTAACGTCTCGGCGGGCAACTGAGGCATGCTGCGATGGTTCTCGAGAACAACCCGGTGGAGCGCTGCTGCGAGCGATCGTCTGTCCGTCGCCCAGACCGGACTGGAGCCGTAGCGAATCCGGCAAATGATACGGGGTGCGTGAAATGCGCGGTAGATGTGTGTCAGCAATGGCGGCCACTCCTCCCACCCGATTACCGCACTTGCCGGTGGCCAGGATCGGGTCGTTTCGTAGCATACCGTTGCCCAGTAGACCGGACGCCGCAGGTCGACCGCTACTTGCAGCAGTGCGGGTTTGAACGGCCGTACCGTCTCCCCGCGGCTTGTGCGTCCCTCTGGAAAGACCATGAGCGAAGCTCCGTTGCGGAGAATCGTGTGCATCACCCTCCGCGTCCGACCGATCGCTTTGACGCTCATGCGATTGATAAACCTGACGCCGACGGACTTGAGAAGCACCCCGAATCCGATAATCCGGCCGTAGAGGTGATTGACCATGAAACGGCATCCAAGTTCGCTCAGGAAAGTGAAGGAGTCCGCCCAACTCACGTGGTTGGCCACGATGAGCGAGCCCGGCGGTGGCTGAACGCCCTCTCGCCGGATGCGGATATTGGACGCGTAGAGCAAAATCCGACCGACCTTCCGCGTGATACTCTCGCGCAACCGGCGGTATACCGGTATCGGCAGTACGGCGCGCATCAGCAGAACTACAATCGCGCACGTAAAGAACACGTACGCAAAGCAGAGGAGACGAAGAATACCGCGGATGCTTCCAATCAACGTGTGCCGCGGATCGCGCGAGGCCAAATATGACATCACCGTCAGTATACCAGTAAAGCAGGGAGCACGGAACGGAACCTGGAAGAAAACAGCGCTGCGCCGGCGATGGTAGCCGGCGAGCGGAGCTCGGACTCATCGTGCTTGACAACGTGGCCACGCGTGGCTACTAGTCAAATAGTGAAGACCAAACAGCTGCGGGACAACCTGAGTAGCTATCTGCGCGAGGTTCGTACGGGAGTGCGAATCCTCGTTCTGGATCGCGATGAAGTTGTAGCGGAGCTCCACGAACCGAGCGGGAAATACCCGCCACCTCTTTCAAGCAGGGCAGAGGAACTGGTGAAGCAGGCAAAGCTCATTCCGGCGCGTGGTGAAATAGTTGACTGTCCGCAGAGCCCGGTAAAGCTACCTGCCGGCAGCGCAGCTGGCTATCTTGACGCGGACCGGGATGAGTCCTATGGCACTGTACGTTGAATGTTCTGCGATTCTTGCCTGGATCTTCGGAGAAGCTGCCGGTGAGCACTCACGAAAGGTCATGAACTCCGTTCGTCCAATAGTTAGTTCTACCTTGAGCGTATTGGAGGTTGAACGCGCCGTGCGCCGAGCCCTCAGTACGGGTGCTCTCACTGAGGCGGAGGTTGTCAAACTCCAGGGTCTGTTCCGTTCGGTCTGCCGCGGCTGGGAGTTCATGGAGATGACTCCGGAGATCCAGCGCAGAGCGGCTGAGTCCTTCCCGGTTGAACCTCTGCGCGCTCTCGGAGTGCCGGATTCAGGCGGCCGCTGACCGCCTAGATCAACGGGCAAGCGCTCAGCGCACCCGAAGATCAGCCGGGCAATCGGCTCATGAGAGCGAGTAAGGGATGCGTACTCCCGGGTGGTTCGACGGAAAGTCCTTTGTGTTTCTGGTGACAAGAAGAAGTCCGTTCACCTCGGCAGCAGCCCAGACCAGAGCATCCGGAACTCGAACTCGGTGGTTTCTGCGGATGCGAATAGCGGCCTCAAGCGTAGCGGAAGACAAACTGGCAATGGTGAATCGAGCCAGGAAAGCCCGTACTGCGAGGTCGTTAGATGGGGATGTACCTACCAGTATCTCAACGAAGGTTATCGGGCTTATGAAAACACGCCGGTAACGCTGCAACTCGCCGCGTGCGTGTTCAATCCCGTTGAGATAGTCGATGATAATATTGGTATCAAACAGGGCTTCCACTCTATGAATCCCACTCGGAACGGAGTCGTTGCTGATACGTAACTCCGTCCTCGCGCCGGGCGCCTTGCTCAGCCCACACTCCAAAAGCGGTGTCTTCTACGCTTCCTGCAGCGCTCTCGAGATAGCGCTCCACCGCCTCTCGAATCAGCTCGCTACGGGATACGCGGCGCTGCTGTTTGAGCTCATCAAGCCGTTGAACGTAGCTGTCCGGAATCTCGATAATAGTACGCATATGATGATGATATATGATGATTATTACTGGGTCAAGTGTGCTCGAGCAGCAATAACAATTGTCACCGGTGGTTTCGGGCCGGTGCTATGCACCGTCTGACATAGTCAGCTCTTACTCCGCGGCGGGAGGCTCCTGCTCGCCCTCGTCAAACACCACAATTGTTCCGGCAATGTTCATCACGTCGCCGGGTTTCAGGTCGCGCCTGGTGGTGGGTCTGTTGTTGACCGTAATCTCTTCGGCGCTCTCCACCCGGTAGCGCTTGGTCTTGGGGTCAAACACCACGGTTGCGTGATGGGCGCGCATCGCCGGTGACCCGTGGATAGTTAGGTCCGCGTTCTCTGCCCCACCGATGACTGTCTGCCCCTGGCGCAGCGCAAACATGCGCGTGGCGGCCTTGGGGCCACCGATAATCTCAAGGTTGGCGTCGCTGCGCGTATTCTGAAAGCGCAGCGCACGGATCAGAAACCAGAGCCCCACCGCCAGCAACAACGGGATCAGCGCCAGCCAGCCGAGGTTAGCCGGCCTCGAGCCAAGGATAGTGCTCGAGTAGTAGTAGCGCGTATCGCGAAACAGGTTTCCTGCGGTGTCAACGTACTCGACTCGAGCAAACTTGCGCTCGGCCGGCTCCATGGTTGGCGCGTAGCTGATGCGGTACTCCTGCAGTACGCGATCGCGAATGTCGAGGTAGACCTCGGCCAGCTGCCGGTCATCGCGCGCGTCGTAGACACGTCCGCCGGTCTGCTGCGCTATAGTGTCCAGATTGTCATCCTGCTCGGTGCCGAAGTGGATTGCAAACAGCGATACCCCGCTGTCCTGCAGTTGTCCGATCGCCTCGCGGTAATCGAACACGTGCTCGCCGTGACGCGGATGTGGAGTGCCGCGATGGACGTAGAACGGGAAATTCTCGCCGTCCGAGAGTAAGATCAGCACCGTTCGGCCGGCAACGTCGGCAATCTCGCGCGACGCGTCGATGATTGCGGCGTAGAGTTCGGTAAACCCCTCACCGGGCCCCGGGGGGTCAATTGCATCCACCAGCCGCTGAATCTGCAGCCGGCTCTCGATCGGCTGCGAATGCACCGTGTAGAAGGTATTGAACTCCGCCAGGCCAACGCGGTCTCTGGGATTTTCAATAGACTCCAGCAGAATGCGCGTGGCGCGCTTGGCGTGTGTCATGCGCATCTGGTCAACGTCATCGGTTGGCTCATCATCAATTGTGTCGTACATGCTGCCGGAATTGTCCAGCAGCAGGAAGAAGGTTATACCCTCCTCCAGATCAGCCACCGACTCAACGCGGTGGTTGCCGATGTGTCTGAAACGCTCACCGTCAACCGACTCAAACACGCGGAAATCGTCCGCACCCAGTCCGAGCACGGGAACGTCGCTGCGGTCGGTAACGCTGACAAACAGGTCTACCTGCTGTCGCGTCAGGAGCCGGCTCGGATCAACCTGCGAGATGGTTACTTCGCCGAAGGCAACGGCTGCCGAAAATCCCAGTAACAGTAGCGTACAACAAACAGCGCGCTTCACAACGCACCTCCTACTCGTGGCGCCCTACTCGTGGCGAAAGAAAAGTTTGGCAGTGCCGATTCTGATTACGTCTTCGTACTTCAGCATCCGACGCGTGACTCGGTCATCGTTTACGTAAACCGGTTGCTGCTCGTCAAGCGGCTCGAGGTAGAGTTCGCGGTTGCGCAGCAGCAGCTGCGCGTGGCGGTTGGCTACCCCGCGGTATCCGCTGAGGATGATGTCGGTGTTGTCAGCGGCGCCGATCAGGGTGCGCCGCTGATTGAGCACAAACTCCTTGCCCTTGAAACGCCCGTTCAGCAACCGCAATACGCCCAGGCTCAGCTGATGCTCTACCAGAGAATAGAACAGCGAGACCAGCAGACCAAACATCACCAGTCCCACCAGCTGCACCAGCGGCAGATGTGGATAGAGAACCTGGCCGTATTCAATAGCCCCTCCACCCAGGAATCCGCCCGCCAGGCCGCCGGCAACACCTACCGCCAGTTTACGGCCGGACCACGCACGAACACCTTCGGCAGCCCCAACGAACAGCCCCATAACTGCCCAGCCGGTTGCACGGGCCAGTGGAAACCCCACACCGCGTACCGCTTCTTCACTCTGCAGCAGGTGTTCTCCCAGCACAAACAGCACTCCCTGTCCCAGCAGAAACCCGAGCACCCCACCGCCGCTGCCCAGTAGCGAGCCCCACAACGCCCCACGCACGATGCGTCGGTTGCTGCCGGCAATGATGCCCTCGCCGGTACCGAACACCAGGCCAAAGATGAAGCCAAAGACGGCCCCCGACGCCAGGCTGAACACCAGAAAAGACGGGAAGACAGCCTGGTAGCGGATAAACAGGTCCATTACCGGCCAGGCCAGGATACCGGCCAGAAGTCCGAGGCCGCAGATTATCAGTCGCTTGATCCAGGTGGACATGCTGTGCTCCTACTCTCCAATACTCTGATCTACGCTCCGGCGGCCAATCCGGAAAGAGTACCCGTCAACGGAATCATCACGCTCCAGATAGACCGTAAGACGGCGCTGTGGTTCGATATCCACGGTTACACCGGGCGGTGATTGGCCGTTGACAGCGGCACTAAGCCGATAGCGCCCGGGAGCCAGCACCAGCTCCAGCGGTTCTGCCTCGGACGTTCCAACTTCAGCCAGCTGCGGCCGGCGCCCACCGCGCAGATAGCGCGTCTTCCCATCCAGCTGCAGCGCAACGCCGGCTTCGGCGGCAATAATCTGCACCGCACCCGGGCGCGGCTGAAGCCGTGCATCCAGAATCAGGTCACGCTGATGAGGCTCGATTCGCAACGAGTACTCGGCAGTGTAGTAGTTGTCGGCGCGTACGCGGAAGGCGTGTACCGCAGCGGTCTGCAGCTGCCGCGCCTGCGGTACATTGAAGGGGACCCAGCGGCCCTGGCGGCGCACCCATACCTGCGGGTTGGCAATCCGCTGGCCGCTTACAGCATCGCGCACCTGCAGATCGACGTTCAGTGGAGCCTCATCGGCTGCGGGCATGGCAAACTCCAGCACGCGGCTATGGGCCGTAGGCGGATACTCGCGCTGCAGCGCGCGTGGAGCCAGAAAGAACGAGCGCCAGAAGAGGCGGTCTCCCAGCGACAGTTTAACCCGATAGCTGCCGCTCGGCTGGAACAGCCGCGCGGACTCGTAGACACGGTAATCTGCGGTTTCCAGCTCGGCAACCTCGTGAAACGCAAAACGCGCATCCTCGACTTCAGGGATAGCGCCCCCGTCGTCCAGAAAGAGCTGCGCCCGCAGTTGCATGTCCTGCATGCGGCTGTCTTCCTTGTGGGTGCGAACGCGCAGCGTGAACGCGCCGTACTCATCGCTCTGCAGCAGCTCGTAATGGTAGCCGTGCTGGTACCCGACGTAAGCCGCAGCGCCGCCGAGCAACAATAGTAGTGCTGCGGCCAGCGGTGCCGCCCGCGCCACCGGCGAGGGGCGCTTGAGCGGCTGCCAGGTTCCCGAGAGGTAGGCGGCGATGCGCACGCTCGGTGCCTGGCGCCGCTTGCCGCGCAGCGCCTTGTCCAGAAGGCGCACCAGCGGCGCCAGCTCCTGGAAACGCCGCTTGGGCTTGACGCGCATGCACTTACGGATCAGCTTACTTGCAAATCTGCTTATCCTGGGGTTCAGCTTACGCGGCCTGGTGTACTTGCCCTGCTGGATCAGCCGGATCGATTCAGCGGTCATGTTACCGGGAAACGGCTTTTTGCCGGTCAACATCTCGTAGAGCATAACGCCCACGGAGTAGACGTCGGCGCGCTTATCTACGCTGTGGGTATTGTGGAACTGCTCCGGGGCCATGTAGGATGGCGTACCCAGCGTCATCCCCTCGCGTGTCAGTCCCGACTCGGCCTCTTCGTGCAGACTTGCTATACCAAAATCAACCAGTTTCACCTGGCCTTCATTGGAGATCAGGATATTGGCCGGTTTGATGTCGCGATGGACAACGCCGCGACTGTGCGCGTAGAGCAGCGCACGGCAGCAATCGCGAAAGATCAGAAGTGCAATCTCCTCGGGCAGATAGCGTTCCCGCCGCAACAGCTGCTCGAGCGACACTCCGTCAACGTACTCGAGCACGATGTAGTAGTACGAGCCTTCGCGGAAATGATCGTAGACATCGACAATGTAGTCGTTCTTGAAGTCAATCATGATCCGCGCTTCACGGCGAAAGCGTTCGCGGATCGAAGCGTCACCGCGCAGCGTCAGCTTCTTGATAATCACAAAACGATCGAGCGTTGGATGCTCGGCCTTGTATACCGAGCCCATGCCACCCTTGGCGATTTCTGAGACAATCTTATACTTACCGACTGATTGCGGTTTGCGCGCCATGCTCGATAACGTCCGGCCGGCGTTACTCGTCGGAATCCCGGGTCATGACCACGGTCTTGTTGACCTCGACAAACTCTTCGGTGATGGCCTGGGTGGCCTCGGTCAGTTTCTGCTCTTCGTCGGCCGGCTCGAGCGCTTCACGGTGCACGGCAATCTTGAAGATCGGCGAGCTCTTCTGAATTGGTCCGATATTGAACGCCACCGGATCATCGGCCACTACATCGTCGGCCAGTTCGGAGTGCTCGTGTGTTGCCGTATCGGGCACGTCCTGGCGCAGACCGATGCTGGCGTACTCTACGCGGCGGCGCCCCTCAACCAGCGGGCCGATATTGAGAATCGAACCGGAGTAGGTCAACAGCAGCGCGCCACGCTCGTCCTCCCGGGCCAGTTCATCGACCTCCTGCATGTTCAGTTCGTCCAGTTTTGTCTCAAAAATGCGCTTCTTCTCCAGCCATACCTCGGCAATCCGTTCAATCGAATCCTCGGTGTTGGGCAATCCCGAAGTAGCGGTGATCTGTTCGATGTGATCGCGAATTTCTTCCGGTATCTGATCCAGATGGACTCCCATGACGTCCTCCTTAACGAGTGTCGTGTATGCTCTATAGTAGACACATCCGGCAACAAAAATCCACCGCAGACGCGTCACAGCGGCATAAACGCGCTATAATAGGCGCCGGCTGTGTCATCTCATACAAAAGACTGGAGGACGACGTGGAGCGTACATTTTCGCAACTGTCACCGCGCATTCAGCGCCATCTGGAATCGGTAACCGAATCATCGGGACTGCCGCCGGGAGAAGACTCGCTGGCTCGCATCACTACCAATTGGCTCGACAAACGCAGGCTGGTTGAGGATCAGGCCGCCGCCCTCGACATGCAGGAAGTTGAGCACGTTGCCGCTGACGATCCACGCGCCCTGCTGCTGCTGACCTATTCGGGCTCGCTGATCGCCATCGGCATCCGACGCAGCAGCGGACGCTGGTTTGAATACGCCAGCATCGCACTACGCGACGACGTGCCGGACCTGGTACAGGGCGACAGCGTTACTCTGAGTGCCGACGTGCGGGTAGACCAGCCGGCACAGTTTGGCGACTGCGCGGTTACACGCAGCTCGGATGTGTTGAGTATCCGCACCTTTGCCGATGATGTCGATCCGCAGGAGCAGGAGCGTCGCCTGCGTGAAGCCACCATCTTTCTGACCAACGGTTTTGTCAAACTGAACCAGACGCTGACAATGCCGGACGGTAACATCGAACACTTCACCCTGCGGTCAATGGTGCAGTACATTGCGCGCAAGAACTCGGTGACACAGACGCAGGCGCGCCAGCTTATCGACGACTACCTGCAGATGGTCGAGGCCGGCGCGCTGCTGGGTGAACGCGCGCCGCTGGGCCGCATCGGGCGGCTCTACTACGGTATACGCCCGCCGCAGAAGGCTCGCGTCGGCCGCAACCCGGCTACCGGTGACGAAATCACTATCCCGGCCAAAGCGGCCACCGCGGTACCGCGCATCAAGTTCAGCAGCTACCTCAAACAGCGTACCGCCGCGGTACCGGTGGACGATCAGCAGCAGCTGTAGCCGCGCCGTGCAGCGTGACGGTAGTCTCCGCCAGCCGGAACGCAGACTGGTCTGGACTGCGGCACCTCCCAGCGGGTCAACCCGTTACAGTGCCGCTGCGCGCGGCTTTCCAATTCCCGACTTTTGTGCTATATTTTGGTCGGTTCTATGAATACTTATTCCTGCCGCGTGGTGTACGTTTGTCTACGAGTTATTCGGTTCCACAGCCGGAAACACCCCAGAAGGAGCAATCATTGTGACACATGAGTTTGACGCTGTTATCGTCGGCGCCGGAGGGGCCGGACTGTATGCGGCCCTCGAAGCCAGCAAGACCGCCAGGACCGCCGTTGTCTCCAAGCTCTATCCTACCCGCAGCCACACCGGAGCTGCTCAGGGCGGTATCGGCGCCGCACTGGGCAACGTCGATGAAGATAGCCCCGAATGGCACGCCTTCGATACGGTCAAAGGCGGAGACTACCTGGTTGATCAGCAGGCCGCACGCATTCTGGCGGACGAGGCAGTGCAAGCGGTATACGATCTGGAGAACCGCGGTCTGCCGTTCTCGCGTACCCCGCAAGGCAAGATTGACCAGCGCCGCTTCGGCGGGCATACCCGAAATTTCGGCGAGGCAGCGGTACACCGCTCGTGTTACGCGGCCGATCGCACCGGCAACATGATACTGCAGACGCTCTACCAGCAGTGCATCAAGAACGATGTCCATTTCTACGACGAGTTTCAGGTGATCGAAGTGATCATGGAAGGTACACGCGTGGCGGGTATCGTGACCTTTGAGCTCGAAAGCGGCGAGATCCATGTCTTCAAGGCCAAGGCGGTCATGTTTGCCACCGGCGGCTTTGGACGCATGTTCAAGATCACCTCCAACGCTCACGCCAACACCGGTGACGGTCCGGCAATTCTGGCACGCGCCGGGATCCCGCTCGAAGACATGGAGTTCTACCAGTTCCACCCTACCGGAATACGCGGCATGGGCATCCTGATTACCGAAGGGGTGCGCGGTGAAGGCGGAATCCTCAAGAACAGCAGCGGCGAGCGCTTCATGGAGCGCTACGCTCCAACGCTGCTGGACCTGGCGCCGCGCGACATGGTTTCGCGCGCAATCATGACCGAAGTACTCGAAGGCCGCGGCATGCGTGGTGACGGTAAGATCGACGACTACGTGATGCTCGACGCCAGCCATCTTGGCCGTGAGACGGTCTACGCCAAGATTCCCGATATCGCAGACTTCTGCAAAACCTACCTTGCGATAGACCCCGCCGAGGCAGCAATGCCGGTACAACCAACCGCGCATTACGCCATGGGCGGCATTCCTACCAACCTGGACGGCCAGGTCTGCACCGCGGACACTGTCTACGCCGGGCTCTACGCCGCCGGCGAATGCGCCTGTGTTTCAGTTCATGGCGCCAACCGGCTCGGCACAAACAGCCTGGTTGACCTGGTGGTCTACGGCCGGCGCGCCGGACGCCATATCGCCGACTTTGTGCGCCATGCCGACCACGGCTCGGTGCCGGCGGACGCCGGCAAGGCCGCGCGCGAGCGAATTGCCACCCTCAAGCAGAGCACAGGCGCCCACCCGGGCCCGCTCTACGAGAAGATGCAGGAAGTGATGATGGCCAAGATAGGAGTGTACCGCGAGCAGCGCCAGATGGAAGAGGCTGTTGCCGAGATACAGCAGCTGCGCGATGAGTTCAAACAGGTACGCGTGCAGGACGGCAGCTCGAACTACAATCAGGAGGTCCTCGGGATCCTGGAGCTGGAGAACCTGCTCGACCTCTCCCTGGTTACCGCTGTTTCGGCGCTCAACCGGACCGAAAGCCGCGGCGCTCACTCGCGCAAGGACTTCCCCGAGCGCGACGACAGCGGCTGGCTCAAGCACAGCATGGCATCGCTGAAGGATTCTGATGTATCGATCGATTACAAAGCCGTGGACACCAGCATCTGGGAACCCAAACCACGAACCTACTAAGGAGTGAACATGCAGATCGCCCTTGAGATACAGCGTTTCAACCCCGAGACTGACTCGCAACCCAGGCTGCAGACGTTCAACGTGACCGTTGAGCCCACCGATCGTATCCTGGACGCGCTGATGGACATCTCGCGTTACCAGGATGGTACGCTGGTGTTTCGCAAGAGCTGCGCCCACGGTGTGTGCGGCTCCGATGCAATGCGCATCAACGGCAAGGAGCGGCTGGCGTGCAAGACGCTGGTGCAGGACGTTGCCGAGGCCGAGGGCGCCACGGTGCGCATCGAGCCGCTGCGCTATCTGCCGGTCCAGCGCGACCTGATGGTAGACCAGTCGGTGTTCTTTACCAAGTTCCGCTCGGTCAAACCGTTCCTTGTTCCTGAAAGCGAGATCGAGGAAAAGGAATACCTGCAGTCACAAGCAGAGCGGGCCGTATTTGATGAAGCCACCAAGTGCATCAACTGCTCGGCGTGTTACTCGGCGTGCCCGGTGCTGCAGAAAAACCCCGACTTCCTCGGTCCGGCTGCAATAGTTCAGGCGGCGCGCTTTGTCTTTGACAGCCGCGACAAAGGCCTCGAGGCCAGGCTCGGCGTGCTGGACGATCCCAACGGGGTGTGGCCCTGCGAGAACCACTTCGAGTGCACCCGGGTCTGCCCGCGCGAGATCAAGATTACCAAGCTGATCAATCTCACCAAGCGAGAGATCAAGAAGTACCGCGAAGCGCGCGGTGAACAGACCGCAGAACCAGAAGGGGCTAACCAATGAAGATCCACGAGTATCAGGCAAAAGAGCTCTTTGCGAACTACGAAATCCCGGTGCAGGACCAGGCGGTTATGACCGAGGCCGACCAAGCCCGCGAGGCTACCGATAAGCTCGGCGGCTTTGTGGTTGTAAAGGCGCAGGTTCTGGTGGGCGGCCGCGGCAAGGCCGGCGGTGTCAAGCTGGCTCGGTCTGCCGATGAGGCGGTTGATGCCGCGCGCACGATCCTGGGGCTCACGATCGGGGATCTGCCGGTAGAAAAGGTCATGATCGCCCCGGCGGTCGATATCAAGAAAGAGTACTACATGGGTCTGACCCTCGACCGGGCGCGCAAGCAGTTGATACTGATGGTCAGCAAGGCCGGCGGGGTAGATATCGAGGAACTGGCGGTTGAGCGCCCCGAGGAGATTCTGCGCTTCCACATCAACCCGCTGGACGGGATCGATGAAACCGGGCTGGAGGCGTGCCTGTCCCAGGTCT
Organism: Spirochaetaceae bacterium; assembly: GCA_007693325.1. Classification (GTDB taxonomy): domain Bacteria; phylum Spirochaetota; class Spirochaetia; order DSM-27196; family PWMO01; genus PWMO01. The sequence continues at coordinate 42,911 of REDW01000065.1, forward strand.
TCGAAACCCCGCGTCTGCTCGAGCAGGCCGGCGACGTGGTGCGCAAGATGTACAAGCTCACCGTTGAAAAAGACTGCTCTCTGGTGGAGATCAATCCCTACGCGCTGGTGGATGACGACACGCTGCTGGCGTTGGACGCCAAGGTCAACTTCGATGATAACGCGCTCTACAAGCACGCCGATGTCGAAGCGATGAAGAATCCCGAAGAGTACTCGCAGGACGAGATCGACGCAAAGGCCGCAAGTCTGAGCTTTGTCAGCATGGACGGCGAAATCGGCTGTATCGTCAACGGCGCGGGACTGGCGATGGCCACCATGGACATTATCAAGCTCTACGGCGGGACGCCGGCTAACTTTCTGGACGTTGGCGGAAGCTCCAACCCGGAGAAGGTGCTCAGCGCGCTGCAGATCATCACGCGCAACCCGAAGGTCAAAGCGATCCTGATCAACATCTTCGGCGGCATCACGCGCTGCGACGACATTGCCAACGGTATCCTGATGGCGATGAAGCAGATCGATATCAAACTGCCGATGGTTATCCGGCTGATTGGCACCAACGAAAAAGAAGGGCGCGCGCTGCTGATGGACGCGGGCTTTGAAGTGGCCGAAGAGCTCAGCGCGGCAGTAGAAAAAGTCGTATCGGTAGCGTAAGTACAAGCGAGGCAAACCAGATGAGCATACTGATTGATGAGAAGACACGGGTCATCGTCCAGGGAATCACCGGCCGCGACGGGTCATTTCACGCGCGATCCATGATAGCCGACGGCACCAATATTGTCGGTGGCGTTACACCGGGCAAGGGCGGCGAGAAGCTCGACGACATCCCGGTCTACAACACGGTTGCCGATTGTATGAAGCAAACCGGCGTTGACGCCAGCGTGATCTTTGTCCCGGCCAGATTTGCCTCCGCGGCTATCCGCGAGGCTGCAGATGCCGGCGTGCCGCTGATCATCTGCATCACCGAAGGACTGCCGGTAATTGAGATGGTCTCCAACTACCATTACGTGCAGCGCAGAGGACTGCGGCTGATCGGACCCAACTGTCCCGGATTGATCTCACCGGGCAAGTGCAAAATCGGCATTATGCCGGCGCGCATTCACAAGCCGGGATCCGTTGGCGTAATATCGCGCAGCGGCACGCTGACCTACGAAGTGGTCTACAACCTCACCACCAGCGGCTACGGACAGTCAACCTGCATCGGCATCGGCGGTGACCCGGTGATCGGCTCCAGCTTCACCGACATGCTCGAGCTGTTTGAGCAGGATCCGGACACCGATTCGGTGATCGTGATCGGCGAGATAGGCGGTGAGGACGAGGAAGCCGCCGCGGAGTTCATAAAGCATAAGATGAGCAAGCCGGTGGTGGGCTTCATCTCGGGGCGCACCGCGCCGCCGGGCAAGCGCATGGGACACGCAGGCGCAATCATTTCCGGTGGCAAGGGAACTCCGGACGCCAAGATAAAGGCGTTCAACGCCGCCGGCGTTCCGGTAGCCGACAAACCGGATGAGATTCCGGCCCTGTTGCGTAAACAGACCGGTCGTTAACTGTCCAAAGGGGTAGCGCCGTGGATCAGCACGTAATCGACCTCTCGACCGCACGGTTCTTTGAAGAGCTGTACGAGCGCTGGAAAGTTCAGCCTGACGATGTTCCCGCTGAATGGCAGCGCTACTTCCAGGCTTTCGACCACGATAACGGCGCTGCTGCAGCCGCCGGCAACGGACAGCCGGCCGACACACCCTTACCGCTTGCCGGTGTTGCAGGCCCTGCCGGCGCAGCAATCGGCGCGGCTGACCAACTCAGCGCGGCGCGCGCCGCCTACAAGCAGAGCCGCGTCAACGCGCTGATCTGGGCCTACCGCGACGTGGGCTACATCTACGCCGACCTGAATCCGCTCAAGAACTACTCTACTCCCGAGTTGCGCTACCTCTACTACACCATGCAGGCAAATTACGAGAAGCTGTCGCTCTCCGCGTTTGGCCTGACCGACGAGGACATGGACCAGGAGTTCAGCAGCGGCGGCTATTTTGACCCGCCGCGCATGAAGCTGCGCGACCTTGTGCAGACGCTGCAGCAGACCTACTGCGCAACGGTCGGTGCCGAGATTCTGCATATTCAGAACAAGCCGATGCGCCGCTGGTTGATCGAGAAGATCGAGAGCCCCGACAGTCAGGCCGACTGGACGCAGCGGCAGAAGATCCGTTTCCAGAAAGACCTGATCAAAGCTGAGGAGTTTGAGCATTTTGTTCAGACCAATTTTGTCGGGCAGAAGCGCTTCTCACTCGAGGGCGGTGAGGTACTGATCCCGGCGCTGCGCTTTCTGATAGACAGTGCGGCCGACCGCGGCCTGAAGGAGATCGTACTCGGCATGGCACACCGTGGCCGGCTCAACGTGTTCACCAATGCGCTGCGCAAACCGGGCGCCGAGACCTTCAGCAAGTTCTTTGATAACTACAAGCCGCACACCTACGGCGGCTCCGGTGACGTGAAGTACCATCTCGGCCACAGCTTCATCTATTCCACCGCCGAGGGGGCCGAGATTCACATCAGCCTGGTAGCCAACCCGAGCCATCTCGAGGCGGTTGATCCGGTGGTAGAAGGCAAGTGCCGCGGAATCCAGCGCCGCCGCAAAGACTGGAACCGCAAGAAGGTGGTGCCGGTCTTGATTCACGGCGATGCTGCGTTCTCGGCGCAGGGCGTGGTGGCAGAGACTTTCAACCTGATGCAGCTCCAGGGCTACCGCACCGGCGGAACGGTGCACATCGTGCTCAATAACCAGATCGGTTTTACCACGGCGAGCAAAGACGCGCGCTCGTCATTCTTTCCCACTGATATAGCCAAGGCTATGCCGGTACCGATCTTTCACGCCAATGGCGATCACCCTGAGTCGGTTGCGCGCGCGCTGAACCTGGCAATCCGCTTTCGCCAGAAATTCGGCTACGACGCTGTAGTCGATATTATCTGCTATCGGCGCCTGGGGCACAACGAAGCCGATGAACCGTCGTTTACGCACCCGATCATGTACAAGCTGATCAAGAGCCACGAGAGCGTAGCGACACTCTACGGCCGCCGGCTGGCCGAACAGGAAGCCTATTCGCAGGAGGACCAGCAACGCTTCCGGCAGAAGTATCGTGACGTACTGAAGCAGGAGCTCGAGAAAGCCAGGTCCGGCTTTCGCCCCGACCTGGACGACGCCTTTCAGGGTGGAGCGTGGAGCAGTTTCCAGCACGACTACACCTTTGAACCGCTGGAAACCGGCGTTGAAGCAGCTACGCTTGCAAAGATCGCCACCGCGCTTACGACGCCGCCTGACGACTTTGCGCTGCACTCCAAGCTCAAACGGTTCATCAAGGAGCGCCGGCAGGCGATCGCCAGCGGCGGCGCTATCGACTGGTCTTTTGCCGAAGCGTTGAGTTTCGGCTCGTTACTTAGCGAGGGCTATCCGATACGCCTCAGTGGTGAAGACTCAGCACGGGCAACCTTCTCGCAGCGCCACGCGGTGTGGTGGGATGTCCAGACCGAATCTCCCAAGACCTATACCCCGCTGCAGCACGTCGACAAGGACCAGGCGTGGTTCTCGGTCTACGACAGCCCACTGTCCGAGTTTGCCGTGCTCGGCTTTGACTATGGCTATTCGCTGGCGCAGCCGCAGATCCTGGTGCTCTGGGAAGCGCAGTTTGGAGACTTTGCCAACGGTGCGCAGGTGATTATCGACCAGTTCATTTCCTCGGCGGAATCCAAGTGGTTTCGCGCCAGCGGCCTGGTTATGCTTCTGCCGCACGGCTACGAGGGGCAGGGCCCCGAGCATTCCAGCGCACATCTGGAGCGCTATCTGCAGTTGTGCGCAGACTACAACATGCAGGTGGTCAACCCGACCACGCCGGCGCAGTACTTCCACGTTCTGCGGCGCCAGATGAAGCAGCCGTTCCGTAAACCGCTGATCATCATGACCCCCAAGAGCCTGTTGCGTCACAAGGCGTGTGTGTCCCGGCTGGATGACCTGTCCAGCGGGCACTTCCGCAACGTGATCGATGACAGCATCGACGCGGCGCCGGTCTCACGCGTGATCCTGTGCAGCGGCAAAATATACTACGACCTGCTGCAGCGCAGGCAGGAGCTGGACCGCACGGATATTGCGCTGGTGCGTCTCGAGCAGATCTATCCCTTTGATACCGAACAACTCTCGGGCATCCTGGAACGCTACAACAGCGAAGCCGAGGTGGTCTGGTGTCAGGAGGAGACCCGTAACCGCGGTGCCTACAGCTTTGTGCTGGAACGGATCGGTGACATGATCCATCCGAGCGGAAGGCGTCTGCGCTACATCGGCCGTGCCGCCAGCCCGAGTCCTGCCACCGGATCGTACAAGCAGCACGCCGAAGAGCTCGAGGAAATACTGGCGCAGGCAATCGGTAGTCAGCCGCAGCCGCACAAGCAAGCCTGAGAGCAACAGGCGGCCATAGGGAAAAGAGAGAAGCGATATGAAACACAAAGTGCAGGTACCTCAGATCGGAGAGTCAATTTCCTCAGGCGTGCTGGCAACATGGCTCAAACAGGATGGCGACACGGTAGCCGAAGGCGATGAACTCTTTGAGCTGGAAACCGACAAGGCTACGCTGGCGATCCCATCGCCGGCCGCCGGCGTACTGAGCATCCAGGTCAAAGAGGACAGCGAGGTGCAGGTCGGGCAGGTTGTGGCCGCTGTTGACGGCGATGCATCATCGGACACCGCGGACACCACACCAAGCACGCCGAGCGCTGCTGAAGGTGACAGCAGCGCCGCGTCGGACGGCTCAGCGCTGTCACCGGCGGTGCGCCGAATTGTCGCCGAACACAAGCTGGACCCGGCTGCAATCAAGGGCAGCGGCCCGGACGGCCGCATAACCAAGGCCGATGCGCTGGCAGCAGTCAGCGCTGCCGATGCAAAGGAGACTCCGGCAGCGCCCGCTGAGCCGCGAGAGCCGGCAGAGGCATCCGGCGCTGAGCCGGGCGCGGATCGTCAGCGGCGCGTCAAGATGTCCAACCTGCGCCGGCGCGTTGCCGAGAACCTGGTACTGTCACGACAGAACGCCGCGCACCTGACAACCTTTAACGAGGTAGACATGTCGCAGGTAATGGCGCTGCGCTCACAGCACAGGGAGCGCTTTGTTGAGAGGCACGGCGTCAAGCTGGGTTTTATGTCGTTCTTTGTCGGCGCAGCGGTGCGCGCACTGCAGCAGTTCGAGGCTGTCAATGCTTTTGTCGACGGGACCGATATCGTCTACAACAACTACTACAACGTCGGGGTTGCACTCTCGACCGATAAGGGACTGATTGTGCCGGTTATCCGCGATGCAGACCGCAAAGGGTTTGCCGACATCGAATCGGAGATCCTTGCGTTCATCGAGAAGGCGCGCGCCCGCAGGCTCAGCCCCGATGAACTCACCGGCGGCACGTTTACCATCTCCAACGGCGGCGTATTCGGCTCGATGCTCTCCACACCTATTCCCAATCCGCCGCAGACCGGCATCCTCGGCATGCACTCTATTCAGAAGCGCGCGGTGGTTGTCGAAGACCAGATTGTGATCCGTCCGATGATGTACCTGGCGCTGACCTACGACCACCGCATCATCGACGGCAAAGAAGCGGTCGAGTTTCTGGGCAAGATCAAGCAACTGATCGAGGATCCGTCGCGGATGCTGCTGGACCTCTGAGGAGTACTTCATAATGGCACGAGACAAGAGTGATCTGACGGTGATCGGTAGTGGCCCCGGAGGCTATATCGCGGCAATCCGCGCCGCGCAGCTCGGGCTGCGGGTGACGCTGGTTGAAAAATGGCCGACGCTCGGCGGAACGTGCCTCAACATCGGCTGCATCCCCTCCAAGGCACTGCTGGATTCCAGTGAGCTCTACGCCAGAATCACCACCGAGGCATCAGACCACGGTATTGCAGTCAAGGGAGCAAGCCTCGATCTTGCCGCAATGCTCGGACGCAAGGATCAGGTGGTCAAGAAGCTGACCGCCGGGGTTGCACAGCTGATCAAGGCCAACAAGATCAGCGTGAAGCGGGGCACCGGCCGCGTAGACGCAGCCGGCACAGTTACGGTAACCGCCGACTCGGGAAAGAGTGAGCAATTTGGAACCGGTGCAATCGTGCTTGCCACCGGAAGCGTCCCGCAGGAGCTGCCGTTTCTGCCATTTGACCGCGAGATGGTGGTCAGCTCAACCGAAGCGCTGAGATTCGAGACCGTGCCCGCCAAACTGCTGATTGTGGGTGCCGGCGCCATCGGGCTGGAGCTCGGCAGTGTCTGGGCGCGGCTGGGCAGCGAGGTCGAGGTCATCGAGATCCTGCCCGAAATACTGGCGGGTTGGGACACACAGGTGGCAAAGACCGTGCGCCGCGAGCTCACAAAACAGGGGCTGACCTTTCAGCTGCAGACCAGGGTCACCGGCGTCAAGACAACCAGCACCGGGGTCACGCTGAGCGCGGAGGGCAAGGACGGCAAGCAGCTGTCCTTCAGCGCAGACCGGGTACTGGTTGCGGTTGGGCGCAAGCCGTATACCGATGGGCTTAACCTGGAGGAGCTCGATATCAAGCGGCACGAGGGACGCATTGTGGTCGATGAGCACTATCGTACCGCGATTGACGGCGTTTACGCGATTGGCGACATCATCCACGGCCCGATGCTGGCACACAAGGCCGAAGACGAGGGAGTAGCGGTAGCTGAGATTATCGCCGGCAAAGCCGGTAAGGTGAACTATGACGCAATTCCCAACGTTGTCTACACCTGGCCCGAAGCCGCCGCAGTCGGGCAGACCGAGGAACAGCTCAAAGAGCAGGGTATAGCCTACCGCAGCGGGGTGTTTCCATTTGCGGCCAACGGCCGCGCATTGGCGATGCAGAGCAGCGCAGGTTTTGTCAAACTCCTGGCAGACAAGCAGACCGACGCCCTGCTGGGCGCGCATATCGTTGGGCCGTGGGCTTCGGACCTGATCGCCGAGGCGGTGTCGGTTATGGAGTTCGGCGGCAGTGCCGAAGACATCGCGCGGACGGCCCACGCCCACCCGACACTGTCTGAAGCGGTCAAGGAAGCCGCGCTGGGTGTAGACGGGCGCATGTTGAACAGCAGATAATCGAGGCAAGGAGACAGTATGGCATCAGTAGAGTACGCAAAAGGTCTTGAAGGGGTTATTGCCGCGGAGAGTTCGATCTGCCGCATCGACGGAGAGAACGGCAAGCTGTACTACATGGGCTATCCGATACGCCAGCTGGTTGAACAGTGCAGCTTTGAAGAAGTCACGTACCTGCTGCTCTACGGCGAGCTGCCGACTATCGAACAACTAACGATCTTTCAGCGCAAGATGCGCCATTCGCGTCCGATCTCAGCACCAATCCAGGCGATGATCCGCGATTTTCCGCGCGATTCGCACCCAATGGAATTACTGCAGGCCGTTGTCTCGTATCTCAGCGGTTACGTAGAGCACAAGATCCAGCACGACGCATACTGCAACTGCCGAATCACGCTGCACCAGGTCTCGCAGCTGGCAACTGTGGTGGCAACGCTGCACCGCTTCCGCAGCGGCAAAGACTACGTTGAACCGCGTGAGGACCTTTCGCACGGCGCCAACTTTCTCTACATGCTGCACGGCCGGGAGCCTTCCGAGCTCGAGGGTACGATCATGGACGACTGCCTGACCCTGCACGCCGAGCACAGTTTCAACGCCTCCACGTTCACCGCACGCGTAGTGGCGTCAACCCTCTCTACCTGCTACTGCAGTATCTCAGCGGCCATCGGTGCGCTGTACGGCAGCCTTCACGGCGGTGCCAACGAGAAGGTCATGGACATGGTAGATGAAGTTGGAGAGCTTTCCCGGGTCGACGCGTGGCTCAGTGCGGCGCTCGATCAGAAACGCAAGATCATGGGCATGGGGCACCGGGTTTACAAAGCCAAGGATCCGCGAGCAATCGTGGTGGAGGGCTACCTGGAGAGACTGGGTGCCGAGAAGGGCGAGACGCGCTACTACGAAATTCTCAAGCGGATAGAGACGCTGTTTCGCGAACGGATGGAGGAGAAGGGCAAGCCGATCTACCCCAATGTGGACTTCTTTTCCGGCGCCGTCTATCGGCTGCTGGGTATTCCTTCATCGCTGTTTACTCCGGTCTTTGCCATTGCGCGTGCCCCCGGCTGGCTGGCGCATGTACTCGAGCAGCGCTCAGACAACCGCATCTTCCGCCCAAAGGCGCTCTACGTAGGCCATCAACAGCGCGAGGTGGTCCCGATCGAGCAGCGCAGCTGAGAGAATCTCAGCTGCAGCGTATCAGCCCGGCGAGTAGAAACTCTCGAGGGTCACCACACCTTCTCTGACTGCCGCGGCCGACTGATCGAGTTCCTTCTGTTCATTGGGAAGCAGGTCCAGTTCCACGATCTTCTCGACACCGTTGCGGCCCAGCAGCACCGGCACCCCCAGGAAGATATCCGAATGGCCGTACTCGCCGCGAAGGTAGGCACTGGCCGCACAGAGGCGCTTCTCATCGTTGACAATTGCCTCGACCATCTTGGCAGCTGATGCTCCCGGTGCGTAGTAGGCACTGCCCTTCTTCAGGTAATTGACAATTTCTGCGCCGCCGCTGCGCGTACGCTGAACCAGCTGCTCGATTTCGGCCGCCGGCATCAGCTCGGTCAGCGGAAACCCTCCAACCGAGGTGTAGCGCGGCAGCGGCACCATAGTATCACCGTGACCGCCGAGTACCATCGCCATGACATCGGACGGCAGCACGTTGAGCTTTGAGGCGATGAAGTATCGGAAGCGCGTTGCATCCAGGATGCCTGCCATGCCGACCACCCGCTTGAGCGCAAACCCGCCTTCGCGCAGCACCACCATGCTGATGACGTCAAGCGGATTGGAGACCACCACGGTAACGGCGTTGGGGGCGTACCTGGCAATAGCCTGCGCGGCGGTCTTGGCGATACCGACGTTGGTCTTGAGCAGATCCATGCGGTCCATGCCGGGTTTGCGCGGGATACCGGCGGTCAGCACCACGACGTCTGAGTCAGCGATGTCGGCGTAGTCATTGGTGCCGATGATAGTCGCGTTGTACCTGCGCAACGGCGCGGCGTGCAGGAAATCGATAGCCTTGCTCTGCGGTAGCCCCTCGACCACATCGACCATCACGATCTCGTCGATATTCTTCTCGGCAATATAGTAGACCGCGGTTGCACCAACGTTGCCGGCACCGATGACTGAAACCTTGCTCATATCTTCCCCCTGTTCAGGCTACGCCCAGAATCTGCTGCAGCTCGTGTGCGGCGGTAACAAACCGGCTTTTCTGTTCCGGATCGAGCTCTGGCTCGAGCACCTGCTCCACCCCGTTACGGCCGATGATTGCCGGAAGGCTCATTGCAACATCGTGCAGGCCGTATTCACCTTTCAATACGATTGATACCGGGCAGATGCGGCCCGAATTGCGCACGATGGCTTCGGCAAGATCGCACGCTGCGGCCGACGGTCCGTAGTACGCGCTGGCGCGCTGCGCCATATCGACAATCAGGTCACCGGCGTTGCGAGTTGCCTCGAACAGCGCCTCGATGCGGTCAGCGGGCAGCAGACGCGTTATTGGAACACCAGCAACGGTGCAGTAGTTTGCCAGCGGCACCATCGAACTCGAATGGCGTCCGACAACGGTTGCCGTGATGTCCTCCATCGCCACACCGAGTTCGTGAGCGATCAGGTAGCGCAGACGAGTGGAGTCAAGCATGCCGCCCAGCCCCATGACACGCTCGCGCGGCAGTCCGGACTGGCGCGCCAACAGCGCGGTCATCAGGTCAACCGGTTCAGTGACCACAATGACCTTGTGATCGGTTCCGGCCAGCCGCGCTGCAATATCGCTCAGCGGCGTACGGTTGGCTTCAAAGAGATCTTCACGCTTCATCCCCGGCTGTCGCACCGCCCCGGCGGTCACAATCAGGACGTCGGCGCGCAGGACGTCTTCTATGTCATCGGTTCCGCTGATCCTGGTGCTGTATCCACGCACCGGCGCCGCTTCCATCATATCCAGCGCTTTGCCGGTGGACATCCCTTGCTGAATGTCGTAGAGCACAACATCGCCTACGCCCTTCTCCGCCAGGAAGAACGCACAGTTTGCGCCTACGTTTCCACTTCCGATGATACCGATATTTGCCATTTTCCGCTCCTGATGGTACTATACACGCGATCAAAGTTTCTGTCACCAGAACTCAGGTATAGTTGAGGGAGGCTGTATGCCAAACGCCGCGCAGCGCACTGAATCCGACTCCATGGGCGAGGTTCGCATTCCGCAGTGGGCCTACTGGGGAGCCCAGACGCAGCGCGCCATGGAGAACTTTGCGGTCTCCAGTCTGCGCATTCCCACCGCGATGATACGCTCGCTGGCGCTGGTCAAGAAGCACGCGGCACGTACAAACGCGGAGCTTGGACTGGTGGAGCAACGGCTGGCCGACGCCATTGTGCAGGCAGCCGACGAGATGCTCGACGGCAAGTGGGACGAGCACTTCCCGATCGATGTCTTCCAGACCGGGTCGGGAACGTCGTGGAACATGAACGCCAACGAGGTACTGGCCAATCGCGCCAACGAGATTCTCGGTCAGCCACGCGGCACGCGCGCACCGGTCCACCCCAATGATCACGTCAACCGCAGCCAATCGTCCAACGACGTGATCCCCACGGCGCTGCATATCGCTGACCGCATGGTTGCAGATGAGCTGCTGACAGCCATGCAGCTGTTGCAGCAATCTCTGGCCGCCAAAGCCGACGAGTTCAAGGATCTGGTAAAGCTGGGAAGAACGCACCTGCAGGACGCGGTACCAATGACACTTGGCCAGGAGTTCAGCGGTTACGCCACCCAGATAGAAAAGAACATTCAACGCGTCAGCAACACCCTTGCCCACCTGGAAGAACTGGCGCTGGGCGGAACCGCGGTCGGTACAGGGATCAACTGTCACCCGGAGTTTGCTGAGCGGGCCATAACCGGCATTGCGGCCGAAACCGGTATCGCGTTCCGGCCCGCCGACAACCGCTTTGAGGCGATTGCCGCACGCGATGCGCAGGTGGAGCTCATGGGAGCACTGAACGTGCTGGCTACCGGGATTATGAAGATCGGCAACGATCTGCGCCTGCTGGCCAGCGGACCGCGCGGTGCGCTGGGGGAGATCCTGTTGCCCTCGCTGCAGCCGGGAAGTTCGATCATGCCGGGCAAGGTCAACCCGGTCATACCGGAGATGATGATTCAGGTAGCGGCCTACGTCATGGGCAAGGTAGTCTCGGTGACCAGCGCCGGACAGAACGGCCCACTGGAGCTCAACATGATGCACCCGCTGATAGCGTTTGAGACCATCGACGCCATGTCTGTGCTGGCGCAGACCTGCCGCCGCAGCGCTGAACGCTGTATCGACGGTATCAGCGCCGATAGCGAGCGCCTGGCGTTCTGGATTGAGTGGAGCCTTGCTCTGGTCACGCCACTGGCTATCGAGATTGGCTACGACAGGGCCTCCGAGCTGGCCTATAAGGCCTACCGCGAGAAGCGCCGGATACGCGAAGTAGTGCTGGAGTCAGGCGTGCTGCCGCAAGAACGCGTTGCCGAGTTGCTCGATGCCCGTGGCATGATCTGAGGTTGCCAGCAGCCGGTTGGCGTAGTAGACTAGGCGTACAGGTGATACGCTGATTACGCTGATACAGAGGAGTACAAGCGATGGAACTGAACCATGCCGATCCGGCTTACCAGCAGGCAATGAGTCACTACCTTGCCGGCGAGTGGACGGACTCAGAGAAGGCGTTTCTGGCATTGGCCGAAACCTACCCCAAGAGTCCCTTCGTCTACCTCATACTGGGCAATATACGCTATTCTCTGGGCAAGCTGGACGAGGCTGTTGCAACCTACCACACGGCAACCGAGATCAACCCGCGGTTCGGCATCGCCTTCTACAAACTTGGGGTCTGTTACTACCGCATGGGCCGCCTGGAGGAAGCACTGAAGGCGTTTTCAGCGGTTGTGGCGATGGGCAGCGAGAGTCACGCAATGGCCGGCTACTTTGTCGGGCTGATCAACCTGTTCCTCGGGAAGGATGAGGCCGCTGCCAAGGGATTTGCCGATTTCCGCGGCAAATCGCGCGAATCGCTGATTGCCAACTTTTACCTGGCTCAACTCAAGATCAAGCACAAGCAGTACGATGATGCGCTGGAACTGCTGAACGAACTGGCCGAGGCTACCCCGGACTTTGCCGAAGTACACTATATGCTGGGTGTCGCAAACTACGGGCTGCACAACAACCTTCAGGCGATCAAGTGCTTCCAGCGGGCGCTGGAACTCAACCCCGAAGATGAACGCTCCAAGACCAAGCTCACGCTACTGACCGACGTACAGTGGCCGTAATACCGGGCAGCACCAGAGGGTAACGTGATGAAACTGTACGTGTGCAACGTCTGCGGCTACATCTACGATCCCGCCGAGGGTGATCCGGATTCCGGCATCGCGGTGGGTACCGCGTTTGAGGAACTCCCCGAGGACTGGGTCTGCCCGGTCTGCGGAGCTCCCAAAGATGAGTTCTCGGTCGAAGAATAGACCCGGCCTACTTCTCGGTCATCACCCAGACACCATCCCATCCGGCCGGTGGTGCCTGTTGCAGCTTCTGACAGCGTGCCAGATAGCGGGCCGCCGGTGGATCGCGGTCTGCTATCGGCGCAAATGCCGCCTCGGCAGCCGCAAAACTGCCACGATAGTAGTTCTGCAACCCCTGCTCGAATTGTTTCAACCGATCCGCGTGCAGCTGATAGTCGGATTCAAAAAACGGTTCAAAAACCACCACCGCTTCCTTACGCCCCACCACCGCTACCCTCGACAGCTCTCGCGCGCGGAACTCCCCCTGGACCTGCTGCCACGTTGCCTGTGAGATCATGGTATAGGTACCGAACTGCTTATTGATGCCTTCCAGCCGCGCCGCGAGGTTGACCGCGTCACCGAGCATCGTGTAATCAAACCGCGTGCGCGATCCCATGTTGCCGACAACCGCCGGACCGCTGTTTATTCCGATGCGCATGTGCAGCTCTTTGCCGGTTCTCGCGGCAAACTGCGGGCGGAGCTCCGCGAGCCTGGCCTGCGCCCGCAGCGCGGCGCGTACGCAGCGCAGCGCGTGGTCATCCTGAGTCAGCGGCGCATTCCAGAACGCAATAATCGCGTCACCTTCGTACTTGTCGACGGTTCCGCCCTCGTCATGGATGATATCGGTCATCGCCGAAAGGTAGTCATTCAGCAAGGCGGTCAGCTCCTCGGGAGACAATCCTTCGGAGAGCGAGGTGAAGCCCTCCAGATCCGAGAAGAAGATCGACAGTTGGCGGCGCTCGCCTCCCAGGCGCAGACGCTGCGGGTCCTGGATCAAGTCTTCGATTACCGCCGGACTCAGATACTGCTGGAAGGCGTTCTTGATATAGCGCTTCTGTTTGCCCTCGGTGGCGTAGTTGGCAACGTTGGCGCCTACCAGGGCCAACGCTACCCCCACGGTAGGAACCATCAGAGGAACCCAGTACCCAACGGCGTAGCCGGCAAACGCCGCAGCCGCCGGCAGCGGAAGGAAGACAGCGTAGACAATCACACTGCGTCCGGCACCCGAGACAACCGAACCCACTATGGAGGCGGCGATGACCAGCAGCAGAACCAGGGCTACGGTCATCCACGGAGACACCGGCCGCATGAAATCGTCGGACAGCAGGTTCTCGAGCATGGTAGCGTGTACATCCACGCCGGGAACCACCGAGGTAATCGGTGACGTGCGCAGGTCAAACAGGCCCGGCGCCGAGAAGCCGAAGAGCACGTAGGCGTCATGCAGTTCTTGCGGGTCAACCAGCGGGGTCTCGCCGCTTTGCAGCTCGATCTCGCTCTGCAGGATGGCAGCAGCGCTGAAATCCCGATGCCGCCCGGCCTGGTTCTTGAAGTGCAGCACTGCGTTGCCGCTGCGATCCAGCACTATAGGCCGGCCGTCCACGTGCAGAGCACCGTCGCTGCACACCAGCTCTACCGGTTCTCCGGCGTGGGCGCCACGTTCCTGGCCGGCGAGCCAGGCCGCCAGACCCAACGAGGGGACCACCACATCGTCAAACATGATAACCGGGCGCACGCGTCTATAGACACCGTCGCGGTCTGGCTGCAGTTGCACGTTAGCCAGGTAACGGCTGGACTGCGCAACCTCCGCGATTGGAAACGCTGCGCGTGGGTAGCGGCGCAGCAATTGCTGCTGGTCACTGCATTGCTGCAACGTCAGATTCGGGCGCGGCACGTACTCGGGCCACTGCAGTGAATCACCGGTCTGCGTGCCAAAAAATGCCGACGCAACAAAACGATCCATTGAAGCGATTGCCGAGCCGAAGCTCTGGTCATCAAAAACGCCGTAACCCGAGGGCTCCAGATAGAGCACGTCAAAGGCAAGCGCGCGCGCCTCGGCACGCGCGATAAAGCTGACAATGTAGGAGTAGACTTCACGCGGCCAGGGCCACGTCAGCCCCATAGCGTCGCGCGCCCAATCGAGGCTGTCCTGGTCGAGCAGGATCAGAACCACCCGCGAATCGGGTTCGCGCTGCGGCGCAAAGGTGCGCGCACGCGCGTCCCAGGTGCGCGCTTCAAACAGCTCCAGCGCGCCGGTGGACCACAGCAACAGTGCCACCACAGCGGCGGCAACGCCTACAAGCAGCCCGCGCAGCAGCTTTGATTGCGCCATGGCAGAATCTCAGACGGAACCCATGGCACGTTGGTAACGACGTTGCCGTGCCGCCGTTCCCACCGGCTGATGGCGATAGGACCCGATGGCGTTTCTAACCACGTCGATGCGGCTCTGCGGTGCGGGGTGGGTCTGCATGAATCCGGGGCCGTCGCTCTCCCATTGCTGGTCCATGCGCTCCAGCACGCGGATCAGCGCGTTGGGATCGTAGCCCACTCGTTTCATGATCTCGACGGCGGCTTCATCGGCTTCACGCTCAGCTGAACGCGAGTAGCCGCTGTTCACCAGCGTCGAGGTGATGTCGTTAATCGAATCTTCGAAGACCGAGGTCAACTCCGCAACCTCCTGCGACGTTGCAAACTGGGCCCCGGTTATGGCGGTACTGGTAAGCGCGGTAGTGATGCGCGCGGTTCGGATTGCCTGCAGGCCGTGGCGATGCTGCACATGACCGATCTCGTGTGCCAGAATGGCGGCAAGATCGTCTTCGCTGCGCGTCAGCCGCAACAATCCGCGTGAAATGAAGATCAGGCCACTGGGGGTTGCAAAAGCATTTATCTCATCGCTGTCGAGAATCATGAAACGGTAGCCACCAAACAGCTCAGGGCGGTCGGAGGCTAAGGCCAGGCTCTGGCCCAGCAGGTTCAGGTAGTCGGTTGCCACCTGCTCATCGTACGGCTGATACTGGTCCAGAATGGTAGCCCCCACAGCGCGGCCGATGTAGTACTCCTGTTCAGGCGTGATATCCTCAAAGCTGCGTCCGACAGCTTCCGCGCTGCGCGCAACCGATGCAGCCTGCTGTTCGGTCATGCGGCCGGTAGCAACCGCAGCAGCAGTACCAACCTCTGCAATCGAACCGAGGCTTTCACACCCCGCAAATGCCCACAGCGTGAGCGCACCAATTGCGAGTGCTCCGGTTACCCAACGACGTGCACGTTGCGGCAGTGCGCGCCTTCGTTTTGCCCGCGCGCTCATTGTTCACCTCCCGGCAGCCGCAGCTCGCCCTCGTTGAGGAAAGCGGCCAGCCGCTCGGGCTCAACAGCGAAGCCCTCCATGCGATCAACCGCATCGTAATTCAGGCCCTGTTCGGCACGATAGCGGTCCTCAACCTCCTGGTTGAACCCGCGACCGGCCAACGCCACTTCACTGCCCGATGCGGCACGCTGTGCGTCAGCCTCACCGGCCTGCATGACGATACGCTTGGTGGTCAGGGCCGACGAATGCACCCACCCGGCGCTGCCCTGGTGGGAGACGCGGCTCCAGCCCTGCGCCTGCTCCAACACCTCTACACGGTCCCCGTAGTTCAACACCGCGTCTATTCGACCGAGAAAGCTCGGATTGGATCGAACCTGGGTTTCTCGCACCTCTACACTCATCATGGTCTGTGCCGGCACCGATGCTATTGCACCGACCATGATCAGCAGTAGCAAGAAGAGACGTTTCTGCATGACGATACCCTCCGCTGGTACCATAGTAGCCCGAACGGGCGCAAATGTCAGCGTGCGCGCTCGATTACTCGAATGCGCAGATGATCAGCACGCCATTGTGCCCGCCGAATCCGAGCGAGTTGGACATGGCAGCCTTGATAACACCCTCTACACCGTGGTTCGGCACGTAATCCAGGTCGCATTCGGGATCGGGGTGATCGAGGTTTATGGTAGCAGGAAAGAACTGATCGCGAATTGCCAGTGTGCACACTATGGCTTCCACACCGCCGGCGGCACCAATCAGGTGTCCGTGCATCGACTTGGTAGAGCTTACCTTCAGCCGGTAGGCGTGCTCAGCAAAGACACTCTTGATGGCACGGGTTTCGACCGGGTCATTGACCGGTGTAGAAGTGCCGTGAGCGTTGATATAGTCGATCTGCTGCGGCTGCAGCCCCGCGTCGGCCAGCGCCATATTGATTGCGGCAATCGCGCCGCGGCCTTCGGGGTGCGGTGCGGTCAGGTGATTGGCATCGCAGCTGATGCCCGATCCGCCGATCTCGGCGTAAATCCTGGCTCCGCGCGCTTGTGCGTGTTCGAGTTCCTCGCACACCAGCACCCCGGCGCCCTCACCTATCACAAACCCGTCGCGATCTTTATCAAACGGACGCGATGCCAGCTCCGGCTTGTGGTTATACTGCGTACTCAGCGCCTGAATCACGTTGAAGCCCGACACGCCGAGTCTGGTCACGCACGCCTCTACTCCACCGGCAACCACTACGTCTCCACCGCCTTCGCGTATCCAGCGCAGTGCGTTCCCGATTGCATCGGTTCCCGAGGCACACGCGGTTGCCATTGAATAGACCGGTCCCTGGGCGTTGATGGCGATTGCGACGTTTCCCGGCCCGATATTGGCGATCAATTTGGGTATGGTCATGGGGGGAACGCGATCGGGGCCCTTCTGATACAAGGTATAGTAGGAGTCCTCGATGGTCTCAAAGCCGCCGATACCAACACCGAGCATCACGCCCAGACGCGCCGGATCATCAAGGCCGGCTTCAAGCCCGGCGTCTCGCATAGCCTCAAGGCTGGCCGCCACCGCGTACTGCGAGAACAGGTCCATCTTGCGTGCGTCGCGGCGATCCATGTAATCGCCAGGATTGAAGTTCTTGACCTCGGCCGCTATCTTGGTATGATACTCGGCTGCATCGAAGCGCGTGATTGGTCCAACGCCGCTACGGCCGGCCTTTATCGCGCTCCAGAAGTCAGCGATATTGTTTCCCATCGGGTTGATGGTGCCGAGTCCGGTAATAACCACGCGTCGCATACTACATCCCCATCCCGCCGGTGATGTGAATCACCTGACCGGTCAGATACGAGGCGAGATCGGACGCCAGGAAGAGCACCACTTTGGCTACCTCTTCGGGCTCCCCGATACGCCCCATTGGAATCTGCGCACGCAGCTGATCGCGCTGTTCCTCGTTGAGCGCTTCGGTCATCTTGGTGTTGATGAATCCCGGGGCCACCGCGTTGACACGCACACTGCGCCCGGCTACCTCGCGCGCCAGGCTCTTGGTAAAACCGATCAGCCCCGCCTTGGAAGCCGAGTAGTTGGTCTGGCCTCCGTTACCGATGACCCCCACAATCGAGGCAACGTTGATGATCGAGCCCGCGCGGCGCTTGATCATGCTGCGACTGATCACCTTGGAGATATAGAAAGCACTGGTCAGGTTGATGGTCAGCACATCGTTCCAGTCCTGCGCGGTCATGCGGAAGATCAGACCGTCGCGCGTGATTCCGGCGTTATTTACCAGAATGTCTATACCGCCGCTCTGTTCCAGGATCTCCTCGGTGGTGGCGGTTATGGTCTGCTCATCGGCCACGTTGCCTTCTTTGTAGACAACTGTTCCGCCGTGCTGTTCAGCGATCTCGCGATACTCATCCATCGAATCGCCCGGATTGAGATCGATATAGTACACCGAGGCGCCATTGCGCAGCAGCGCTAGAACAATTTCGCGGCCGATGCCACGCGATCCCCCGGTAACGAGTGCCGTATTGCCTTCCAATAACACTGTGTACTCTCCTCTGTTTGTGGTTGATCCCTTTGGCCGGATCAGGAGGCGGAGACGACCGATCTGCTGCTCTCAAGGGACACAAGCGCCTTGATCTGCTCCAGCGTTCCTACCGGCGTGCACTGCAGCATGACCTCAGGGTGAGCCTTGAGCCACGCATTCCACAGTCCTCCGAGAACCGTTCCGGGCCCTACTTCAAGAAATCCTGCCACTTCATCGGCAACCATGCGGTTCATAGTAGCAACCCACTGCACCGGACGGACCAGCTGCTCGATACACGACCGCTTCAGTTCTTCTCCCGATTCTAACGCTTTTGCGGTGACATTGGAATAGATCGGCTTACGCGGGTCGCGGAACTCGATTCCGGCCAGTTCCTTCTCCAGCTCGTTTCTGGCATCCACCATAAGCGGACTGTGAAACGGCCCGGATACCTTCAGCCGCACAACGCGGCGTGCACCAGCGGCCTTCAAAGCAGCCTCGGCCGCACTCAGCGCGGCGGCGCTCCCCGATACAACGGTCTGCAGCGGGCTGTTGTGAATCCCCGGATAGGCGTCCGCTATCTGTTCGAGCACCGAGACAACCGTCTCGTACTCGAGGCCGAGCACCGCGGTCATTCCCGCCGGCCCGTCTGCGCTGTCAAGGGCACGGCTGGCCTGTTCCATCAGTTGCCCGCGCGCGCGAACCACCGGAAACACGGACTCAAGATCGAGCACACCGGCCTCCACCAGAGCCGCGTATTCCCCCAGGCTGAATCCGGCCAATCGATCGCTCTTGATACCAAACTCGCGCAGCACCGCTGCAGAGGCGAGATTGGTTACGGTAATGGCTATCTGGGTGTTGTCGGTTGCTTTGAGATCCTCTTCGCTCCCCTCAAAAACCAGTTCTGCAACGTCAAAGCCGCAGCTGGAAGAAGCCAGCCGGAACAGTTCGCGCACCTCGGAAGAGAAGTCAAAAAGGTCCTTACCCATCCCCGGTGTCTGGGCGCCCTGCCCCGGAAAGAGAAAACTGTATCGCATAAGAGACCTCCCGAGCTAGGCGGACGTTAACACGCTCATTTTGCACCTGTCAAGTCGGCCGCCGACCGACACCCGCACCGCGCGACACGCGTATTGACCGGCGAATGCCGCACAACTACAATGACGCAAACCGTATGAAACCGCAGATGCAAGCCTACGTGCGCTCAACCGGCGCCTACGTCCCACCGCGCCGAATGTCAAACGACGAGCTGGCGCAGTTGGTAGATACTTCAGACGAGTGGATCTTTTCACACACCGGGATTCGCTACCGCCACATTGCCGCCGAAGGCGTTGCGGCTTCCGACCTCGCCGTAGAGGCCGCGCGGATTGCCCTGCAGCGCGCCGCGATAGAACCCGATGAAATTGACCTGATTCTGGTGGCCACATCCACTCCCGACTACCTCGGCCTTCCCGCCACTGCCTGCATAGTACAGGACCGGCTGAAGGCCGGCAAGGCCGCTGCAATGGATCTGGTAGCCGCATGCACCGGTTTTGTCTACGGCCTGCAGACCGCGCGCGCCTTTGTTGAGTCCGGTGCAGCGCGCACGGTGCTGCTGATCGGCAGTGAGGTGTACAGCCAGATCATCAATTGGCAGGACCGCAATAGCTGCGTACTGTTTGGCGATGGCGCCGGCGCGGTGGTTGTGAGCGCCGGCCAGACAGCCGAGGGCAGCCGGATTATCGACGGCGCGCTCTACTCGCGTGGCCAGGGGGCCGAGTCGCTGGCGCGGCTGGCCGGCGGCAGCCGCAGACCGCTGACCGAAGATCAGCGCGCCAGCGCCGAGTGTTTTCTTTCAATGGACGGCCGCAGTGTCTACAACTTTGCGGTTCCCGCGCTGGTGGAGACCATCCAGACGCTGCTGCAGCGCAACAGTCTCAGCTTCGATGACCTCGATTGGGTGGTCCCGCATCAGGCCAACGTACGGATTATCGAGGCTGCCGCCAAACGCGCCGGATTTGATCCAAAAAAGTTCTTCACCAATATTGCCGAGTATGCCAATACCTCGGCCGCGTCGGTTCCTATCGCGCTCGACGAGATGTGGCGCAACGGGCTGCTGAAGCGGGGACAGACCATCATTACCGTTGGTTTTGGCGGTGGCCTGACCTACGGCGGCAACCTGCTTGTCTGGTAGCTGCCGGTTGACGCGACGTGGGAGTTGACACATGACCGCAGACGCGCTACCTTATTAGTAATCGTTCCTATTATCAGGTAAGTGTGATGGAAAAGAAGCTGCGTCGTAGCAGACAGCGAGAAAGAATCCTGGAACTGCTGCACTACACAGATCAGCATCCAACTGCGGGTTGGCTCTACGACAGACTCAAACAGGAGTTTCCCAACCTCAGTCTGGGAACCGTATACCGCAACCTCGGCATCCTGGTAGAGCAGGGCACGGTGCGAAAGCTTGAATCCGGCAGCACCTTTGACCGCTTTGAGATCAACCGCGGTGATCACGTTCACGTTGTCTGCCGCACGTGCGGCCGCATCGAAGACCTCGAAATGGTTCAAACCGCAGAGCTGCAGCGTGCAGCGCACGAGCAGACCGGCATGACCATTGTGGGTCAGCGCATCGAGTTGTTCGGCATCTGTGACCGTTGTGAAGCCGAGCAACCGCGGGATCAGCGTGTCCTGAGTTGACGGCGATGCAGATAATCAGTAATTTTAGTCGTAATAGTTCCGATTACTATTTCTTACAACCTTAGGAGGGTTCAACATGACAGCAACAAGCGGAGAGAAGACAAAGACCAACGTTGGCCTCGAGGCGGCAGCTACCGAGGCAATCTGCAAGTCCATGAACGGCTATCTGGCGGATCTGCACGTGCTCTATACCAAGCTGCACAACTTCCACTGGAATGTGGAAGGCCCGGCGTTCTACACGCTGCACGAAGTACTCGAAGGACTCTACGACGCGGTGCACGCCGAGATCGACGAAGTTGCCGAGCGCGTACTCAAGCTCGGGCATCGGCCACTGGCATCACTGGCAGACTACAGCAAGGCGGCCAGCCTGCACGAGGAGCCCAGCCGGAGCTACGCCGGCAAAGAGCTGGTTGACATCCTGCTCAAGGACTATCAGCATCTGGCGCACAGCCTGCGCGAGTTGAT
Organism: Spirochaetaceae bacterium; assembly: GCA_007693325.1. Taxonomy (GTDB): domain Bacteria; phylum Spirochaetota; class Spirochaetia; order DSM-27196; family PWMO01; genus PWMO01. The sequence goes on from REDW01000065.1 coordinate 64,234, forward strand.
CGAGCTTGCCGGTGGGCACGGTGATGAAGGCACTGCCGATGATGCGGTGGGGATGCTGAAGGACAAAGAGAAGACCATCTGGATGCTGACCGCCTACAACTCGTGACGCATACGTTGGGTAGCCCCCTTTCTTTTCACTGCAGCATGCGGCGCAGGCCGCTGCTGCAGAGTGTCACCGCAGCCACCAGTACCACAACCGCTGCTGAAAGAAAGAACACAAGTCGAACATCCTGCAGCAGAATGTCGATTATCACGCCGGCAAACGCGTAGGCAAACGGAGCGCTCAGTGCGCCGGCAGACTCCATCAGCGCAAAAACCCGTGCGCGGCGCACCTGCGGCACCAGCCGCTGGACACTGGTAACAATCACCAGATTTACCGACGCTATCGAGCCGCCGCAGACCAGAAGCGTCAGCGCCAGAACCCACGGGTCCAGCCACAATCCGGCAATCAGCACTGCTGCCGCAAGGCAGAAAAAACTGCCGATCAGCACGCGGCGATCACCGCGTCCTGTCAGCGGCAGATAGGCCCACAGCGCGTAGGCCGATATACCGCCGGCCAGCATGATCGCGAAGTAGAAACCGACAAAGGCGGTCGGAAGCTGCAGCACATCCTCCACCACAAACGGCAGCACCAGCAGCAGCGGCGGAGACAGCAGATAGAGCGCTGAATTGGCCAACAGCATTGCCCTCAGCCCGCGACGCCGCAGAATATAGCGCAGCCCGGCCACGGTTTGTCCGACTACCAGCTTGAGCCACGCCCCTTCCCGCGCTACAGCCGGTTGCGCGGGAGTGCGAATCCAACTCTCCTGCAATGCAGACAGAAGAAACGACACCCCGTTGATCACCAGCACCGGCACAAACCCCACCACAGCGTAAACCGCACCGCCGATAGCGTTTCCCGCCAGGTTGCTGACCTGAGACCCGCCGGCGCGCAGCGAGTTTGCACGCTTGAGCGAGCTCTGCGGCACGATCTCGGGGATGATAGCCGGTACTGCGGGCAGGAAGAACGCGTGTGCAATGCCGCCTGCCGCGGTGAACACCAGGATGTGCGCTATGCGGATCCCCGACGGCAGCAGCGCTATCGACGCCAACAGCAGCATCAGCACACCGCGCACAACGTCACTGATCACCAGCGTGTTGCGCCGCGGCCAACGGTCCACCAGTGCGCCGGCAAAGGGGCCCAGCAAGACCGGAGGCAGCAGAGCAATAAAGTTGTACAAGCCGAGAATGGCAGCAGATCCGGTGCGGTCCTTCAGGTAGAGCACAACCACTATCAGGTAGACACTGCTTCCCAGCACCGAGACCAGATTGCCCGCCAGCAGCAGAGCAAAATTGCGACCCAGCCGACCAGGTTGCTGTTGTTCCATGGACCCTAATATACGATATTGAAATGGGACGATGGAACATGAACGCACACCAGCCTGCCGGCGTTGACCATTACTACAACCGCAACACGCGCCGTTTCCTGCGATTTGCCGCGCGCGGCTCGTCATCCACCATCCATCGCGCGGTCTGGGCGCCCGGCGTCCTGAACCGCCGCGATGCGGTTCACTACGTGCACCGCCTGATCCTGCAGTACGCGCTGGCCGACCTCGACTGTCCAGTAGTATGGGACCTCGGCTGCGGCGTTGGCGCTTCCATCGCGTACCTGGCAGCAGAGCGTCGCGGCAGCTATCGCGGCGTGACAATCAGCGGTACCCAGCGTAGCCTCGCTGAGCGCCTGCTGTCGCAGAGGCTGCGCTGCGCTACTGCCGACTGGTCGGTATTGCACGGTGATTTCTGTCGGGCGAACACCTTTCAGCAGCTGATGGCGCTATCCCCCGCCCGGCGGCCCGCGCTGGTCTACATGATCGAGGCGTTTGGGCACGCCGCGGACCCGCGCTTCCTGCTTCGCTCTATCGCTGAATCGCTGGACGATCAAGGAACACTGGTTATCTGCGATGACATCATCGCCCACGCTCACGGACGCCGCTCAGCCGAGGCGCGGCAGTTTGCCGCCGGCTGGCAGATTGCCTCACTCTGGACGGTTGACGAGATCAGCGCCTGTGCTGCCGACTACGGTATGGCGCTGGAGCACAACATCGACTTGACCCCGTGGGTGGAGATCAACCGTCCACGAGACCGCATTATTGCCTCGCTGATCACCGCGCTGGATTGCAGCCGGGTGTTGCGGCGCCGGCTCTTCGATTCACCCTTCTGGGCCAACATGCGCGGCGGCAGCGCGCTGCAGCGGGCCCTGGCTAACGGGACCATGCGCTACCGGGTCCTGGTTTACCGTAAGCAAGATGCAGTACCAGATCCCAGCCAAACGATACCGTCTGGAGCACCAACGCAATAGCAGCAATAACGGTTCTGGTCAGGCCCGACAATACCGGTGCCGTCAGACCGATCAGCACCAGCACCAGAATAGCGCAGACCCACTTGGCAAACTGCTTATAACTCCTGGGGCAGTCGGCTGGTTCACCGGGGAAGCGAAACGCCAGGAAGTAAAGGTAGCGGAACAGCCCGATAGCCATCACCCACACACCGAGACCAAACCACACGTGCGCCAGGAAGCTCAGCGCAAACGTGAACACCGCATCGTTTTCCATATCCCAGATTGCGCCGAACCTGGTAGGACCGTGCGCGCGCGCAAGCACACCGTCAAGCAAGTCCGTGAGCTCGGCTGCCAGCAACAGTGCGAGAATGGTCCAGCGCTGCGCTGCCTGCAGGATCCGGCCTGTCGCGGCAATAGAGACCAACCAGACCAGGACGGCGCAGACCGTCATCGACCGCAGCGAGCTTACCAGATCCGCAGGACGGAAGCCTCGGCGCAGGCTGCGTCCGCCTGCGTAAAGCCCGCCAAGGCTGACCAGCACAAACGCCGCCACCATTGCTGTCAGCGCCGCCGGATCCGCGCCGGCAGCAACCACCACGCTGATGGCGCACGCAAACAGCGCTACCGCCGCTGACCAGCGCTGATAGAAACGACGCCACGCACCATCGTTGTTGGCAATACCACAGTCTTTGTGCATACTGCGCAGAGTATAATGAGCAACCGGTACAGCGGACAAGCGGAAGCAGAGTGAGCCCGCAAGGATAACGCGGCCATGACCCAATCACGCTCATACAGCCTTATCGCGCTGGGCGCAGCCCTGTGGGGCTGTGTGGGTATCTTTGTGAACGGACTCTCGGCCCAGGGCCTCAGCTCCATCCAGATAGCGTGGCTGCGCATGGCAGGCGGCGCGGTGGTAATGATTGTCTGGATGCTGCGTCGCTCACCGCGCGCACTGCGGCTGCAGCACTGGAGTGATGTGCGCTTCTTCGTGCTCACCGGAGCGGTCAGCATCGCGGTTTTCCAGTGGAGCTACATCAGCGCCATCGGCACGATAGGGATTTCCGCGGCGGTAGTGCTTCTTTACACATCTCCGGGTTTTGTAGTGCTGTTTTCACGCCTGTTCTTTGGCGAACCGATAACCCGGCTCAAAGTGGCATCGCTGCTGGCGATGATTACCGGTGTGGTAGCGGTCAGCGGCGGCTTCGGCGGCCAGGCACTGG
>REDW01000021.1 GCA_007693325.1 Spirochaetaceae bacterium
ACCTCCAGTTCGTAGCCGCGGCCAAACGTCGATGACCCCGACATGACCTGTGCCGAGAGAATAATGCCGGAGCAAGCCGCAAGAACCTGGACAAAAACCATGATGGTGATCTTCACCGCTTTAACGTTGATTCCCGAAAGCCTGGCGGCCTCCTCATTGCCCCCAACCGCGTAGACCTCGCGTCCCAGTTTGGTCATGTTCATTATCACGTATACCAGAATGAACGCCAGCAGAAGCCACAAGGCAGGTACGGGAATCAGGTTGAAAAACCGCCCGGCGCCGATCCAGTTGTACCACAGCGGCAGCGTGGTTACCGGAAATCCGCGCGATATGATTGCAGAGAAACCATAGACAACGTAGAGCATCGCCAGTGAAATTATGAACGTCGGTATATTGAAGCGTGTTCTTATAAGCCCGTTGGAAAGACCGATCAGAAATCCGGCTACCAGAGCGCAGATCATGCCGACAAAAACGGCGCTCTCCATCGGCATTATCCCCGCCTGCGACAGCCAGCCGGTAACGCTGGCGGTTATAACCGCAGAGAGAGCAATCGACGATCCCACCGAGAGGTCTATCTCACCGCCGATAATGACCATCGTCATGCCAAAGGAAATGACACCGGTAATCGCTACGTTGCGGAATATGTTGAGAATATTGCGCAGAGTGAAGAAGCCCGGCGCGGTTACAATCAGCACCACAACGATCAAGCTGAGAATCAGCTCCATCATATAGCGTTTCAGGAACCGCGACAGGGTCACTCCGGAATCGGTCTTGCTCTTGACGTCGATCATGACTCACTACCTCCCATGCATTCTGCGTACAGTTCTTCCACCGTGAGTCGATCAGGGTCCACCTCATCCACGAACTCACCCAGCCGCATGATGATCACGCGGTTACAGATTTCCAGCAGCTCTTCAAGCTCGGAAGAAACAACAACCGAGCTCAGTCCCTGGCGCGCGAGTTGCCACAGTATCTGAAAGATCTGCTGTTTTGCGTTCACATCGATTCCGCGTGACAGCTCATCAAACAACAGCACCCGCGGTTCGGTATTCAACCACTTGCCCAGAACTACCTTCTGCTGATTGCCGCCGGACAGGCTGGTCATCAGGTACTCGTCGCCGGGGATCTTGATCGACAGCTCCTCGATCTGCTTGAGCGCCAGCTCCTTCTCCCTGGAGGCGTCGACAAAGAGCCCCCTGGTAATTCTACCCAGGCTGGCGTGATTCAGATTGCTGCGTATGGAAAGAATCTGTATCAAGCCCTGGTTCTTCCTGTCCTCTGGAATGAAGGCAACCCCGTTGCGTTTCATCATTACCGGGTCGGGGCTGCGTATCGATTTTCCGTTAACCTTTATGACACCGGAATCCAGCTTGTCAGCGCCAAATATCGCCCGCAGGAGCTCGGTACGACCGGAGCCGAGCATACCCGCGATTCCCAGTATCTCGCCTTTCTTCAATGCGAAGCTGATGTTACGGAATGCCGGTTCTCTGGTCAGGTTTTCTACTTCGAAAACAGCCTTCTCGTCCGGTACAACATCCGCGGGACGCTGCTTGACCTCAACATTGCCGAACATGAGATTCAGCAGTTCCTTGTGAGTGGCGTGCTCCATCTCGATGGTTCCGACGTGCTTGCCGTCACGCAACACGGATGCGGTGTCGGCAATCTCCCACAGTTCCTGCAGTCTGTGCGAGATATAGATGATGATAACGTCCTTGCGGGTTAATTCACGGATGAGCTTGAACAGGAGTTTGGTCTCGTGCTGCGCCAGCGCCGAGGTCGGTTCATCCAGCAGGATCACCTTGGGATGAACGCTCATGGCCTTGGCGATCTCGACTACCTGGCACTGCCAGACCGATAGATTTGTCACCAGTTCCTTCAGCGGAGAACGACACCGAGGGGAGGTTCAGCTCACTTCTCGGTAAGTTCGGTAACGCCGCTCCAGTCCGGCGGCGGTGGGGTGTGGAGGTAGCGCTTGCAGCGCAGCAGGAACATCTTGATGATCGGGTCATCGGGGAGTACCTTGCGCGCGGCCAGCAGATAGCGTGCGGCCCCGGTGAAGTCGCGCCGGTAGTAGTGCTCCAGGCCCTTGTGCTGCAGTTGCCACGCCTTGCGTTCCTCGGCTGTGATTCTGGCTGCGGGCGCGTAGATGCGGGTTGTCTCGCGTTTACCTTTGACGGTAACGGTATCCACCAGGCGGCACGGAATCTCGGAGGCGATGTGGCGCTGAACCTCCTCGGAGATCAGCAGCGGCACGTTGTAGACCTTGGTCAGCCCTTCCAGCCGCGACGCCAGGTTGACCATATCCCCGACCACCGTGTAGTCCATCTTTTTCTCGCTGCCGATGTTGCCAATGGTAACCGGACCGTAGTTTATGCCGATGCCTACGCGAAAGGTTGGCATGCCTTTCTGGCGCTGAGCGCGATTGAACGCCTCGAGGGCGGCCAGCATATCCATCCCGGCGTGGACCGCCAGGGCGGCGTCGTTCTCGCGCTGAACCGGGGCGCCAAAAAACGCCATGATAGCGTCACCGATGTACTTGTCGACGATACCGTGGCGCTCGATGACCGCGTCCACCATGGCGCTGAAGTAGGCGTTCAGCGACTCTACAATCTGATCGGCTGGCAGCTGTTCGGCAATTGAGGTGAAACTGCGGATGTCGGAGAACAACACCGCCAGTGTCCGTTTCTGCCCGGTCAGCATCGATTCCGGGTTGGCGAAGAACTGATCGATCACATCAACTGGAACGTACTTCTGAAAGATATTACGGATCTTCTGCTCCTGGCGCCGCGCCAGCACCGCCTGGAAGGCGTACTGCTTGATCTGCTGGTAGGCCTCATCGAGCTCTTCTGTCATCACGTTGAAGGTATGGCCCAGGTCGCCGATCTCATCGCGGTAGAGAATTGGGACCCGCTTGGAAAGATCGCGTTCGCCGATGATTTCACGCATGGTGGTGGCCATGCGGCCCAGCGGCAGCAGCAGATTGCGCGTCAGAAGAATAGACAACAGAACCGCTACCACCAGCGTGACCGCCAGGATCAGGGCGGTCTGGTTGGTGATGGTGCGCACGGCGCGGTAAAACACGCTCTGTTGCTCGGTGACAAACAGTGTCCAGTCAAACGGTTCAAACCGGACCGACTGCGCCACCCGCGGCTCGCCACCGAGCGAGATAGTGTGCCAGCCGGTGGGGCGTTCGGCGGCAATCCCCTGCAGTTCGGCGCTCTCGTCCTGTAGCAGTTCAATCGGCCGGGTGCTGAAGGCAGTCTGTCCGTCGGAGTTCAGCGCCACAATCAGTTCTGATTCCCGCCGTATCAGCCCGCTGGCGTGTGCCTGCACCGAACGCTGAGCAACGCGCACGTATTCTTCCTGATCCGCCAGGTCGTTTTCGATCAGCAACTGCCACTGCTCGCGCGCGTAGCGGGCCAGCTCCTCGGCCTTGAACTGCAGGAATTCCTGCGCGACTTCGGTTATGCCGCTGCGCGCGGACAGCGAAGCCGCAACACCGGCGATAATCAGCGGGGCGATCAGTAGCGGCAGAATGACCAGCAGTATCTTGTATCGAATGCTCACGTTGTCGCAAGCGTATATCTGCGTCTCTGAAGTGTCAACTGACGGCTGCTTGACACACAGCCGCTTGATGACCGCGCTGTTACGTCGTATGCTATTGAAAGTCATGATAGAACCAAACGGTCAACCGGATGAACTTTCAGAAATTGAATCCGATCACGCCACGCGCGGGATCTCATCCGATGAGCAGGCGGACATCCAGGCGGAGATCGAAAAGGCGTTTCTTGTTCAGCGCGAGGCGCACGATGAAACCCGCTTCCGCTACACCCCCCTGCGTCGCGGTGCGCTGCTGCCGCTGCTGATTAATCTTGGCGCGCTGGTGCTCACCGCGGCCGCGGTGCTCTTTCTTATCGCGCTGTTTGAACGCGACGAGCGGGCGCTGGCAGAGGTGTCTGCGGTTGGACAAACCGCCCAGGCGCGGCTGCTGGAGCAGTTCCGCGCCGATGCCGACGCGCAGCTGCTGCAGAGCGAACGCGAGATCGAACAGATACGCGCCGAGCTGGAACAGCTGCGGGTGCAGGTCCCGGCGGACCAGCGCGACCAGGCCACCGCCGATCGGGTTGCCGCACTGGAGGCCGAGCTCGAGCGCGCACTGGATCAGGAACGCGTACTGCTGCGCGAGGTCGACTCAGCCGAGACGCTCAGCAGGCTGCAGCGGCTGCAGCAGCAGGAAGAGCTGCTGGCGGCGCAACTGTCCGCGGCGCTGACACGCATCGGGGAGCTGGAAGCAGAACTGGAGCAACAACCCGAGCCGCTTACCCCGGAGCCGACGGTGATCCGCGAGCTTCCTGAAGACGATGTCGCCGAGCTGCAGCAACTGCGAGCCACGGTGCAGCAGCTGGAGGGCGAGGTTGAGCGGCTGAGCGGCGAGCGCGATGAGCTGGCCGCTCAGCACGCGTCGCTGGCGTCACGCCAGACCCAGCTGACCGCCGAGCGCGACCGGTTACAGGCAGCCATGACGCGCCTGCAGACTACGGTCTCGCAGCTGGAACGCGACCTGACAGCCGCGCGCAGCACAGAGCAGCAGCGCGCGGCGTTGCGCGCGCGGCTCGATAGTGTCAGCGGTGCGCTGGATGATGCACGTACCGCTGCGGCACCGGGTCGTGAAGAATTACTGGGCAAGGTTGAGACCAAGGTGGAGGTGCTGCGCATTCTGAGCACAGAACCGATCCGCAGCCGCCATCCGGGGCTTGACCGGCAGCTGGAGGATTACCTGGACACACTGGCAGCCGAATCGCGCCGCGAAGGCCGCATCGGCGGCCTGCAGGAGGCGGTTGCGCTGCTGCAGCGTGTCAGCGGCTCCGGTCCTGCCACAGCGGACCTGGAAGGCCGTTTTGCCGCGGCCGAACGGGCCGTGGTACGCGATATTCTGCAGCAGTTGCAGCAGCTGTTGCGCTGAGGTGCTTCACTTGCTGACGTTGAGCTTGGCGGTAACGTGCTCACCGGTGCGGTCGGTGAGCCGGATCTGCGCCACACCCGGCGGGAACGATACCGTATAGCGAGCTCTGTATTCGCCGACCGGTACCGGCTGGCCGCTGCCCGGTCCTACCCGCTCGAAGGTATACGGCTTAATCCCGCCGGAGGCGATGAACTCCACGGTGGAACCGTCAGTGAAACTGCCGCTGTTCGGTGAAATAGTAAGCTCTTCGATGTCGCCCGGGTCTTCCTCGATAACGTG
>REDW01000091.1 GCA_007693325.1 Spirochaetaceae bacterium
TTGCGCCGGCGGCTGCGCGCGGCGCCGCCGGGAGCGGCGGCTGCGCGTAGTAGCTCGCTGCGCTCGCGCGCCGAGGTCCGCCACGCCGCCAGCGCCTGGATGGCCCCCGCGAGCGCCAGCGGTGAAACGGCCTGCGACGCGAGTGCGGCACCGGGGTCCGCGGCGCAGCACAGCGGTTGCGGTGCGTAGGCCGCCGGGTACGGCAGCCGCGGCAGCAGCAGCGCAGACTGCGGCGGCTCCAGAAACGGCCGCCACAGCACTACCGCGCCGGCAGCAGCGGACGGCCCCGGCGCACACGCCTGGTCAACCACCGGCTGCCAACCCGCGGCCGATAGCGCCTGCAGCGCCGCGTCCAGGCCGGCAAACAGGCGCACGTGAGGGTACGCCGGCAGCAGCTCCCTCAGCGCGCGCTGCAGCCGCGCGCCGTAGACTGACGGCAGCGCCGCGGAGAGCCCCTCGGACAGACGCTGCTTCTCGGCATGGGCAACACGCGCCGGCCGGTAGCCCAGCAGCGCCGCGCCGCCGCAGCGATACAGATCCACAATGCGGCGCCCATCGTAGGTATAGAGGTAGTAGTCGCGCGCGCGGCGGATCGCAGGCAGCAGCGTCTCCAGCAGCGGCGGTGTCAACCCCGGATGGCTCATCAGTACTCCCCGCTGACGCGTTCCAGCGGCGTGTAGCGCGGCAGAAACTGCGCCGTTCTGCCGCTCTCAAAGCGCACCAGCACCACCGTATTGGCTCCGGTCTGCCAGCGTTTGACAACCACGCCGCTGCCGTAGTCATCGTGGTAGACCCAGGCGCCCGGGGTGTAGCCGTCATCTTCGGAGTGTTCCGCCGCACGGGCGCCGCGGATCTCGACCGCATCGGCAGGAATCTCGCGCACAAAGCGCGACGGGTAGAGCTCCATGATGCGGCCGTGAACCCGCCGCGAGCGGCAACTGGTCATGTGCAGCGACCGCCTCGCACGCGTCAGCGCCACGTAGAACAGCCGGCGCTCCTCTTCGAGGTCATCCGGCGATTCTTCTGCGGCGCGCGGGAACAGCCCCTCTTCCAGCCCGGTGATAATCACGCGGTCAAACTCGAGGCCCTTGGTGTTGTGCATCGTAATCAGCGTCACGCGCTCTCCGCCGTCATCGTCACTGTTCTGCCGCGAGCTGTCCAGCTCGATAGCCTCGAGAAACTCTATCAGGCCTTGCATGCTCGGCGGATAGAGCGAGGCCGCGTTGACCAGCTCCTCGAGGTTCTGCAGCCGCTGAGACCCGGCCACCTCGTCCTGGTCCTGGTGGTAACCGGCCAGTCCGCTGGCCGATATGGTCTTCTCGACAAAATCGGCCAGCGTCTGATTGCCAAAGGAGTCTGCAAGCGCGTCGATGATGCTCAGAAACCCGCCCAGCGCGCCTGCCGCGCGCGCCGGCAATACGCTGCGCGCCGCACGGCACGCCTCGACAATGCGCCCCTCGGTCTCAGCAAGGTACGCCAGAATCCGCGCTACACTCTTGTCCCCCAGTCCGCGCGCGGGCTTGTTGACAATACGGCGGAAACTGACCTCATCGCGCGGGTTGGCCAGGAACTTGAGCCACGCCACCGCGTCCTTGACCTCTTCTCGCTCGTAGAAACGCAGCGTTCCTACAATGCGGTAGTTGATGCCGGCGCGCAGAAAGGCGGTCTCAAACAGGCGCGACTGAGCGTTGGTGCGATAGAGGATTGCGGTTTCGCCCGCAGAAATGCCGAAGGCGCCCTGCTCCTCCATCTCGCCGGAGAGTACCCCCATGCAGTAGCGCACCTCATCGTCCTCGCTGCCCAGGTAGGCAAGCACCGGCGTGGCGCCGCCGGCGCGCCGCGTCCACAGCGTCTTACCGAGACGCCCCTGGTTGTGGGCCACTACGCTTGAGGCAAGGTTCAGGATGGCCGATGTAGAGCGGTAGTTCTCTTCCAGGCGCACCAGTTGCGTACCGGGGAAGCTGTCGGAGAACGTCAGAATGTTGCGTACCTCGGCACCGCGGAAGCGGTATATCGACTGGTCGTCATCACCGACCACGCACAGATAGCTGCTGCTGTCCACCAGCTCGCGCAGCAGCGCAAACTGCGCAACGTTGGAATCCTGGTATTCGTCCACCAGTATCACGCGGAAGCGACTGCGCAGCCGTGCGGCCACCTCGGGGTTGGCTTGCAGAAGCTCAATCGGGCGGCGGATCAGATCGCCAAAGTCCGCGTTGCCGATCTGGCGCAGGCGCTGCTCGTAGGCGGCGTAGAACCCGGCAAACGCAGGGTCGGTGCTGATGGGCTGCAGGTCATCCTGGGGCGTCAGGCCGTAGTCCTTGGCGCGCGCAATGCGGCGCGCGATTGGAGTCAGCGCACTGCGGCTATGCTCGGGGAACAGGGCGCGCAGCAGCGTTATCGAGTCGTCGTCGTCGTAGATAGTGAAGCCCGACGGCATGTCGAGCAGGTGCGCGTGGCGGCGCAGCATCCAGGCGCCAAAGGAATGGAAGGTCCGGATCATCACGTCGGCGGCCGCCGGCTCCATGGCCGCCGCACGCTGGCGCATCTCGGCTGCGGCGCGGTTGGTAAAGGTAACCGCCAGAATGGACTGCGGCGCAACTCCGAGCTGGTCGATCAGGTAGGCAATTTTGACCGTGATCACGCGGGTCTTGCCGGAACCGGCGCCGGCCAGGATCAGAAGTGGAGACCCGCTATGCAGCACCGCCTGCTGCTGCTCCTGGTTCAGACCTTCGAGATAAGACGACATAATGAGCCCGTATGATAGCGCAAAGTGCCGCGCTTGGCAAAGCTACGACTCGTTATCGGCAACGGTGAAGCGATAGATAGCAAAGATAACCAGCGCGCCGAACAGTACCGTCCACGGACCGGGAATCTCAACAAAGATGAAGATTGCCAGGATAGTGGCAAACACCGGCTCACCCAGGATGGCTGTAGAAACAAAAGACATCTTGAGATACTTCAGCGCCCAGTTGAACACGCTGTGTCCCAGCAGCGTTGGAAATACCGCCATCGCCAGGAATATCACGTACTCGCGTGGCGGGTAGGGCCCCAGATCAACCCCGCTGGCCAGGGCGTAGAGTAACAGGGTGGACGCTGCCGCCAGGTAGACCAGAAACGTGTAGCGCAGCAGTGAGACGCTGCGCCTGGCGTAGCGCCCGATAACCATGTAGACCGACACAAACATGGCCCCGGCAATCGCCATCAGGTTGCCCTCCAGCGCGCTTTCGCCAAAGCCGGTCCCGCCGAGCGCCAGTCCGGCGCTGCCGGCCATCGCCACCAGCATCCATATCGCCGCCGCCGCCGGCACCTTTTCACGCAGCACAACCATGCCCAGCAGCATAACAAACAGCGGGTGGGTATTCACCAGCACCGTGGCGGTGGAGACCGAGGTCAGCTGAAGCGACTTGAACCAGAAACCAAAGTGCAGTGCCAGAAACACGCCGCCAACAATGCACCAGAACCGCGCCGCACCGTCCATCGGCGGCTCAGCCACCGCTGCCGGCCGGCGCCGCATGCGATACATCATGGTAGGCGCCATCAGGCCCACCGTAAACAGCATGCGATAGGTAGCCGCGGCAACGTAGTGCACCGCTGAGAGGCGAATCAGGATGGCCGAGCCGCTGACCGCCAGCACGCCCAGCAGCACAATCAGTTTGACCGCTCCCGGCTGCGTCAGTTTAGTTGACATCGTCATCTCCTGAAGTCGAGCTCGGCACCGCCTCCAGGTCCATACCGTTGACTTTCACGATCCTGCCGCGCAGCACCATCCCGGCTTGAAGCGCATCCTTTGACAGCCCCCTGGTACGCAGCACAACCAGACCATCCACATCCGGCGCGTGACACCACGCACGCGCCAGATAGAGCGGTTCTCCGGCAACCGGTTCCTCCAGCAGCAGGGACATGTCGCGGCCGACAAACCGCTGCAGGCGCTGTTGACTGATCTGGCGCTGGGCGTTCTCCAGCTCGATCCTGCGCTGCTCGGCGCGCGCGCGGCCCACCGGTTTGAGCCGTGAACTCAACCGTGTGGCCGCGGTACCCTCCTGCGGGGAGAAGGAGAAGAAACCGGCCCAATCCAGCTGCGCCCGCTGCTGAAACTGCAGCAGCTCGGCAAACTCCTGTTCACCCTCGCCGGGGAACCCCACCATCAACGTGGCGCGCAGCACCGCATCCGGCAGCGTGCGGCGAATCTCTCCTATAAGCTCCAGGTAGCTCTGTGCGTCACCGGGGCGTCCCATCCCGCGCAGAACGCTATCGCTGGCGTGCTGAAACGGAAGATCAAAGTAGGGCAGAATTCGCCGGTCAGCGGCGCAGATATCCAGAACCGCTCGCGGAAACTGCTCCGGATAGAGGTAGAGCGGCCGGATCCAGAAGTCACCGGGCAGAGCGCTGATTGCCTGCATCAGTTCAACGGCCTCAGAGGCGCCGCGGTCACGTCCAAAGGCGCTGAAGTCCTGCGATACCAGCGTTATCTCAAATACGCCGCGCTGCAGCAGCTGCTGAACTTCCTCCACCACGGCGTCAATCGAGCGGCTCTGCAGCCCGCCGCGGATGCTCGGGATGGCGCAGAACGTACAGCGCGCGTCACAGCCCTCGGAGATCTTGACGTAGGCGCTGCCGGGAAACGACAACAGCGTGCCGCGCACCGGCTGTGGGCGCCGCTCGGTTGGAACCAGGACGGTGCGTGTGCCGGCCAGTGCCGCAGCGGCAATCTCCACCACCCGCGCCGGATCGCGGTTACCGAAGACCCCGCCAAGCTCGGTCATGTCGTTGAAGATCTCCTCGGGGTAGCGCTGTGACAGGCAGCCGGCCATTACCACCGGAGTACGCGGAAAGCTCTGTTGATAGTCCAGCGCCACCGCAATTGACTCCTGCTTGGCCGAGTCAATGAAGCCGCAGCTGTTGACGATGATCAAGTCCGCATCCGTAGCTGTAGTGCTGTGAGTCCAGCCGGCGCTCTCCAGCGCGGCGAGCATTACTTCGGCGTCAACCTGATTCTTGGAACAGCCGAGATTTTCAATGAAGAAGGAGGCGGGTGCAGACATGGATACGCTACATGTCCCGCGTCAGTAGACCGGCACCATCTCCAGGCGCACGTTGCCCGGTTCTTCCACCCACCCGATCAGGAAGGCGGTCACCTGTCCGGCGCTGCCGAGCTGCACCTCGCGGCCTTCAACGGTCAGCCGGGTTGCTCCGGCATTTGAGAGCCACACTTTGGCACTGTCGGCGGCAGTGGCACTGAAGGACTGTCCGCTCTGCAAAAACTGTTCAACCCGCTGGTCACCGTCAATCACGGTGCGTAGCATGGTGGGGGCGGTGAACTCAAACTCCAGGTTGATCGGCCTGCGCTCGGCAAACTCCGCAATCAGGCTGGCGCTGCGTTCGCGCTCGGCAACGGTTGTGCTCCCGATTGCTTCGGTGCGCGTTGCGGCGCCGTCGGCAACAGTGGCATTACCCGCCATCGCGGCGGGCAGTTGCACGCCGCGGTCAAAACGCAGCACCGCCGATACCGGAGAATCGCCGCTGTTGATCTCGCGGACAATGACGCGCAGATCGGGACGGCCGTCTTCAGTGATGTCGATTATTTGCTCCTGCGCCACGGGCAGCCTGTGACGCCCGGACGGGCTCTCAAGCGCAACCACATCGCCTATGGCCGCCAGCAACAGCGGGTATTCGCCGTCACGCACCGGGACCCGGATAGTGTCGCCCTGCAGGAATCGCTGTTCCATAATCTCATCGTCCATGCGGTATTCCTGCCCGCTGACATTGACGGCCTCTGCCTGCATGCGACGCGACTGGAAGAAATCACTGCTGAAGAAGAGAATCCCGCCGGCAATCAGTCCGGCCAGTACTATTGCTGCCAGCGCGGCCAGAATCAACGGCTTGGGGCTCCGGCGCACCAGGAGCTCATCGATTGGCGCGGGTTGCTCCTGCAGCTTGAGGTTCTTGTACAGTGCAACGGTTTCACGCGGATCTAGATCCAGAAACTCCGAGTAGTTGCGCAGAAACCCTAACAGATAGGGCTCACCGGGAAACGCGGCAAAGTCTTCTTCCTCGATAGCCTGCAGAAAACGCCTGGAAATGTGCGTATCGCGGGCCACCTGCTCCAGCGAGTAGCCCTTGGCTTCCCGCGCAGTCTGAAACTTTGCTCCAATCGATTCCATTTACCCTTCTTGCTCAAAGAGGAAATTGTTCAATCGGTTTGCTGATGACGGAGGCGTATAGTCAAAGCGGGTTGCAGGGATACTCTGGTTGATTCTGATGTTACGAAAGTCAAATCGGACTTCATCGTATCCCGCGGTTATGCCCTCGATACGGCGGATCAGGCCGTTGTCATCCACCGACAGTACCAGCTGCCGGAACCCTTCATTGGTACTGCGCCAGTCCAGACGCAGCTTGGTAACCATGACATTGGAACCCTCGTCCAGTGGAACCGCAGCGGGTCCTTCGAGGTAGGCGATGCTGTAGTTGGCGCGCATCAGGCGCAGCCCCTGCGCGGTAGCCAGACCACCGACGTTTTCCTGTCTGCGGCGCAGTTCCTGCTGCAGAGTAACGTTGTAGCGCGGCACGTGCACCAGCAGAGTCTCGCCGTCGGATACCATAACCTGGTCTGCAGGACGGGTGAAGTCGATGCGGATCAGATTGGGCCGCCGGTATGAGAGTGTCCCCTCCATACGCTCCTCACCGTTGAGCATCGAGATCTCTGCTATGTAGTCTTCTATCGACGCGTAGCGCTCGGCAACCGTATCAAAGAAGCGCGGCGCGGTAAGCAGTTCCTGCGCCGCAATTGGCGCCATCGCCACGGCACCCAACAGCGCTATCACAAACAAGAGTTTCACTGATTTCATTTCAAACACCCTCAACGCTCCATCCTCGCCAAAAGCGAGTGCTTTGTCAAGTTGAACTCTGGTTGAGCTTGGGTCGAGCTCACTCGATACCACGCAATCGGTCGCGGATTTCGGCAGCGCGCTCGTAGTTTTCCTCGTCCACCGCCCGCTGCAGCTCGCTCTCCAGTTGGTTGACCGGGCCGCCGGCTTCCTCGTCAATCTGCTGCAGCGCCGACTGCAGATAGTTGACCGAGCGGATGCGCTCAAACTGAAACGCCGGCGATTCTATCTCCTCCAGAGCTTCGATCTCCTGGATTGCATTGGCCAGTACGCTGCGCGCAACATCCTTGACCTCGTTCTGAATCGAAATCATAGCGCGGGCCATGGCGTTCATGCGCACAATGTAGGGCTTGAACTGCAGCACCGCGTTGCGATCTTCCTCGCTGGTGCAGTAGCGCTCCAGCAAGCCGCACAGCTTCAGATTGTGCTGCGTATCGCGCGTCACACGTTCGAAGTCATTGAGCTGGAACAGCAGCAGGTAGCGGTAGTAGAAGAGCATCCCCTCGTTGTGCAGCTCTACACTATCCTCGTGATCCAGTCCAAACTCGTCGTCGCTGCCGTAATGCGCAACGTGCGCGGCCACGCGATCGTGAACCTCTTCAACAAACGAGTCCTTATGGAATGGGCGCTTGCCGTCCGGGCGCCCGTCCAGTTCGTACTGCTCGATTCCCAGCGGCAGGCGCACCTGCATTACCTTGCGCCCGTCCGCAGCAGCCACAATTCGCAGATTCTGCTCGGGATCGTAGGCCCAACTCTGTAGAATCTCGGTGAGATCAATATCCATTGCTGGTGTTCCTTGCTCCCCTTTCTCTATACAATATAGCAACAGTTCAGCCATTTCGCATACAAGCAGGGGGCATTGATGACCGTAGTTATCTCGGTTGGCGGTTCGATTATCGCACCCGACGGCGTAGACACCCAATTCGTGCGCGGTTTCAGCGCCGTGGTACGCAACTACGTTGCTGTGGCCGGAAACCGGATGATCCTGATCTGCGGCGGTGGTGCCCCGGCGCGCCGCTATCAGCAGGCCTACCGCGAGATCGCTGCTCAGCCGGCCGATGCGGAACAGGACCACATCGGCATAGCCGCAACCCGCCTCAACGCCGCGCTGCTGCACGCCGCGCTGGCAGACTGCACCTCCGAGCCGCTGGTCACCCGTCCGGACAGCATCAGCAGCTTCGACGGCCCGGTACTGCTGGCGGGAGGCTGGAAGCCCGGCTTCTCTACCGACTATGTTGCGGTAACGCTGGCCGAAGCCTGCGGTGCTGCAACCGTCATTAATCTTTCCAATATCGATCAAGTCTACAGTGCTGATCCCAGAGTTGACCGCTCGGCGGTCCCGCTGCACAGTGTATCCTGGAGTGACTTCCAGCAGCTGGTGGGAACCGAGTGGGTTCCCGGCGCCAACCTGCCGTTTGACCCGATTGCCACCCGACGCGCGGCCGAACTGGGCCTGACCGTTATTGCCGCCGGCAAAGACCTGGCCAATCTGGAGAAGATTCTCTCGGGCCGGCCGTTCTTTGGTACTACCATCGGCACTACCATCGGCGCGGAGGGCTAGCGATTCGTCAGCTCGTCCTGCAGCTGGAGCAGGAGTTCGCGTTCACGCGCGCTAAGCTGCTCGGCGGTCACCCCGCGGCGCCCCAGCGCGGTCAGCGCGCGCGCCACATCGGCTGGGCGTTCAACGGCCCCGCTCCAGTCGAGCGCGCGCTCGGTGTCGCCGGCTTCGGCAAAGGCAAGCGCCACTTCGGCTGCCAGCTCGGGCGCCAATGCGGCAACGCCCTGGCCCTGGCCAAACGCCGCGCGCAGCAACGAGCGCGCATCGGATTCACGCTGGTAGTGCACCAGTTCACGTGCCAGCGCAACCTGTATCGCGTGGCGCGGACCGCCCTCGGGCAGGTCGGACAGAAACCGGCCGGCGCGCTCAACCTCTCCGGCAGCCGCGTAAATCGCTACCACGCGCCGGCCGGCCTCCTGCTGCTCGTCCTGCTCGGCAATCTGCAGCACCGTCGATCCCGCGCCGTTGGCCTGGATAACCGCCAGGTCAGCGTCGCCGATGCTCAGATAGCCGTCGGCAACACTCGTCATTGCCCTGACCCGTGCCGCCGGGGTATCAACCAGCGACGCCTCGCGCACTGCGCGCGAAAAGAAGATGTAGGCTGCCGAGCGTGCCTGCTGGTTGCCGTAGCCCACAGCAACGGCCGTCAAGGCCAGCGCGCGCTGCTCGGCCTGCTGCAGGCGTTCCACCAGCTCAACCGCAGAGAGCTGCTGCTCCAGCAGCACTACATTTGCTATCGCCTGCAACAGATATCCGCTGTCGGCCGGCTGCGCCAATCCGTTGCCCAGCCGTCTGATCTCCTCAACCGCTTCGTCAATGGCGGAAATCGCTGCGTCGCGGTTGCCGGTGCGCTCGTAGGCCGCCGCCAACTCCGAGATTGCCGCGGCACGCTGCCACGGGTTGGCAATCGATCCGGCGGCCGGAATTGCCTGCTGCATCAGCGAGTTCATGGTTGCACGGTTGCCCGAGTGATGGTAGCGGACTGCAGTCCAGGTCAGCAGCTGCGCGCGCACCGCGGAGTCGTCGATGACAAACAGCGACTCCACCACGTGGCCGAGCAGGTCCATGCTGTCCTCGCCGCCTTCGAAGGCCGCCTCAATTACGGCGTTCAGCGCGCGGCCGCGTTCACGGTTGTTGGAGATGGCCACAGCCCGCTGGTGCGCGTCCTCGAGCAGGCCCAGCGCAGCGGCGTTGCGGTCCAGCCGGCTGTAGAGGCGCGCAGTCTCTGCCGAAGCAATGACTGCATCTGCGGATGAACCGGAAAACGGCGCAAGCGCCGCGGCGTAGTCCAGAATGAACAACGCGTCGGCCGTGCGCTCCTGTACGATGTAGGCGTCGGCAATCCGGTTGGCAATCTCTACACGCTCGCGCACCGAATCGATGTACTCCAGCGAGCGTGCCGCGAGCGCTAATGGCGATTCCTGGTCACTCAGGCGGCGGAGGTTGAGCATGGGTGGTTGAGTCTGGGGGCCGCCGGCACATCCGGCCAGAAGTACCACAAAGCAGATCGCCACCAAAGACTTCAGACGGCACATCATATATCCTGTTCTACACAAGATACCAAGGAAGTATCGAAATTCCCAAGAATCAGCAGAGATTCACGCGTTGTTGGAGTGGGAGCGGCAGCTGGAGAAGAACGCGCCGTTCAGCTCGGCTGGATCAGCAGTTTTCCGTATTTGTCGTCAGCATCGGCCAGCACCAGACGCACCTTGCGCACCTTGCCGAGCTTCTCGGCGGTCTTCAGACTCATCTCAACGGTGCCCATGCGGCACTCGTTCTTGAGATAGAGCGTACCGAATATGTGACTGGCCGTGCCGTCGGCAAACTCCTGCGCGGTGCAGCCCGCGTAGATCTTGACCACATGCGAGGAAGTCATCAGTCCGATGTCGTAGCCGTCGTTGGGGTGAATATTGATGGTCTTTTCGTCAAAGGAGTAGTCTCCCAGGACCGAGAGCTCCGCTGTCTGCTTCACTGTTGCTTCCTTTCGCCTGGCATGTGGTTGCACCGATTCTAAGAGATCGAAGCGAACTTGGTCAATGCGCACAGCAGTGCTATACTGAGAGGGCTATGTATGGATCGGAACGCTTCAGACGGCGCATGCTAAAACTACCCACGTCACACCCCGACGCTACTCCGCAGCAACGTATCGACCAGGCACGCTCCGGTTTTGCCGCCTGCCTCAGCGGCTTCCCCGCAGGACTCGTAGACGATGTCTTTGAGTATTTTCACGACAAGAACGCGCCGCTACTACAGGCCGATGGAACCCTTCCCGAATACAGCGAGCGGATGGGGGCCATGCTGGACCTTTTTCTGCTTGACTACGACGTCAACGGCGATCCTCTGACCCACGAGGACTGGCAGTTTGTGCGCGAAACCGTCGACGCCTTTGCCGTGGATATGGACATGGACGTGGTCAACTACATCATGGTGTTGATCGTTGAGAAGGGCGCGCTGTAATTCAGCTGCCATTGCACAAGCCACCACTTTTGGGTAGTGTATGGCCTGCATTTCATGCCGGCGTGGCGGAATTGGTAGACGCAGCAGACTCAAAATCTGCCGCCCGCAAGGGTGTGGGAGTTCGAGTCTCCCCGCCGGCACGGTCTTTTCTTCCGACACGCTTGTTTCCGGGCGTGCTGCCGCGCCCTGCGGGCGCCCCTCCGATCCGTCATGCGGGACGTTCGTCAATTGCACGTATTCCGCTTCAGCCACCGATCTTCACTGCCATCCAGTCGGCCTCGAGATTGCGCATCGCCTCAAGGGGAATCTGCAGGATCTCTGCTGCGCGCGAGATCGTGATGAGTTCCCGTTCATACGCCCGTTTCACCAGTCGCGCAAGACGACCGGCAACGAAATCATGCTCGGCCAACGCCTCAATTTCCTGTGGTGCGATGGGATCCAGCAACGGGTCGGGTTCTGCGTGGTTCCTGAGATTGTTTCCGGTTCTCCGGTTCCAGTCAACGGCAAATTGCTGGTACAGAACAGGAGCATGTCCGTATTCCTGTACCAGTCGAACCAGAACGGTCTTGTAGCTGACACGGAACTTGCGCTTGATGTGCAACACAAGATCGACAAAGGGCAGACCGGCGCTTTCCTCCAGTTCCTTTTCGAACGCGTCTTTGGGCAGCAGGAAATGGGAGCCGAAGAGGTTGGCCTGTTCCTCTTCCTGACCGTCATCAGTTCCATCACCATGTCCGTAGGAATCACGGTGCAGCAGCAGATGTCCGAGTTCGTGAGCGCTGGTGAAGATCTGCCGCTCAATGGTGATACCCGCTGAAGTGTTTACCGCTATTGCCGGCCCGCCGTCGGATACGCCGGCAGAGAACCCGAACACGGCGGGAATGGAGAAGTCATGCACGTACACCTTGATGCCCGCAGATTCCAGCAAGCCAATGATGTCGTTTACAGGTTCATCAGCCTGGACGCCGAGTATCTGCCGTGCATGCCCAGCCGCCCTGACAGGATCAGATTCCTGCATGCCGTCCAGCCTCCAGGGGGTAGTGCTCTCGAGCAGCTCTTCAAGCGAGTTGAAATCATCGAGCCAGCGCCGAAATCCGTGGAGCACAACGTCTCGCTGCGCCTGCTCCCGCTTCGACATAGTCCGATTGGAGCGGAAACGCAGCGACGAGAACGATGCAGGTCTGGCCAGGAGATCCGATACCGACACACCCAATGCACCCGCGATGGCCACCAGGGTTGAGCTCTTGGGCATGGTCTCCCCCGACTCCACAGCGTGGTACGCCTGACGGGTTATGCCCGCGTCGGCAGCGATCTGTACCTTGGTTATCCCTTTCACCTTCCGGTACCGAACCAGATTGGCCGGGATGTTCTCAATTGCCATCGGACTCCTCCACTTTACATTTTTGACGATAATACTATGATTGTAATGCGTACATTACTTTTTGTCAAAGCAACGATCGAATGTAAATTCGACCGTCGTATGATGCGACCGGGTGTGGTTCGCTCGACTGGAAGGATGATAAAACCAACGACACTTTACTTTATCTGTAGTAATTCTTATCATTTAAGAGCATGGAAGAAACAACACGTCGCCGAATTGATAGGTATCTCGACACCCACGATGGCATCATACGGACGGTAGATTTCCAGCGCGCCGGTCTCCACAATAGCTACATCTCTACACTCCAGCAGGAGGGAAGCATCGTTCGCATCAAGCCGGGGCTGTATATTTCGGCGGACGCACAAACCGCGTCGGGGTTTTTCGAAGCTCAACTTGCCCTCCCGAGTGCCGTTATTTGCCTCGGCTCGGCACTTGCCCATTACGAGCTTTCCACCTATGAACCTCCGGCGATCCAGGTAGCTCTTCCCCGTGGAAACCGGACTCGAGGTCCGGAGTTCCCTCCCGTTCGAAGGTTCTCGTTCGGGGGACCGCGATATAGCCTGGGAGTGGTAACCGACGATGTCGACGGACGACCGTTCACGATCTATGATCGTGAGAAGACAATGTGTGACGTCATTCGATTTCGTCGCACTCTCGGCCAGGATGTAGTCAATGAATCGCTTCGCAACTACCTCAGCGGGGCAGCCGTCAACGTGGATCTTCTTCTCCAATACGCTCGCGTACTCCGGGAAGAGGGGCCAGTGCTGACGCATCTGAGATTGTTGGCATGATGAATGTTGCTGCGTCGCGTCAGCTACTCAAGGCCAAGATTCAGGCACGAACGCACGACGCTGCGGATGTTCTCCATCCACGCCGTGACCTGCGGCATGTGCGCCAAACCGGGCTCCATGATTGATCCCGGGTATCTTGTTACCGTCCCGAAAGGAGTCAAGCGTTCACAGTCTGCTGAAACCCTCGCCAATGCCGGGTACCGTTCCCCAATGCCTCTCGCAAGCGTCAATAGATCGTGAACAAACGGCGGCTTTCGATCGTGCTGAACATAGAGAGCCTTCAGGTACTCCTCTTCGAGGACGTCGAATACCATTCCCATTGCGCTTTACCTTGCCTAACGTAATGTACCACAATAGCATTCTGTTAGGCAACATCACAGTCCGACTATCGCTGGTTGTAGTTCCCGAACTGCTTCCTCAGAATCTCACTGCCGAGAAACCCAGCGCCGCTCCGCGCTGCAGGGGCCCACGCTATTTTCTTGTGAATCAGAGGATATGACCGAAACACTGTAGTTGAGACCAGGAGGAAGGGAAAAACCGAGTATTGGCACTTGCTTTTTTATCCCATAACCCATAGTATTTCTATGGGTTATGACGGATTCTTACAAGCGCGTAAATATGGATACCTTTTTCGCATCTCACCCGGTTTTTCGTCTCGACGAGTTGAGAGCATATCGGAATGCATCCGGCGCTGCTGGTGGCAGAAGCGAGGAAGCCCTCCTTCACTACTACCAGAAGACTGGAAGGATCAAATCAATTCGCCGAGGCGTGTACGCTGCAATCCCCAGAGGATCCGCGGATTCCCGGATCGCCGTGGACCCGCTTCTCATAGCCGGACGCTGTGTAGCGGACTCCGTCATCGTGAACCATAGCGCACTGGAGTTCCACGGACTCGCCTACTCCAACTTCCAGACCGTGACCTTCCAGACACGCTCTACAACCCGACGCTTCGACTACCATGGCAACCACTTTGTTCCCCTGAGTCCACCCGGCGCGCTCAAACACACCAACAGCGAAACGCTGGAGACGATCGACGGAGAACGGTTCGGAATGTCGGTCACCGTCACTTCGATCGAACGAACCGTTGTGGATGTGATCAATGCTCCCAGATGGTCGGGAAGCTGGGAAGAGATCTGGAGATCTCTGGACTCGATCGAGTACGTCGATGCCGAGCGGATACTGGGGTACTTACGAGCACTGGGCAACGCGACAACCGCAGCACGAGTCGGTTGGTTTCTGGACTCGCGTCGGGAACAACTCATGATCGACTCAGCCCACTTGAGGGAGATTCGCAGCATGAAACCGTCCAGGCCGGTCTACCTCGATCGCACCTACCCGGGATCGACCCGTTTTATTCGGGACTGGAATCTGGTCGTTCCCGAATTTGTCGCTGATAGTGGGTGGGAGGAATCTACGTGACCCTTTCTTTCCAGCGGATTCAGAAGGTAGCCCAACAAACGAGGTTCGATGCGGGAGTGGTAGAGAGGGTGGTCCATCTCATGAATCTACTCGAGGCCATCGAGCGACATCCGGTTCTGCGTGGCAAGTTCGCCCTGAAAGGAGGGACCGCCCTCAACCTGTTCGTCTTTCCTCTGCCCCGTCTGTCGGTTGACATTGACCTGAACCTGGTTGAGTTCCTTTCCCGCGACGAACTTGAGGCACGTCACCCCATCTTCGAACAGGCATTTGAGGCAGTCTTTCGGCGCGAGCATTTCGCGATTCGTAAATCTCCCACCGAGCACGCAGGTGGTAAGTGGCGCCTTGGATACGCATCGGTTTTGGGCGGTTCGTCGAACATCGAAGTCGACGTGAATTACGTGCTCCGGCTGCCGCTCTGGGAACCCGAGGTTCGGCACTCCGTCCATCTCGGCGAATACTCTGCTACAAGTATCCGGGTCTTGAGTGAGCCGGAACTCGCCGCAGGCAAGCTATCTGCACTTTTTGCCCGTGTTCAGGCGAGAGACCTTTTTGACGCTCATCAACTTCTTACGCAGCGAGCCATAGACGAAGATCAACTACGCGTCGCGTTTGTGGTATATGGCGGGTTCAACCGCGTGGACTGGCGAACCGTGACCCTGACCCGGATCAATCTGAACCCAACGGATGTTGAACGAATGTTGTTGCCGACGGTTCGAACTGATATCGTCGAAGCCTCGGGAGGTTCGGGTGCCTGGATCGAAAGAATGATCTCGGAGACCTGCGAGAAACTCTCCAGGTTCCTTCCGTTGGGCAAAGCTGATCGCAACTTCCTTGATGCCCTCCTGGATCGCGGGGAGATCAGGGCAGAACTCCTGACGAATGACGTGGCGCTACAGGAACGGATTCGGTTGCATCCGATGCTGAACTGGAAGGCGCTTAACGTACGTCGACATCATGGTCTTTAGTTCGAACTGACCACTGATCGAAACACGTCACGCTGGGTGCGAACAGACGAAAAGTTTCAATGACAGCCACCGCATGAGGTTTTTCCTGAGATTATGAGCAGGAATATAGAAGAATCTGCATGAATCTCCAGGAAGAACCCCGTTGACGCAACTAACACACCAATATACATTTATGAACGTCCGGGAAGTTACAGGAAGTTTCTTGCGAAGCACAGATTAGAGTTATTTGAGACTCATAATCTGCCGCCCGCAAGGGTGCGGGAGTTCGCGTCTCCCCGCCGGCACTGTCTTTCCACTGTCGAGTCTCTTCCGTAATGGTCAAACGACGACACCTTTGTACCGGGCAGTATACTCAACGGTCCACGGTTGGGTGCGACGTTTCTCGAACTCACTTTCCGTTGTCACCATTACGTCAAGGGCAATATCGATGTCGCCGTCAGGTCGCTGCGGTTCTTGCGCGTTCGCATCTCTTCCAGCGCCTCCGCTACGGTCATATTCGTCTTGACGTCCAGGTAGATCCGAGACATGATGCAACTCGCCGTATCGTCCTCGTACATTTCTTGCGAGTACCGAACTGGCTTTATTTGCCGTCGAACCATGAGGGTAGCAGAGAATATGTTGACATCCGCCATTAGTCGGCACAGAAAGACTGTTCCGCTGATTCTGCTCTACGTAATGGTGGGCATCGTGGCCGGTGTTGGAGCCATTCTCTTCCAGCAATTGCTCTCGTTGATAAACATCTACCTGATGCAGGGGCTGGTCGGATACATGGACATTCAGATAGTTTCGGGCATTCGCCGGTTCCGGCTACCCTGGCCGCCGCCGCAGTTCAGGATCTGGCTGTTTCCGCTTGTTGCGGGGCTGGGCGGCCTGTTGACCGGAATTATCGTTCAGCGCTATGCCCCCGAAGCAGCAGGGCACGGAACAGATGAGGTCATTGCGGCGTATCATCATCACGATGGCGAGATGCGCCTGCGCGCCAGCATCGTCAAGCTGCTCTGTTCGGCAATCACGCTCGGCAGTGGTGGGTCCGGCGGCAAAGAGGGGCCAATCGCTCAGATCGGAGCAGGCTTTGGATCGTTCATCTGCACGCGAATTCCCTACTACCGGGCATACCGCAGAGAGATCATGCTGGCCGGGATGGCGGCGGGCATCGGAGCTATCTTTCGTGCCCCCCTGGCCGGGGCAATCTTCGCGGCGGAGATACTCTATTCTCACACGAACTACAACGGCAAAGTGCTGATCCCGGCGATACTGGCCTCCAGCGTTTCGTACGGTATCTACGCCATCTATTTTGGGTTCGCACGGGTCATCGCCGTTCCGGCATTCGCGTATCAGTTCTCTCTGAGCCATCTCCCGTCGTTCACGATACTGGGCCTGGTTGCTGCCCTCGGCGCTATATTATTCGTTCGCGTCTTCTACGGCATCCGCGACCTGTTCCGCCGGATCAGCATACACCCGCGTCTTAAGCCGGCAATCGGCGGATTTGCCACCGGCTGCATAGCAATTTTTGTGCCGGGGGCACTGGGTGAGGGGTCTCTCTACATGCAGCGCATCGTCCACGGGGAACTGGCTTTCGGCGCACTGGCAGTACTGCTGGTGGCGAAGATGGTGACAACGGGTCTTTCAATCGGCTCCGGGGGTTCCGGCGGAATATTCGGCCCGTCGCTGTTCATCGGAGCGGCGCTTGGAGGCGTCTTCGCAGGTTTCCATGCGCTGCTGTTTCCCGCCTCGAATATTCCGGCGGTGGTCTTCGTTCTGCTGGGAATGGTTGCATTCTTTTCCGGGGCGGCAAACGCCCCTATCTCGACCGTGTTGATTGTATCGGAGATGTCCGGCGCATTCAGCCTTCTACTGCCGTTTCTGTGGGTTGCGGTTATCAGCTACATCTTCTCGCAGAGCCGCAACATCTACGAAAACCAGGATCCAATCGAAGGAAGCATTCTGGATCAAACGTGAAGCGGAATGCTCAATGCGCGGGCCGACCCGGTAATTCCGGAAGGGGCCCCGATAATCGGGAACAGCCTGCGGGTGATCGGGAGAGACCCGAAGAGGATGAGGCATGGTCTCACCTGAAGTAGGAACTGTTATCCTGGTCACGTTCCCGTTCTCCGATCTGTCGGCCAGCAAACTTCGCCTGCGATCGTGCTCGCAGCGGTGGATCGAGACGACTGGATCCTCTGTCAGGTCACCAGCAGCGTCTACTCAGATCTGCGAGCCGTTGAAATAACTGATTCCAACTTCGCCTCCGGTAGTCTTGCCCGTACAACTTATGCACGTCCGGGAAAGCTGTTTTCAGCCAATACATCAATCATGAAACGCGTGGTCGGTAGCCTTACGCGTGAGAAACAAGCAGCAGTCGTGGATGCAGTGATTGCGATTCTTCGGCCAAACACGTAGTATTCGACAGAGACCGCGAATGTCTGCCCATCTGCCGCCCGCAAGGGTGTGGGAGTTCGAGTCTCCCCGCAGGCAACCGGCACGTTCTGTAGGGCGTGCCCCTGCGCCCGGCTACGGTTCCCCCGCGATCGCTCAACACTACCCGTTCCCGGTTGTTGCGCACCATTGGCTTTCCATCGCGTCGAGCGCGGGGTCCGGCTCTGCGGGGGTTCCGTCCGTGACGGCGCGTTCCGCACCCTCCCGGACCGCCCTGCGGGCGCCCCTCCGATCCGTCACGCATGAAAACTCCGGCGCGAACACCGGCAACGTCACAATCCTTGACGACCCGGGTATCCCGGAAACGGCACTGTTAAGCGAGAACAGTCTGGCGCGTGATTGGCAGAGACCGAAGAGGATGAGGCATGGTCTCACTATGAACTTCGGCCTGCCATCGTGGTCGCTCCCCGCGCAGGCGGGGCGCCACAGAAAAGCTACAGGCCATCGACTGCTCCTCTTCGAGCTTCGAGTCTACCCGATCCCGATCATCCGTTCGACCGAGCGAAGCGCGCGTTTGCGCAGGTCTTCGTCGAGGTCGACAACGTAGCGGGTCTCTTCGAGCGCAGCGAGCGTTTGCTCGAGTGTGATCTCGTTCATGTGCGGGCAGCGGATACTGCAGAGGCGCACCATCTCGCGATTCGGGTTCTCGACGGCGATGTTGTCGCCCATCGAGCACTCGGTGAGCAGCAGGTAACGCGCCGCCTCGACCTCGCGGACGTAGCGGGCCATCTCCGATGTGCTTCCGGAGAAATCCGACGCGGCGACCACCTCGCGGCTGCACTCCGGGTGAGCGAGCACCACGACGTCGGGAAGCCGGCGTCGGACGTTCTCGATATCCGCCACCGTGAACTTCTCGTGCACCTCGCAGCGACCGTGCCACCCGATCATCTCGTACTCGAGTTCGACGCCTCCGTTGTTCGACGGACGCCGCGTTCGCGTTGGATAGATGATCCGCTTGCCGGTCTCGTTCGCGACGTTCGCGGCGAGATACTCGTCGGGCAGGAAGATCACACGGTCGGATTGGAGGCTCTCGACGACCTTCGCGGCGTTCCCGGAGGTGCAGCAGATGTCGCTCTCCGCCTTCACGTCCGCGTACGTGTTGACGTAGCTCACCACCGGCACACCTGGGTACTTCTCGCGAAGCATCCGCACGTCTGCGGCCGTGATGCTCTCCGCGAGCGAACACCCCGCCTTGGGCAAAGGAATGAGAACCGTCTTCGTCGGATTGAGAATCTTGGCGGTCTCCGCCATGAAGCGGACGCCGCAGAAGACAATGATGTCCTTGTCGGTTGTGGCCGCCTTCCGGCAGAGCTCGAGCGAGTCACCGGTGAAGTCGGGGATCGAGTGGTAGAGCGCCGGTTCCATGTAGTTGTGGCCCAGGATCACCGCGTTTCGCTCTTCCTTGAGCTCGTTGATGCGCAGCGCGAGTCCGGCCTTTATCTCGAGCTCGAACTCCGGAACTAAGTCGCCAAGCTTGGTGTGGAGGCGGTCGTAGAGCGCCTGTGCGTTTTGTTTCATCGTGCACAGAGCGTACGACGTGCGGTTGAGAGGGTCAAGCAAAACGACTACTATGCCGCATGGAGCAAACCGACTACCAGCCGCTGATTCACATGGCGCTTCACGAGGATCTCGCCGCCGACGGCGACGTCACATCACGCGCGCTTTTCGACGATGAGACGATGGAGGCGCGGCTGTTCGCCAAGGACATCGGCATCCTCGCCGGGGCCCGGATCTTCTCCGCCGTCTTCTCCGCGGTCGACCCCGAGACCCGGGTCGAATTGCTCGCGAGCGACGGAGCGTTGCTCGCACCGGACGAGCACGTCGCGACCGTTCGCGGCCGGGCGGTCTCGGTGCTTTCCGCCGAACGTGTCGCGCTCAATTTCCTGAGCCACCTCTCGGGGATCGCAACCGGGGCGCGACGATATACTGAAGAAGCGGCACGCGGCGGCAACGCGGTAATCCTCGACACGCGAAAGACACTTCCGGGGTATCGGAAGGTCGCGAAGTACGCGGTGCGCGTCGGCGGGGCGCAGAACCACCGCATCGGCCTCTACGATATGGTGCTTCTCAAAGACAATCACATCGACCGTGCCGGGTCGATCACCACCGCGGTGGAGCGCGTGCGCGCGAAGTGGGGAACCCGGTTCTCGATCGAGGTCGAATGCCGGACGCTCGACCACGTACGCGAGGCGAGGGCGCTTGAAGTCGAGCGCATCTTGCTCGACAACATGTCGCTCGACGAGATGCGCGAAGCGGTCACCCTCTGCGACGGTGCTGTGGAGCTCGAGGCATCCGGCAATATCGATCTTGCGCGTGTATGCGAGGTCAGCGCGACGGGGGTCGATTTCATCTCGGTCGGCGGCCTCACCCACTCGGTTGCAGCCTTCGATTTCTCGCTCAAGACGTGGATGACCGTGTAGCCGAATGAGCACATCAAACACGGAGCTTCGCACCGAACACGACCTGCTTGTCATCGGAAGCGGAATCACCGGCCCACGCGGTGACGTCGCTCGCGATTTGAGGGGCCCGAGCTCGTCGAGGAGTTTTTCGCCTCACGCGCCGGAGACCGCTCATTCGGTGCGTCGGATCCACTACGTCGGCGAAGAGATAAAACGTTTCTGCGTGATCAGGCGCCGCTGCGTTCGGCTCTGACGACCACGAACGATCCTGTGCCATATCCCTCCCAAACCACATCCTCACGCTCGCCGGGGATCAGGGTCTGCTTGAAGACCGGCTGCTGGAATCCGGCCCGCACGAGGAAGTCGAGAATCTCGCCGGCGGTGTGGAACCGAGCATCCCTGTAGAAGACACTGGTCTCTTTTCGTGACTCGTACTCGCGGCCGATCTCGCTCTCTCGGTCGATGAAGCCGACCACGATGCAGCCGCCGGGCCGAATCACCCGAAACGCTTCCTCGAACGCTTTGAGCGGATCATCGACGAAGCATATCGTGGCCACCATCAGAACGTAGCGGAAGCGCCCGGCGGAAAAGGGCAGAGCTTCCGCCACACCCGGGTAAACATCGATCCCGAGTCGCGCGGCCCGTTCGGCCATCGCGGTCGCCGGTTCGACGCCGATCGGCACGCCCAGACGCGAGGCGAACTTGCCGGAACCGACCCCGACCTCAAGTCCCTGCTCTCGCGATGGCGGAAGCAGCGCGTCAACCGCTTTGAGCTCGGCCGCGTAGATGAGAGGATGCTCGTAAAACCAGCGATCGTAATCGTCGGCATGTATGTCGAACGGATCGGTTTTCGCCATCGCTCTCGCCTGCGTCTACCCGGCGTCGCCGCCATTTGCCTTGTTGTAGTACGCAATCGCCCTGCCGAGCTCCGCCACGCAGATCTCTGCGTACCGGTCCGCAAGCACAATGATGTTGTCCCGGCGCAGGCTGCTGTCCCGCCGCAGCAGGATCGGGAAGATGCTGTGGGTTGAGACGATCAGCTGGTATTTCTTGCAGAGCCTGCCGAACAGCTCGCCCCACAGGATCGATTGGCCTGCAAAGCCGATGTGATTGTCCACCTCGTCGAGGAGCAGCGTCGGCCGTTCATCGCGGCGGAGTTTGTAGGTAAGGAAGCGGGACTCAATATGGTCGACAAGCTCGTTCACGAGGCCGATCCGTTTTTCTCCGGTTGAGCGCAAGTGGGCGTGAGACTCGAGGTAGTCGGCGCCGATGAACGATTCCTCGGAGTCCCGGTAGCAGTCCTGATAGAAGACCGGATGATCGTCACGTTCCACGGTCGCCTCATACGAGAGTGTCCGTAGCTCGCGCCCGTCGCACCATCCGCCGTCGCCGCACCCGCTCAGTGCAGCCAGAGTCTTGAGGATCGTCGTCTTGCCCGACCCATTGGGACCGTAAAGCACGTTGAGCCGGCCGTTGAAGACGATAGGCCTTGTCCCGATGCCTTTGAGTTTGGTCGGATAGCCTGAACGAAAATTGACTGACCCGATCATTGCGTGAGTGACCGCCAGGCACCGACAATCGCGGCCGCAGCTCGGGCGGCAGCGTTCCAGAGCGAGATAGCCATAGGCGTCGCCGAGTAGTAGACGCGCCTGCCGACCTTCACATGCTCGACAAGTCGGGCTCGTCTGAGCAGGTGCAGAAGCTCGAGCCGATGTGGTGCGCCGAGAGCCGTCGGCACGCCCGCGATTTTCTGGTACACAAATCGTTTGAATCGGCAATCATCCATTCTATATTCCAATTTTTATTGGAATATAGAATACTGCAGTCTGTCAAGTTCGAAACGCGCGGCGCGCGGATTGAGCCGATAATGGGGCTCAGGGTGGATCACGTTTGGGTCAGTTCTCGAGCGGCGTCAAGATCGAGATTTCGTGTGGTCAGCACAGCGGCCGGAGAGGGCGGCCGGAGAGTGAAGTTACGCCCTCCAACTGGCGCATGAGCTATAAGTGCAGAAAAGCAGGCACTCTTGAGCGCCCCTCTGTTTCATACTTGAAAAATGGAAGACTGTCTTCCATTTTTCAAGTACAATACGTAGGGTAGTGTTTGCTCAGCCGCCGGCGGCGGAGCCGCATCCCCCGATCGGCCGGGATCGCACAGGCGGTGGCGGGCGAACAGAGGTCTCGGCCTACCGCCTGAGGCCCGCGAAGCGCTTGCCCAACTGCTGCCGATGCGCCATGATCGGACCAGGAGTTGTCACAAT
>REDW01000020.1 GCA_007693325.1 Spirochaetaceae bacterium
AACGGCTGCGACAGAGCCTTCGCCTTCGATCCGCACTTCGAGCAGCAGGGTTTCGAAACGCGCTGGGTGTAACGACGACAGATGTCTCTCCAGTCGCCAGAACGCGGTCGTCGCGTCGGCTGACACCGTGGGCAGAAGCGAGAACTGAAGACAGCAATTGACCTCCTTGCCATCAACGCCGGGCGTCCGCCGAGCCGTGGTAGGACCCGAGTCTCTACTACCGGCAGCGGGACGCGAAATCGAGCTCCGCCGAAGTCGACTATGTGATCGTAGCGGGTTCTTCGATCATTCCGGTCGACTGCGATGAGAAGATCCTCAGCCTGCCCCTCTATCTGGTATCCGCAATTCCGGGGCTCGCGAAGCGCACGCAGCAACCGGCCTGAAACCGCGATTGTACGCGCCTTTCAGGTTCCCCTCCGGCGCCCACTCACGCCCCCTCCTCCTTCAGCATCGAAACCCGTGCCAGTGCCGCAAAGTCGCGATCGCTGTGCAGAACCATAAGGTCGTGATGGATCGCGCAGGCGGCTATCAGGCAGTCAACCGACGACCGTACGGTCAGCCCCTGTCGGCGCGCCGCGCGAAAGAGCTGCGCCGCTTCCAGATAACGCTCGCGCGGCAGAGGGTCGTCGACGATGTTGGCGGCATCGAGCGCTTCGCGCATTCGACGGAAGGTCCCTTCATCGCGGACTCCCTGCAGGATCTCCTGGTAGATCGGCAGGCAGATAAATCGCCGCTCTACGGGACAGAGTGTGCGAAGATCGAGCGAGTCGTTGGCGGAGAAGTGGCGAATCCACACCGAGGTATCAACGAGTGTCAGCATGATCCTCACGCATGACCGCCAGATCGCCCTCCCACGCACCACTCGACGCAAATTGGTCAATCTCCGCGTAGGTCTTCAAACGGACATACTCACTCAACGCGACGTTCACTACCGCCGAGTAGGTTTGTAGTCCGGAAACGGCCTTTGCGCGCTCCAGCACTTGCTCATCAAGCACAAGATTTGTGCGTTTCATGAGTACAGTGTACCTGTCGTAACCGCCCAATACAAGCCCTCTATGGTCCGGCGGCGCCCTGGCGCAATGGGCCGCCGAGGCCGATATCTTGATGCCGCTTCGGTAGACACCCGGCGAAGAATTGGCCTATGCACTCACGTTCGCCAAATCCGCTTGCGTCACCAGCGGTGATGTGATAGCATCAGATGCATGCGCACCACGCTTGATATTGATACCGATGTGCTCCAAACCGCCAAGGATATCGCCCGCAAAGAGGGGAGAACCACCGGAGCGGTCCTCTCTGACCTCGCCCGTCGCGGCTTCTACGCATCGGCCAGCGGGGTTGCTGATTCCGCTCCGCCCTATCAGGTTCGCGACGGGGTTCCCGTGCTCCCGCCCACCGGCTCGCTGGTCAGCGACGCACACGTGCGCGGTCTTCGCGACGAGTTGGGGGTATAGTGCGCGCTCTGCTCGACGTCAATGTGATTATCGCGCTGCTCGACCCCGACCACGATTTTCACCAGAGGGCTCATCGGTGGTGGGCGTCAGACGCGTCGCCTGGGTGGGCATCGTCGCCCATCACGCAAAACGGCGTGATTCGCATTATGTCTCACCGGTCATATAACCCCCGTCGCGGGATGTCGCCTCGTGAGATCATCGAGGTGTTTCATCGCTTCGTGCAGATAACGAATCACCAGTTCTGGCCCGATCGTGTTTCATTGCTCGACGCAACTGTCATAGATCCCGACCGGATTCTGGGTTCGCGGCAGCTCACCGATCTCTATCTGCTTGCGCTGGCGGTCGACTACGGCGGCCGCCTCGTCACCTTCGACGAATCGATCCATCTCGCCGCGGCTCTGCGCGCGCAGCGTGAACAGTTGACGGTGGTGTAGCGTTGGTTGTCACCGAGCGCGAGTCTACCGCGCTATTGCACTCCAGGTTTGCAGCGCGGCCTTGCCTACACGAGCTCCAGCCCCTCGGGGGCAAACACGCGGAAGTCCGCCTGGTTGCCGGTTGCCAGGCGCGCGCCCGCGCTGATCGCCGCGGCAATCATGGCATCGACACGCAGGCGTCGGCTCCCAGCGGTTTGCCCATCCTGAGCTCGGCCTCTCTTGGCAAGGGTTTCTAATTGAAGAGACCCTCCCGCGAGGGAGGGTCTCAAACCGTGATGTCTGACTGTTGCTTCTTATGACTCAAGTGACTCGTCAATAATGTAGACAACGCCGTTGGTAGCGGCGATTGCTTCAACCACCACCGCCGAGTCATTCAGAACCACGCTGTCATCCTCAACCGATACCGTGACCTGTTCGCCGTCATCCGTAATGAACCACTCGATAAACTCGATCGGCTCACGGGAGGCCAGGCCGGTAGCAACGTGCCGATTGAACAGAGACTGCAGTTCCACTCCGGAGATCTCCTCGCTGTCTATCTGGTCGAGTGCCTCGTCCGTCGGTACAAAAAGCGCAAGTTGTTCGTCCCCGCTCAGAAACTCGTCAAACTCTGTGCCGAAGAGTTCGTAGGCTGAGCTGACGTCCTCGTGATCCGCAATCACATCCTTGACAGTTCCGTTGTCGCTATCGCCCGGTGTTACCTGGGCGAACAGCGGTGTGATCAATACGGCTGCCATAAACATTGTAAGAACGACATGTCTGACTCTCATTTTGTCCTCCTTGTGTCGTTTGTCGTGTCTGTATCCAACGTGACAGAACTTACTGCGGCGGCTTCAAGGGGATTTCCAGAGAGTATCAAGATTGCGTCAAGGATATGAACCTGGCTGCCGTCTCGCAGCAGCAGCAGGGCCCGCTGCATGCGCTGCGCGCGAATGAAGCCAAAGATAGTAGTACCAAATCGATCTCTGAACCCCGCTTTGAGCCTGGTCCGGTTGAGGCCCACGGCCGCGGATAGCTCCGTGATCGTCGGCGGGTTCGCGTAGTGCGTCAGGAGCATGTCACGTGCCTGCTCGAGGCGGTCATCACTGGCGCTGCTGCGGGCGGCGTGCTATAACGTGAGACAGCATGCAGCAACTGCGGATCGTGGTTCTCTCGCCGCCGTTCTACTCGCATTTTGGGCCGCTTATGGCGCTCTCGCGCGCCCTGCGGGACGCCGGCGCCGATGTTGTTGTGGGCTGTTCGCGCGACTTTGAGTCCGAGATTTGCCGCCACAGTTTCGGCTTTGCCGAGGTCCAGATCAATCGCAACGCCAATACCGGTCAGGCGGCTGCCACGCGGCAAGCCGAAGAAGAGCAGCAGCGCTTGCGCGAGTTCTTCGATGCAACCTGCCGCGGCCCGATCGATACCCTGCGCACGCAGACGCGCCACCGTTTTGCCGACATGCTGGCCAATCCGGAAGAGCTGCTGCAGCGTATCGCTGAGCTGCAGTCGCAACTGCAGCCGCAGCTCTGGATTGTCGATCAGCTCTCCTACGGCGCCACTCTGGCGCTGACGGCGCACGGTCTGCGCTTTGTGACGTTCTGCCCGCCGCACCCCTTGAGCATTCCAGCCCCCGATGCCGTCTACGGTGTTCCGCCGCACTGGCCGCAGCCGTTCTCTATCGATGCCCAACAGCTGTCTTTGTTGCAGAGCGAAGCGCGCGAACTTCAGCAGCGTTTTACGCAGCGCTTCAACCAGCTGCTGGCTCCGTACGGTAAGCAGGTGGTAAACGCGTTCGCGCTGACCTCTGAGGACCTGATCGTGCACAACTACCCCGAGTTTGGGCGCACCAGAGAACCAGCAGCTCAGCGGACCACGCGGCTGTATTGCGGTTACTGCTTTGTGCCGGACAACGATAAGGCGGCCGAGAGTGCCGGCGCGCCCGACGGCACTCTCGGCCCTGCGGCTGCCGGCAGCGCCGAGCGCTTCCGGGAACCGCAGCAGATCGTAATCGCGCTGGGCACATTCCTTGCTGCGCGTAGCGACGTGCTGATAACCCTCGGCAGGCAGCTGCGCAAACGCTATCCGCGGGCGCACATCGCTATTGGTGCCGGAGAAGACGCCGATACGGTGCACCGGGCAGTGCAACAGCCGGCCCTGGTCCAGCCGTTTATTCCCCAGCGCCAGCTCCTGCGCCGGGCCGATCTGTTCATCCATCATGGCGGGGTCAGTTCGTTTACCGAGTCCATCTACTTCGGGGTACCGATGATCGTGCTGCCGTTTTCCAGCGATCAGTTCAACGTAGCCGCTGATGTTGAATGCAGCAGAATAGGCGCGGTGCTCGATCCCAACAACCTGTCGCCGCAGCAGCTCGACGCTGCAATTGCGCGGGCACTGTCGGCCGAGTCACGCCAGGCACTATCGCGCTTCACGCACCAGCTGCGTTCACGCGGTCCGGCCTGGGCCGCGGCAGCCGTCATGGCTCTACTGCGCGCTGAGCAGGCCACTCCGCGTTCTCACGGCCAACGCTGACAAGCCCCAGGTACCCGTCAACACGGACATAGATGCCCTGCGGCAGTAGCGCCGCATCACTGACCCCGCTGACACACGGAATTGCCGCCCGCAGAGCCAGCGCCGCTCCCAGTCCCACGCGCCCGCCGGTGCGCTCGACTACCGCGGCAACACCACCTGCCTGTTGCAACAGCCGGCTGCTCAGCCGTTCGCAGACCAGCACCCGTCCCGCGCCAGCGGCATCCGCCGCACCCGAGGTGCCCGAAACGTCCGCGGCGCCCGGCAGCCACACCCGCCCGGCAGCACAGCCCGCGGCCGCGGGAGACCCAACCAGCTGCTGTGGTTCCAGCATTTCCCGGTCAACGGCAGCTCCGCCGGCACTCTCCACAGCCGTTCCCGCCTGCAGGCCCCAGGTGGCGTCTGCTGCGGACACCAGCTGATCCTCCAGTTCTATAGTGCGCTCCGCCAGCGCCTGCAGCTCCTGCCGGCCGTCCCAGGCAGTCCCGGCCGGGCGCGCCAGCCGGTCAAAAAAGGCAAACGGGTGCGGCACGGCAAACAACCGGTTATGGATTACACCGCAGGCGTATCGCACAAGAGCAGCGTCTGCGGCCGCGCCATCTGCTGCCGCGCGGTCTGCCGTGCTGCTCTTCTCGGCTCTCTGCAACAACTCCCGTAGCGGCTCGCAGGCCAGTTCCACGTAGCGGCCGTCGGGCAGGCGTTCCCAGCGGCGGCCCAGGCGGTGGCGCTGCCCCGAGCTCAGGTCACCCGCCTCTATTACCGTGACCTCGGGCTGAAGGCGTTTCAGCG
>REDW01000019.1 GCA_007693325.1 Spirochaetaceae bacterium
CTGCGGGCCGACCGGGCTCCTGCGGGCTGCGCTTCGCTCCGGTCCCGGCTGCGCCGTGACCCCTGCGGGCCCTCCGGATCCCTGGCGCAGATTCGAGTACGGCTTTGCCCACCCGCCTCGATGGCGCCGGGCCATGGAGTCCTGAAGTTTGGTGAAGCGGTAAATGAACACTCCTTGATTGCCGATCCAATAGTTGAAATCAGCTCTTCATTCATAGAGGCACTCCCTGGCGACTAGCGTTGGTGATGATCAGCGGTTGCCGGTCTGTACCGGATCCCTGGCGCAGATGGAATGTGACCAGGTCGATCTTCTGGTCTCCCAGTGAGAGTTGGATATCGGTAATTGTGTTGATCTTTGCCCGCAGCGCATCGCGTCCGGTGAGTTCGGTTTCCACGAGCAGATCGATATCTCCGCCACGTTGGCTGTCGTCGGTCCGGGACCCAAAAAGCCACACCTGTGCGTCGTCGCCGAAGTGCTTCGTGACTGCCGATTTTATGACGTTGCGTTCCTGCTCATTCAAACGCATAACTTCTCTTTCTCTACTATACCACAGGAACGAGAAACGTGACCCACCTTCTGTATTACTGCTATCTTCCTGCATCTGAAACTGGCTCCGTCCGTTTCTCAGATTGGCCGTGAGCCCGTTTCCCGCGGGGCTCCCGAACGGCCGCCGACTATTGCGGGCACGCAGCCTGATCAAAGAATGAGAACCTGTCTTTGGCACCCTGCTTCGCCTGATACATCGCCTCGTCGGCTTTCGCGATAAGCCCTGTGAGCTGATCATCGTCCGCAGGGAAGAAACTGGCTCCGATACTTGCTCCTATCTGAACACTCAACGTTTGCGAAACCTCGACCGGTACCTCGATAGCCTCGATCATTTTTTTTGCAACTGTTTCCACCGCGTGGCAATCCCTCGCGTCGCGCAACAGCAGAACGAACTCGTCTCCGCCAATGCGGCAGATAACATCGCTCTCCCTCATCATTGACGTTATTCGCGTAGCCACCTGGATCAGAACGGCGTCGCCGGCATCGTGTCCATGCGTGTCGTTGATTACCTTGAACCGATCCAGATCGACAAACAGAATAGCCAGCGTTCGGCCGTTTCTCTTGCTGTCGGCGATCTCCTGTTCACACAGATGAGTGAATAACCGTCGGTTCGGAAGTCCCGTCAGATAGTCGTGATACGCGATTCTGCGAATCTCTTCTTCCGCCAACTTGCGATGTTCGATTTCCTGCTCAAGGCTCTCGTTCGTGCGCTTAAGTCGTTCGGTGCGTTCTTCCACGGCCAGTTCCAGTTCGCTGGATCTTCGTCTCATATGGACCGTCTTGAACCGATATACTCCGCCGATGAACAAGACCATCCCCACGGCTATCATCGCGCGAAACCAGGCAGTCTGCCACAACGCCGGCGCTATTCGGATCGATACCGTTGCAACGTGGCTGCTCCACCGACCATCGCTGTTCGTCCCTCTGACGCGGAACGTGAACCGTCCTGGCGGAAGATTGGTGTAGTTCGCATAGCGCCTCGACCCGGAGTGGATCCAGTCTTCATCAAACCCTTCGAGCCGATACGCATACTGGTTTCTCTCCGGGGATGAAAAATCCAGCGAAGCGAACTCGAACGACAGGTAATTCTCATCGTGGCTCAATTCTACAGCGAGCGTATCCGGGCAGGCTGATCCGATGACAACTTCTTCGTTCAGAACCTCGAACCGGGTAATGACCACATCCGGATCGTAGGTGCTCTCTGAAACGGTTTTCGGATGAAACGAATTAAACCCGTTAACGCCGCCGAAATACATCTGCCCGTCGGGTGATTGGTAGAAAGCGCCGTTATTGAACTCTTCACTCTGCAGGCCATCGCTGCTGCTATAGTTGGTGAAGGTCTCGCGGATGGGATCGAACTTTGATATCCCGCGGTTGGTGCTCATCCATATGTTGTCTTCATCGTCGATCAACAGACCGTAGATGACATCGTTCGGCAGACCGTCGGCTTCGCGATAGTGCGAGAATCGCCACGATTGCCGATCCAGTTTGTTCAAACCGCCCCGTGTTCCCATCCACAGGTTTCCGTCGCGGTCCTCGGCTATCGAGAACACGGTATGATGGCTCAGCGAGTGCGCGTCTGTGCTATCGTGGGTGAAGTTCGTGAACACGCCGGTGGCCCGGTCGTAACGGTTTACCCCCGTTGTGACCGTGCTGAACCACATATTCCGATCGCGGTCTTCAAAGATCGCCAGAATTCTGTCGCCTGCTATTGTTCGCGCATCGGATGGATCATGGACAAAGCGGTCAACCCTTCCGCTGTCCGGATTCAGCACGTTGAGCGCGTCCCGGGTTCCTACCCAGACCAGCCCATAGCTGTCCACAAATACTCTCCACACGGCATTGCTGCTGATACTGTCGGGGTCTTGCGGATCATGCAGGAAGTTGGTGAAGGTTCTCTTTGCCAGATCAAACCTGGACAGTCCTCCATGAGTGGCTATCCAGAGGTTTCCATTGCCGTCCGGGTGCAGGCTGCGCACGGTATTATCGGGCAAGCTGTTGGGACAGTTTGGGTCGTGCGTGTAATGGGTAAACTCCGCGCTAACAAGGTCCAGCGCGTTCAATCCGCCCTCGGTTCCGATATACAACGTCTGGTTGTCTCTGTAGAAGGACCGCACGGTGTTGTTGTTCAGGCTGTTCTCGTTCCTCGATTCGTTGCGGTAGAGTTCGAATCGCGTCTTATGACTGTCAAATCGATTGAGCCCGCCGACGTGGGTGCCAATCCAGATGATGCCGCCTCTGTCTTCGTAGATAGTGAGAACAAAATCATCGTTCAGCGAGTGGCACAGACGATCCCGAGATGTGAAGCGGCTGAACGAGTCGGCCGTCCGGTCAAAGAGGCTCACACCTCCCCCGCGCACGTGGCCGGTCCACAATCTGCCCCGGCTGTCCTCGTAAACGGTGCGAAGATGGTTGGAGCTAATGCTACCCGAATCGCGCGCATCATGCATATAGCGCGTGAACGAGGCTGAGTCGGCGTCACGCCTATTCAATCCACCACCATCAGTAGCAACCCAGAGTGTGCCATGGCTGTCCACCACTACCCGGGTAACAGCATCGCTGGAAAGACTCCGGGCGTCCATTGGATCATGCTGGAAACGGGAGAACGTTCCATGCTCGCGATCAAATCGATTGATACCTGCGTCTTCGGTCCCTACCCACAGAACCCCGTGTGCGTCTTCGGCGATGCTGCTGATTCGATCGCTACTGAGCGTAGTCTTGTCATCCGGATCGTGCCGAAACGGCGTAAACAATCCCGTGCTCCGGTCGAGCCGGTTCAATCCGCCGCGAGCGGTGCCAACCCAGAAGTCTCCATGGCTGTCTTCAAAAAGGGCGCGCACCGAAGGATGACTCAGAGAGCGCTCGTTGTCCGTTTGATGTTGGAAATGGGAGAAGGTCTCGGTGGCGCGGTTGAACCGATTCAATCCATTTGCGGTGCCTACCCACAACACCCCGTCGCTGTCCTCGAACAGGGCCCACACCGTGTTGTCGGTCAACCCGTGTCGAGCAGATTCACCGGCAGCGTCAACAGTGTGCGTGCGAAATATGGTGAACGAGTAGCCATCGTATCGGTTCAATCCGTCCTGGGTAGCAATCCAGAGATACCCGCACGCGTCCTGCAGGATACTCTCCACCGAGTTCTGAGACAAACCGTCGCTGACGGTGATGTGGTCAAACATGACCTGCGAGGCACGTTGCGAGTCAACGCTATTTGGGCTTGTGGCGTCGGCTGCCAGAATCGGTGCAGACTGCAGCCCAGCCAACCACAGGCTAACGATGATTGCCGTTGCTCGACAACACATAGCCGGACATTTATTCATGATTCCGCGTAGCCCATAAATGGATTGATCATTGGATTGAATTGGTTCAGGTATCGGCAACCGTAGACAAACTATAGCGGCGACTCTCGCAAAAGACAACCCGGGTAAGCGGGGAAAAGCCGTTCATGCTGAAGAAGAGGATTTGAGGCGACACCACCCCGGCAAAGACCGCTCCACAACGAACAACCGCGGCCAAACAATAGTTGTGCGAATAGCCCCCCAATTAACACCTGCTGTGGCGGTTTCCGTCGTATAATGTGGCAGAGATTCATCACGCAGAGTTCAAGTGCCCACTGGCCGAGGAGGAGGCGTTATGCTACGACGGTTAATCGTACTTGTCGCAGTTCTGGGGGTCATCTGCACATCGCTGCTCGCGGCGTCCGAACCGGCGGTTGGAATCCCTTCGCCGGGCTGGCTGGCGTGGAGCATGAACCTGGATCCTTCGCCGCCGCCGAGCAACAGCGGCCTGAGTCAGGCCGAGTTTGACGAGTTGCTGGGCACGATCCAACGGATCGGAGCGCTCTATCGCCGCACACCCTATCTGCGGCTGCCGACCGACGCCGAGATCAGCCCCAGCAGGGTCATCCAGTCGCGGGTCGGTGGCCGGGACGGCACAGGGCCGGTACGCGCCGACTTCTCGCTCTACATCTATCGCCCCGTTTTCGACTTCCACAATCCGCGCTGTTACTTCACAGTACAGATCAACGATCCGTGGCTGCATGACCGCAAGTTCTTCGAAGATGCCCAGGGCCCGATTCACCTGGCGTGGCCGCAGCTCGAGCCCCTCAACGGCAAGCAGCGCTACCGGCGAGACGAGCGCACTGTGCTTGAACATATACTGCCTGCCGGGCGCCAACCGTGGCTGCCGGTCAGCCAGGAACGCTGGATACGCCTGTTGATCGACAGAACCGACAAGCAACTGCAGGAATACTACCAGAAACTGGTCGGCGAAGCGGCCGAGCGGCGCACCCGGGCAACGCAACACTACGAAAGCACGATCGCGATGGCCCGGCAATACCGCGATGAGCCGCATCGTTTCCCCGGAATTGACAAGCAGACGCTCGAGGAGATGTCTCAACAGTTCACCGCGATGGCCGAGGATTCGATGCAGACGTTTGAACGCAACGAACGCGGCTATCAACAGGTAGCCACCGCCCTGGGTGCCCGTGACTACGATGCGCTCGAAGCCGCCGGAGACCGCGGGCGGGCCATGATGGGCCGCCACATGCTGG
>REDW01000017.1 GCA_007693325.1 Spirochaetaceae bacterium
AAACCGCCGCAGCGGCCCGAGCGGGTGGTGCCCGAGCTGGAACTGGCGCGCGGCGCCGCAGCCACCCCCGCAGCCACCGCCGCCGCCGCGGCCACGCCCGACTGCGCCACCCCCGCGGGAATCTGGCTGCGCCGCGGACCGTACCTCAGCAGCGAGCTGGATGAGGCCGGCTACCGCGAGTTGTTTGCGCGGTTTCTGGACAACGGCATACTGATAGCGCCGCGGCCGAGCGAGCCAACCATCCTGCCGCAGACCATGAGTCCGGGGGAGTTCAAGTTGTTTGCAAAATTGAGTAAGATACGCGTCTGAGCCGAGTACAGGGAGCAGCGAGTGAGTTCCGATGTAGTGATAATGCTTGCCAGCCGCCTGGTGGTGGCCGGGGTAGCCGCCTTTCTGGCAATTGTGCTGTGGTCGATGACGCGCGATACGGCGTGGATGTTCATCGTTATCGGGACAATTGTGGGCTACGGTGAGGTGGTTCTATCCACGCTGGAATCGCTCGGGGTTGTGCGGATTGATGCGCTGATGGTGGGCGGCGTATCGCTGTTTCGCGTGCTGTTTGCGGTGCTGCCGATGCTGTTCTTCATTATCGCCTTCGCGATCCTGATTGTGCGTAAACGGATCCGTTGAGCCGCACGGGGCGTTGACATTTGCGGCTCATTCGCTATATTTGCAGCAGACGATTGTCAGTAGATTGTCACTAACTGGAGGAAGGAATGGTCGCACTGATTGTTGGACTGGTATTTGTGGTGTTTGCCGTGTATTCGGTGCTACCGGTGGAATGGTCGCTTCAATGGGGACCGTACGTTCTGGATTTCCTGAAGGGTGGTGTGCCGATTATCGCCATCTTCATCGGTCTGATTGCGATACTGATCGGCATTGCCGACATCAAGGACAAGATCGAAGCCAAGAAAGAGGAAGCCGAGGAACAGGCCGAGAAGAACGCCTAGGCACTATCACCCTCTATTGACTTTTTACGCAGGCTGTGTAAAGCTGTCCCTCCATCGCGCTATAGCGCTGTAACAGGAATACGCAATGAAGACTATCTATCTGGATCAGAAGAAAATCGAGCGCAAGTGGTACATTGTGGACGCTGAGGGTGTCACGCTGGGCCGGCTGGCAACGAAGGTTGCCACAATCCTGCGCGGTAAACACAAGCCCTATTTCACTCCGCATCAGGAGTTGGGCGACTACGTGGTTGTGATCAATGCCGGCAAATTTCACGTCAGCGGCAACAAGATGAACGACAAGATTTACTATCGCCACACCGGTTATCCGGGCGGTTTGCGGCAGGCCAACCTGACCAAGATGCTGGAAACCAGGCCGGAGTACCCGGTTGAGCACGCAGTTCGGGGGATGTTGCCCAAGAATCGGCTGGGACGCAAGCTGTTCGGCAACCTGAAAGTCTACGCGGGGGCAGAGCATCCGCACGCCGCGCAGAAACCCGAACCACTGACTATTGAGTAGGAGAGTTTAATGGCTGTAGATCAATCCCTGGGTACCGGCAGAAGAAAGACCGCAATTGCACGGGTGTACCTGCGCGCGGGAACCGGCAAGATCAGCATCAACGGACGCAGTGACGCTGACTATTTTGAAACCAAGACGCATCTATACGTGATTCGCCAACCGCTGTCGGTCACCGATTCCGAAACCAGGTACGACATTGTAGTTTCGGTGCTCGGGGGCGGCAAGAGTGGCCAGGCCGGCGCTGTGCGGCACGGCATCGCACGCGCGCTGGTGCGCGAAGACGAGAACAACCTGCGCCCGCTGCGCGCCAACGGATTTCTGACACGTGACTCGAGAATGGTTGAGCGCAAGAAGTACGGACAGCCGGGAGCGCGCAAGAAATTCCAGTTCTCCAAACGGTAACGTGCTGCACGAAGACGTGTACGTAGCTTCCGTAGAGCCGGGAACCACCAGCGGCGTGATCGAGGTCACGCTGTCGGATGGTTCCCGTTTTTTTGTGCTCGAGGCGCTGTGGCTCACAAGCGGCATAGAAGAAAATGACAGCTGCAGCGTTGCGCGCGTAGAAGAGCTGCAACTGCAATCGCAGATGATTCTGGCCGAGCACAAGGCGCTGGAGCTGCTGGCGCGCCGCGAGTACAGCCGCCGCGAGCTGCAACTGCGGCTGGGCAAACGCGGCTTTGACCGCCACGCGGTTAACGCGGTGCTCGATCAGCTGGCCGCACGCGGCCTGCAGGACGATGCCCGTTACGCGCAGGCCTGGATCGAGTCCGCGCTGCGCCGCCGGCCGCAGTCCGCTACGCAGCTGCTGCTCGGGCTGCGCGCCAGGGGAGTTTCCAGCGCCACCGCCGGCCGTGCGCTGGAAGAATACCACCAGCAGCACCCCGGCTGGGAAGAGGACGCCCTGGAGCGCGCGCTGCAGCGCGCGCTCCAGCGTGGCCGCGCCGACCGGCAGAAACTGACCGTCACTCTGGCGCGACTGGGCTTTGCGCCCGGCGCTATTCGTGCCGCGGTGGGCGCTGAAGGCAGCGCTGAAGAACACCAGCGCGGGCCGGCCACAGGCAATTCAGAAGACTATTGAGCAATCGGAACTTTTGCGAACTATTTGAAAAAATACGTTGACATTATGGATATAATTCATATATCCTGTCAGGAGCACCGTAGCGCACGTTAGTGAATGAGTGAGGAAACACGATGGCTAAAACCGACAAGAAGATCAGGATCTTTTCTGCACTGGAAGTAGCTAACATTTGCGGGGTTGTCAACCAGACCGCAATCAACTGGATCAAGAACGGCTATCTGAAAGCGTTCACTACACCCGGTGGGCAGTACCGCGTGTACTCCGAAGACCTGGTGGATTTTCTGCACTCGCGCGGCATGCGCATGCCCGAAGAGCTGCAGAAGATCCTGGC
The DNA here is from genome assembly GCA_007693325.1 of Spirochaetaceae bacterium. Lineage (GTDB taxonomy): Bacteria > Spirochaetota > Spirochaetia > DSM-27196 > PWMO01 > PWMO01. The sequence continues at coordinate 2,877 of REDW01000017.1, forward strand.
CGAGCAGATGACGGTCAACTCGCTGATTATCGTTGACGATGATCCTGACCTCAACGAGATGGTCAAGAGAACACTCGCCGAACGCTACCCGGGGTTTACCATCTACCAGGCGTTTGACGGATTTGACGCCGGCCGGATCATTGCCGAGGTCAAGCCGGGCCTGGTGCTGCTGGACATCGATCTGCCGGGCGTGGACGGGCATCAGCTGTGCCGCCGCATCAAGCAGGACCCCAACCTCGGTAACCCGATTGTGGTATCGATCTCGGGACTGGATGATCCATCCGAGCGTGAGCAAATTCTCAAGGAAGGCGCCGACGCGTTTGTGGCCAAGCCGCTGGACATGAGCGCGCTGGCCGATTGTATCGATGAGCTGATAGCCAAGCGCGCCTGAGCGGCGGCGCCGGCCGCCGGCATAGGATCTTATAATGAGTACGAGCCAACCGGCTATCCTGCTGGTCGAAGACGAAGACGCTATCCGTCTGACGTTGCGCGACTATCTGGAGAAGCACGGTCACAATGTTCTGGTAGCATCCGACGGGGTGGGGGCAATCAAGCAGTTGCTGGACCACCGGGTTGACCTGATTGTCACCGATTACCGCATGGACATCCTCGGTGGAGATTACTGGATCAAGTTTCTCACAAAGTACTGCTCAAAGCAGACGGTGATCATCACCAGCGGTTTTCTGCGCCCTGAGGTCAGCATCCCGTTTGAGGTAATCTACAAGCCGTTTGATTACGCCGAGCTCGAGCAGAAGATCGCATCAGCTCTGGAGTAGCACTGTTATGCAGCGGGAAACAGATCCTTCAGACAAGACGCGGCTCAGCGCCACGGTGTCCGGGCGGGTTCAGGGGGTCGGGTTCCGCTACTCGGCGGTGAACCAGGCGCGGCGCCTCGGACTGCACGGCTATGTGCGTAATCAGCCGGACGGCAGCGTGACGGTGGTATGCGAGGGTGCGCGTACGGCGGTAGAGTCGATGCGCGCCTGGCTGCAGCGCGGCCCCTCGGCGGCCCGGGTGGAGCAGGTCACCGCGCACGAGTCCGAGTACCGCGGCGAGTTCCGTGGCTTCTCCATAGACTACTGAAGACTACTGAGCCAACCGGACCCGCGGGGCCCGGCTGCCAATCAGCGCGTGATAATCAACGTTTGATAGAGTAGAACGCCTTGATGCCGGGGTAGGCGGCGCTTGACTCCAGCATATCCTCGATCCGCATCAGCTGGTTGTACTTTGCCAGGCGGTCCGAGCGCGACATCGAGCCGGTCTTGATCTGGCCGGTCTCCAGCGCCACTACCAGATCGGCAATGAAGCTGTCTTCGGTCTCACCGCTGCGGTGGCTGACAATTGCGGTGTAGCCGGCGCGCTTGGCCATCTCTACCGCCTGGTAAGTCTCGGTAAGCGTCCCAATCTGGTTGACCTTTACCAGGATGGAATTGGCAATGCCCTGCTCGATACCCATCGACAGCCGGCGCGTGCTGGTCACAAACAGGTCATCACCAACCAGCTGCACCTTGTCACCAATCTTGCCGGTCAACGACTTCCAGCCGTCCCAGTCGTTCTCATCCATACCGTCTTCGATCGAGATGATCGGGTACTTGCCGGCCCAATCGGCCCAGTAGGAGGCCATTTCTTCGCTTGTGAGCTCGCGCTTGTCGCTCTTGCTGAAGATGTACTTGCCCTTGGCCTTGTCGTAGAACTCACTGGCGGCGGGGTCCAGCGCAATCATCATGTCTTTGCCCATCTTGTAGCCGGCTTTCTCTACCGCCTCGATGATTACTTCTACCGCTTCCTCGTTGCTCTTGAGATTGGGGGCAAAGCCGCCCTCGTCTCCAACGGAGGTGCTGTAGCCCTTGTCGTGCAGGATCTTCTTGAGGTTGTGGAAGGTCTCGGCGATCATGCGTATCGCGTCACGGATGGTCTCCGCGCCAACCGGCATGACCATGAACTCCTGGAAGTCCACCGAGTTGTCGGCGTGCGAACCGCCGTTGATGATGTTGGCCATCGGTACCGGCAGGGTACAGCAGTGGTAGGCGCCGAGGTATTTGAACAGCGGCACGCCGAGGTAGTCCGCTGCTGCGCGTGCCACCGCCATCGAGACGCCCAGAATGGCGTTGGCGCCGAGCTTGCTCTTGTTCTCGGTTCCGTCCAGCTCGATCATGGTGCGGTCGATATCGACCTG
>REDW01000105.1 GCA_007693325.1 Spirochaetaceae bacterium
GCATGATGGTGTCGACCAGTTCGTTGGACAGATAGCGCGCAAACATGTCCTTGACAACGCGGCGCTCTTCCTTAACCACCGAGACCTGGCTCTTGAGCTCGCGTTCAGCGGTCTGGTCGGTGAACAGCAGCGTGAGCCCTTCGTGTCGGCCCCGCTTGCCTCGCAGCGGCGATACGTTGAGCGAAAAATCGAGACTACCGTCGGAACGTTTGAGAATCCCCTCGATCCCAAGAACCTCCTCGCCGCTCTTCTCGGAGCGCTCGATCGCGTTGAGGATTCGCCTGTCCAGCCGGGTCTGAAACAGCGTCCCGAAGCTGGCACCGATGTCCTGATCGCTGAGTCCCAGGCGCTCGGCGGCCACACGGTTGAAATAGTGCAGCTTTCCGTCATCATCGATGGTCAGCAGCAGATTGGTCATCGATGAGAAGACGCTTTCCTGGTAGCGTTCGAGCGCTTCGACGCGGCGCAGTTGATCGCGCAACTCGTCAAAGAGCTCGCAGTTGTGCAGCATGCCCGCGGCAAGCCCGGCAAAGCTTTCCACAAATTGGAATCGCTCCCGGTTGAAAAAATCGGGATAGACCGAGTTCAGAATCAGCACACCCAGCTGTGCGTTAGGCGTATCCAGTGGGACCAGCATGGCGCTGTGCATAGTCTCGTACAGCAGCGCGTCGTGGAAGAAACCACGTCCGCGGCCGTGCAGCACCACCGATTCGCCACATTCGGCCACAAACGCCACCGACTCGGCGTCGTGCGCCAGGCGCTTGGGCAGATTTGCACGGCCGCGACGGGCCGCCAGTCCCAGTGGTGACGAGCTTTGTGCCGGATCGAGGTAGAGATAGACGGCACCCACGTCGGCGGCGGTGATGTCGACCGACTGTTCCACCAGTACCGAAACCAGCGCCGATGCGCTGAACTCCCGGCTGAGCAGTGCGCTGACGCGCAACAGCTCGCCGGACATAGTCTCAGAAGAAGTAGCGTACACCAAGACCGGCGCCCCAATCGGGTTTGGTGGACGGTATCAGTCCGATCCCGGGCGCAATCTCCAGAAATACATCAACCGGGGCGGTTGGAAAGATATAGGCCAACCCCACCGGCACCCGTATACCGACGTGCGGTTCATCGCGCAGGCTGATCTTGCCTCCAATCCCGATGTAGAGCGGCAGTGAGCCCTGCTCCACGCTGATCAGATCCATCATGTGAAACAAGTAGCTGCCGTGGAAGTAGAACGATCCCTCATCCTGGAAGGACCATGCCACCGCGGCATCCACCGCGTGGGTGTCACCCAGCCATAACTTGGCCGAGATACCAGTGGGTTCACCGAGAATAATCCCCAGACCTAACGGCCCGCCGTCGGCAAAGACCGCCGGGGATGAAACAACCAGTGCAAGCAGTACTGCAATAACGGTCTTCTTCATCTTCAGCCTCCTCAGCTCAATTGTAGCGCAGCGCACGCTCAGAAACGCAACATCCGGGAGATGTTCTGCCAGGCGCGATCGCGATAGCGCAGGAATTCATCGGTCTGTTCGGGATCGTCGATGTAGGTCAGCAAGCCGTGCGCCTGTCCCAGCAAGAGCTCGTGAGTCTCAATCAAGCCTTCAACCACCGCCAGATCCTCACCGGCAATTGCCGAATTGGCGACCAACAACTCCAGCGCTTCGATCGAGCTGCGGGTCAGCGCGATGGCCTCCTCGGTGAGATCGGTTGCCATATCGGCACCGTACCCGCCCGACGCGTAGCCGTCGGCAACGGTACCCAGCACCAGGTAGGAGAAGTAGAGATTGGAAGCACTCACCATACCCAGAGCGTAGAGTTTGGGGTCATCCTCGGCGTTTACAGCCGCCGATGGAATCAGCATTGCAAGAACAACCATACCCAGAGCGAGCTTTTTCATCTGCCTTCCTCCGCTGCCGATTACTCTAATGCGTTGCGCCACAAAGCACAAGCCGTTACCCGCCAGGGCTACAGCGGGACCTCTACCGTGCTCAGCATCAATTCAGGCAACTCGGCGGCCGCTTCGCCAACCGCCTGGCGGCCACCCATTACTACCACGGCTGCCGATTCTTCGCTCTGCAACAGCCGTTCGGCGGCATGCAGAAGGTCGGAAGGGGTGATCGAGAGCATCGAATCGCGCTTGGCCTGACGGATCTCATCGCTGACGCGAAACAGGATGCGGCGGAAGTTCACCAGCCCGAGCTCGGCCGGCGCAAACGGTCGCAGCTCACCGCCAACGGTCCCCAGCACCGCCAGGTCAAGGCTGCGCTCATCGATAGCAGTAGCGCTGAACTGCCGCAGCGCCGCGTGAAAGGTATCGAGCGTAGCGGTGATGTTGGGATCGCGGTACGACCCGAAAACAAATACCTGCTCGGCGCCGCGACTGGAGCTGAACGCACCGTAGGCCCCGCCCTTCATGCGGATCTGCTCCCATAGATACCCGGTGCTCATCATGTGTCCCAGCAGCACCTCAGCGGTCTGCTGCGGCGTTCCAATCGCCGAACCGCGCATGGCGCGCGCCACGTAGTTGACCTGCGCCGGAACCAGCAGCGACTCGACTCGCGGCCGCTGCAACGGCTGCTCTGCAAACGCGCGTTCGTCGCCGGGTTGGGGCCCTTCGGGCAGTGCCTGCACCAGCCGTTCGATCTGCCGCTGCACCGCCGCAGCGCTGTCCTGGTCAGCGGTGAAGCTGGCCTTCAATCGTGAACGGTTGACTGCGTGATCGCGCAGCGCCTGCAGCGAGCCGCTGAGCCGCTCGATTCCCTGTTCAGCGGAGAACTCACCGAGGGTAAACAGCTGCGAGATTCCCTTCCAGCGCTCCTCTACCGCCGCGGTTGGCGAGAGCGCCGCGGCCGCACGCGTCATGCTGTAGGCGTGGCCGGAGGGTATGATCGAAGAGCGCATTTCGTTGCGCGTCTCGGTCAGGACATCGCGAATACGGCGCAGGTTGGTGAAATCCGCTTCCAGCATGATGCGTTGCGCCAGGTCAACCGCGTGCGGCAGCGCGTCCTCCAGCGCCTTGAGCCGCAGCAACAGCAGCGGCACTACACGGTCGGGATTGTCCGCGTGACAGCCTACCTCGGCACGCGCCGAGAAGCCACCGCTGTGCAGCGCCAGCTGCGTCGACAGCTCGTCGTAGCTCATCCCGGGTAGTCCGCACTCGGTGAGCACCGACGTGAAGAACGGAACCAGCGGTAACAGCTCGGCGGGCAGATCATCGAGCGCAAAAGCGAGGTCCAGGTAGACAATCCCGTTGGTGAACACATCGTGGCGGTAGACTTCCACCCCGCCGACACTCAGGGCACGATAATCGATGATGCGCACCTTGCTCGGAACATCCGAGCGCTGCAGAAACGGGATGCGCGCGATGTCCTGCGCTGAGTCCTCGCTAGTCTGATACTCAGTGAGGCGCTGCTGGTCGGACTCGATTACACGGCGGGATCCGCTGTCCAGCGAGGCTTCAATGCGTCGCAGCCGTTCAGCAAAGGCGCGCTGTTCGCGCTCGGCGTGTTCGCGGTCCGGGGTCACCACCAGCGTGGTACGGTGGCGGTTCTGCAGCAGATATCGATCTATGAGCTTCTCGAAGTAGCGCGGCTGCGAGGCAACGTCGCGCTTGAGCCGCTCGATGCTGTCGTTGAAGCGCAACGTTACATCCGGCGATTCGCCGTGCAGCCAGCCTCGCAGCGCCTTGCGCATCAAGCGCAGACCAAACGGTCCGCCTCCGCGGATCTCCCGGTTGCGGAACTCCACCCGGCGCAGCGCGGCGGTCACAATATCGGCCGGGATTCCATTGTCGCGCAGGCGCTCGAGTTCACCCAGAATCAGCTGCTCTATGGCCTGCTTATGCGCGGCCTCTGTTCCGCGCATTCCAACCGAGAACACCAGTTCAAACAGTTCTGTCTCGAGGCCGGTGGGCGCAGAGAGGTCTTCGCCCAGCTCGGACTCAACGATAGCCTTCTCCAGCGGCGACCCCGAGTGCCCAAGCAGAATCTCGCTCAGTATTTCCAGCGCCAGCACTTGGTGCCGCTCGGTAACCGGGCAGAGCAGCCAGTTCAGCGTTACCGAGGCCTGGCGCTCGCTCCCCGAGGCTGTATCAACCGGAAACGTCTTGTGCAGCTCGCGCGGGGCATCCCAGCGCGGTTGCTGCGGCAGCGGGAATTCCACGTCCAGCCGATCAAAGCGGCTGAGGAAGCACTGGTGCAGAAAGTCCAGGTAGCGCTCGGTGGGAATGCTGCCGTAGAGAAAGATGCGCGCGTTTGACGGATGATAGTAGCGCTGATGGAACTGTACAAACTGCTCGTAGCTCAAGTCGGGAATGTGCTGCGGATCACCGCCGGAATCATAGGCATAGGGAGTATCGGGAAACAGTGACCGGTAGGCCCATTCGGAAGCGATAGCGTCGTGAGTTGCGTACGCGCCCTTCATCTCGTTCAAGACCACCCCTGTCATCTGCAGCGCACCCTGCTGGTCGAGTTGCAGCCGGTGGCCTTCCTGCTGAAACATCTCGCGTTTCAACAGCGGGAAAAAGACGGCATCGCCGTAGACGCGCATGATATTGAACAGATCTTTTTCCACCGTGCTGCTTGCCGGATAGACGGTCTTGTCCGGGAAGGTGAACGCGTTGAGGAATGTACTCATACTGCCTTTGAGCAGCAGCAGAAAGGGGTCCTTGAGCGGGAAATCCCTCGATCCGCACAGCACGGTGTGTTCGAGAATGTGAGCTACGCCGCTGGAATCAGGCGGCAGCGTCTTGAAGGCAAACGAAAACAGATTTTCGATGTCATCGTTGACAACGTGGTACACCTCGCAGCCGGTAGCTCGATGGCGCAACAGCAGGCCGGTTGAGCGGTACTCGGGCAGTTGGTGCGAAGCGAGCAGCTCGAACTCGCGATGCAGCGTGTTACCGCTGGGTGAACTCATCTCTTTGAACCTCCGTTGGGGTCGGCCGCAGAACGGTCTGCAGCCAGAATGTGTCGTACACACGCCAGCGAGTTGCGCGATGCGCGCGCCAGCAGCGTCTTCAGGCCGGCGCCGTGCGCGCCGTCGGCCTTGTCGGAAATGCTGCGAACCAGCAGAAACGGAACTCGATTGAGCGCGGCCACCAGTGCCACGCTGGCGCCCTCCATGTCTACCGCATCACCGTACAGCTGGTCGCGCAGATAAGCGTAGGCAGGCGTTGTGCTATCTACCACAAAGCGATCACCGGTCAATACGCGTCCGCTGCGCACCGTTCCGCTGTGCGGACTGAAACGCTCGGCGGACGCCACCAGCGTCGGGTCACACCTCAGAATGCGATAGCCGCTGAAGGGTACTTCGCCCAGCTCAAAGCCGAGCGCAGTGGCATCCAGGTCGTATTGCAGGCAGTCCCGCGCAATCAGCGTATCACCGATCTGCAGCTCGGCCGACAGCGCGCCGGCCAGGCCGCTTAACACCATTCTGTCAGGGTGATAGCGGTCGATCAGGTGTTGCGTAAGCGCCGCTGAGAGGCTCTTGCCAACCCCGCAGCGCGCTACCACCAGCGGATGTCCGTCCAGGCTGCCGCAACGAAAGACAAAACCGTTCCACCGCTGTTCATCGGTTATCCGCAACTGCTCGCAGTAGGCGCCGATCTCGCCGTCCATTGCTCCAAGAACCAGGGTCATTCCGTCGTGAGTATAGCGGCTCACCGGACAGCTGCGCAATCGCTGCTAATCGCTCGCCAACGCGTCGCCGATGCGCTCGATTCCCTGTCGCAGCAAACTGCGCGGTGTGGCAAAATTGAGCCGCTGGAATCCTGCGCCGCCACGGCCAAACTGCACCCCGGGGGAGAGCCACACCCGCGCCCGCTGGAGCAGTAGCCGCTTCAGCTGCGCATCACTCAGGCCGCGGTCGCGCTGCAGCGCGCCAAAGTCCAGCCAGGCGATGTAACAGCCCTGCTGCGGCGTCAAGCGCACTCCGGGCAGCCGCTGCGCCAGCAGAGCGCGCAGCAGTTCGAGGTTACCCTGCAGATACTGGAGCAGTGCGTCCAGCCACGGCGCGCCGTGGCGATAGGCGGCTTCTGCGGCCACCAGCGACAGGGTGTTTTCAATCGAGCTCAGGCCGCTGCGTTTCAGGCTTGCAGACAACCGCGACCGCAGAGTTTCATCGGGAACAACGGTCTGCGAAGCGCCAATTCCGGCCAGGTTGAAGCTCTTACTGACGGAGAAGCAGGCTACAGAGCGTTCAGGCGCCAGGCTCAGCAGCGAGACAAAGCGTGCACCGGAAAAGACGATGTCGCTGTGGATCTCGTCGCTGATGATGGTAACGTCCCAGCGGCGCGCCAGACGGCAGACCTGCTGCAGCTCGGTCTCGCTCCAGACGCGCGCTACCGGATTATGCGGTGAACTCATCAGCAGCAGCCGCGCGCCGCTGCGGAACAGCGTCTCGAGCTGATCGAGGTCCATGCGGTAGCGCAGATCGGTTTGGCGCAGCGCGTTGATCCGCAACCTGCGCCCCGCGGCGCGTACCGCATCAAAGAACGGATGATAGACCGGCGTCTGCACCACTACGCTGTCTCCGGGCTGGCTCAGTGCATCGATAGCCGCGCGCACCGCCGGCATGACTCCCGGCGTGGCCAGCATCCAGTCGGGATCCAGCTGCAGCCGGTTACGCTGCTGTTGCCAGTCGCAGAACGCCCGGCGGTACGAATCGCTGACCAGCGTGTAGCCGAAAACCGGATGCAACAGCCGTTCGCGCAGCGCATTGACTACTTCCGGCGCCGCGGCAAAGTCCATATCAGCCACCCACATCGGCAGCGTATCGCCGCGCGCGAGGTCCCATTTGACGGCCCCGCTGCCGCGCCGTTCAATGACTTGATCAAAGTCGTAGCTCATTCGCGCAGTATAGTGCAGAGCGCGCGCTTTTGGTATGCTCGCTCATCTATGAAACAGGCAATCATGCGCCTGCGAGCGTGCATCAACCGCGAAATCCGCAGTTTCCTGACCGCGCGCGGCTACCTGGAGGTCCAGACCCCGGTACTCGCGCCGCATCTTATACCGGAATCACACCTGGAGGTCTTTGCCACCGAACAGATTGCCCCCGATGGAGGCGCGCAGCCGCGCTACCTTGTACCTTCGCCGGAAGTGTGGCACAAACAGTTGCTTGGATCCGGCTACGGCAGTATCTTCGAAATAGCACGCTGTTTCCGCAATGGCGAGCAGCGCGGTGCGCATCACAACAACGAGTTCACCATGCTCGAATACTACAGCGTGGACGCCGATCACCTGGATTCCATCCGGGTGACCGAGGGGCTGCTGCAACATCTGCTCGGCCGGCTGCAGCGCGAGCTGCAGCAATACGGTCAGAGCGCCGAGCGCCTGCAGAAACTGCAGCCGCCGTTTGCCCGCATGAGCGTGCGCGAGGCGGTTCTACAGTACAGCGGGATCGACCTGGATCGCCACCAGCAGAGCAGCGAGCTGGCCGAGGCCGCAGCGCGGATCGGAATCCGCGCTGCGGCCGGTGACAGCTGGGAGCGAGTATTCAATCACATTCTGGTGGATCGTGTTGAGCCCGCGCTGCCGGACCAGCGGCCGCTGGTGCTGATTGACTATCCGGCGCAGGTACGGACCCTGGCCGAGCCGGCCGACGATCCGCGCTACAGCCGCCGCTGGGAACTCTACGCCGGTGGTGTGGAGCTTGCCAACTGCTACGCCGAGGAGCGCAGCGCGCAACGTGTGCAGCAATTCTTTGCCGCAGAGGCAAAGGCCAAACGCAGTTGCCGCGTACCGCACAGTGTTGATTGGAACTACTGCCGCTGGTTTGGCTCGCAGTTCCCGCGTTGTTCGGGGGTTGCGCTGGGAGTAGACAGGCTGGTTATGCTGCTGTCTGGAGAAACAAACATGAGCGGGGTGATTTTATTTGCGGAGTCTGATAGAATGGTCTGAAGATCACATCGATAAAGGAATCACGTAAGGACACACAATGATCAGAGCCGGTGCAATCGAAAAGGGGATGTGTTTGCTCATCAAGAGCGAGCCGCATCTCGTAGCTGAACGCGAATTTGTGAACCCCGGAAAGGGATCGGCTTTTGTACGGTTGAAGCTCAAGAACCTGAGAACGGGCCTGGTACTGCGCGAGACCTACAAATCCAACGACAACGTCGAAGAGGCTGATGTCTTTGACCGCAGCGTACAGTTTCTCTACAGCGACGGTGCAATGTACCACTTCATGGATGTAGAGAGTTACGAGCAGTTCGATATTCCCAACGAAGGCATCGAAGACAAGGCGCGCTACATGAAGGAGGGCGATACCTACACTCTGATCATGTGGGAGACAACACCGATCGATATCAAGATTCCACTCAAGATGGTGTTCCAGGTAACCGAAGCTCCTGAAGCGGTACGCGGAGACACCGTACAGGGAGCAACCAAGCTGGTCAAGGTTGAAACCGGCCTCGAGGTAAAGGTGCCGATTTTCATCAAAGAAGGTGAGAGAATCCTGGTGAACACCGAGTCCGGAGACTATGTCGAGCGGGTAAACCAATAGGGTCAAAGACGGAGGGATAACTATGAGGGTAACGACAAAAGGACGCTACGCGCTGCGCGCCATTACAAAACTGGCGATGCACAACAGTCCAAAGCCGATGCCGATCAAGCGCATCGCGGCCGATGAGGATATCTCGCCCGAGTTCCTCGAGCAGATTTTCTTTCGGCTCAAGAAATCGGGCATCATAAGCTCGGTGAGGGGCCCGGGGGGCGGTTTTGTGATGAATCGCGATCCGGCCGAAGTCTCGGTCAAAGAGATCTTTGACGCGGTTGGCGAAGGTATCGATCTGACTCCGTGCACGGCGTACGATGACGACGGTCAGGGCCACTGCGTCCGTGAGGATTACTGCGTGGTGCACGACGTCTGGCAGGAAGCCAGCCGTCACATCATCGATTACTTCGGCTCACTTACGCTGCAGCAGGTGGTCGAACGCGGCCACGACAAAGTCTACTCGGACGCCCCGGGTGCCGGTCAGCCGATAGGCTGACCCGGCGTGGGAGCCGCGGTCCGCGTGGGGCCGCCCAACTCGGTGAACGGGCCTGAGCGCAGGTGCAGATCGCGCTGCGGAAACGGAATTTCGATACCGTTGGTCTTGAATGCGCGCCAGATCTCCAGGTTGGACCACGAACTGGCCAGCAAACGCTCGCGAGCGTCGCGGATCCAGGTTCCCACCGAGACCGAGATTCCCGAGTCATCGAATGAGCGGAAAAACACCCGCGGCTCGCGGTCCTCGATTCGATACGGGTTGGACAGCGCCACCCGGCGTAGGACTTCCCCCACGCGGTCCAGGTCACTGTTATAGGAGACCTGGACCCAATTGACCACAATGATACTGATGTCTTCGTATGAGTAGTTGTGAATGTAGCGGTTCACCAGCTCTGAGTTGGGCACGATAATGGTCTCGTTGGTCAGAGTATTGATGACCGTTGAGATTATGCGGATCTGTTCTACCGTGCCTTCGTAGTCGTGCACCAGTATTCGGTCACCTTCCTTGATCGGGCGTGTCAGGATGATCACAATTCCGGCAAAGAAATTGGCAACCACACCCTGCAGACCAAAACCGATGCCGATACCGAGCACACCGAGCATCACCGCCAGCGACGAGAGATTGATTCCTACCATCGATAGGCCGATCACCATCACCACAATCAGAACGATGTAGCGAACCAGGCTGGCAATCGAGAAGCGCCGCGCGGGGTCCAATCCGATGCGTTCCAGAAAGCGCGACTCGACTGCCTGCTTGGTGAGGTGCGCCAGCCACGACGCGAGGCCGAAGATCGGCACCAGCAGGATCAAGGTTATTACCGAAAGCTGGGTAGTGCCGGACTCAAAGAACGGCTCATTGAGAATCCCGATCACGCGCCCGATCAGGGTAAAAATCTCGGCGCCCACCAGCCGTCCGGTGTAGGCAATCAGCAGCAGCGGGAAGAGCAGCGCAAAGACGCGGCGAATCCATCCGTTCACCGACGTTTGCGTTACCTCGCTGATCTCCGCCAGGATCATGATGCGCCGTACAGCCATGCGCAGCAGACGGTAGACCGCAAAAACCAGCAGCAGCGGCAGCACCACCTGCGTAATCGCCTGCCACAGAGAGACCGAAATTCCGGTTTCACCGATTGAGGCTGGAGTAGTAAATACCATGATCACAGTCTCGATCAGCCCGTTCACACTTTCATCTATCGGTCAAAAGCGCATCCAGCTGAATCCGGCGTTTGTGGCTCGCGCCGCGGTTGCATCTCCGCTACAATAGAGAGAGCCGCAGCAACTATACGGAGGCCATCATGCGCGTAGTAGCAGACAAGAGCGTTGCAGTAATTGTCGATGTACAGCAGAAGCTTTTCCCGCACATGCACGATCACGAGACGCTGAAAAACAACATGCTCAAGCTTATCAAGGGACTGCAGATCCTTGGTATACCGACACTGGTAACCGAGCAGTACCGCAAAGGTCTGGGTGCAACCATCGATGATATCCGCGATGGTTTCGAGGAGTTTGCGCCAATCGAGAAGATGTCGTTCAGCTGCTGCGATGATCAGGGGTTTCTGGCGCGGCTCGGCCCGCTCGATCCCCGCTTTGTAATTCTGGCTGGAATCGAGGCTCATGTCTGCATGCTGCAGACCAGCATGGATCTGCTGCACGCCAAGTACGTCCCGGTAGTGGTTGCCGACTGCGTCTCCTCGCGTCGCGCACTCGACAGCGAGATCGCGCTGCGCCGCATGCAGAGTCAGGGCGTACTGCTGACCACGAGTGAATCGATTCTGTTTGAACTGTGCCGCTACAGCGGCGGCGACACGTTCAAGTCGATCTCGAAGCTGGTCAAGTAGCCAGCCTGAGCCACATTACCTCGTAGGCGTCCAGCGTGATCTCGGCGTTGCCGGCGGCGTTCCAGTGCGGAAAGAAATAGTCGCCGCTGATCAGATCGCGGAAACTGCGCTCATCGGTTGAACTCAGATAGCGCCGTGTTACACTGACGTCCACCGCCTCGCCCGACAGGTTGTGCAGGCACAACACGCTGGACTGCTGCTGCTGATTGGTGCGCAACACTGCAAAGACCTGCTGCGGCGTTTCCAGGATATCCTGCCGCGCAGCGGGATGAAACGCCGCCGACTGCGCACGGGCGCGCAGCAGCTGCCGATAGCCTTCAAACACCCGGTGCCTCTGCGAATGGCTGTCATTCAGTTCTTGCACCAGTTGACGGTAGTCGAGCGCGCGGCGCTTGATTGTTCGATCGTCTTCGCTGCAGTTCACTGTCCCGATCAGGCTGTTGATGTGGACGGCGGGAACACCGGCCATGCAGAGCATGATACTCTGCGACACCATAAAAATGCGCGTGCGCTGATCGTCGGGCAGGTTTGGATCGGCAACCGCCGAATACCACGTAGTGTTCAGCTCCCACGGCGCATCGCCTTCGGCAATCCCGTGGCGGGATACCCGCCCGCCGCGGCTCTCGACGGTCTGCACCAGGTTGGCACGTTCGGCGTCACTGAGGATCTCCGGCGGCAACACCCCGATACCGTCGCTGCTCCCCAACAGGTTGCAGAACGCGCGTTTGTTTGTGGGATGCCTCAGGTTTGCGGCCCACTGCTGCAGGCGCACGGAATCCCGGCGAATGCAGGCGTCCAGAGTCAACGGCGCCAGCGCGTGATTGCACACCAGGTGCGCCTCGTCGGTTTCGCTGGCAATCACTACCCACGGAGCCACTTCCTCGATCACGGCCCGCACCAGTGCAACAATCTGGCGCGCGTGCGGGTGATGCGCGCGTCCGGCAGCTGGTTCTGTCCAGTAGTATGCTGTCGAATCGAAGCGTATCAGTCTGGCTCCGTGCAACGCTGAGAGCAGCACAACCGCGAGCATTTCGATCAGAAGCGCGGGCTCCTGGTAGTTCAGCTCCAGCAGGTCGACCATCAGCTGAAAATCCGCGGCAATTGCAGCGATATCCTGCCAGCTGCCGAGCTCGGCACTGACCTGGCGGTAGTCGATCAGCGAACGCTGATCATCCGACAAAGGGGGCGTAAGCCCAGGAATATGAACGCCGGTCGCGTAGCCGTCGAGATCCTCGCGCAGAAAGCGGTGCAGATACGCCAGCGGTGCCGCATCGCTGCCGCTGAACTGATCAGCGCGGGCGATAATGATCGCGTCGGCCTGGTCCAGCCCCGCCGCGGCGTTGACCTCACCGCGATCGTCGGGCGGCTGGAGGCGGTCACGGAACTGCTCCAGCAGGCGCGGCAACTCGTCAAGGCAGCGCTTCGCGCGCGGATCGGGATAGATTTGCCGCACCAGCTCCGCAATGCCTGGGCTTGGGTTCATGCGCAAACTGTAGGCTATCAGGGCCCAATCCGGCAAGACGCGGCAACCGCACCCTGGCCTGAGCTGTTGTTAAGGTGAAACTGCACGCAACATGGCGCGTGGGATGCCGTTTAGCTGTTCTCGGCAGGTTTTTATCGGTAATTATGGAACGTAATACCCTTGCGTGAAACCGCAATTGCGGCTATAGTGTACAGACAGTTACATCCGTAACAACCACACAGACAACGGTTCGGGGTTGATAGTGGCACAAATACACGCTCTCCTCGAATACACCTGAGTAGAAGAGGACAATCATGTCAGACAAGCAGATAGTCACAATCGACGGTAATCAGGCGGCAGCGTACGTTGCGCACGCCACCAACGAAGTTATAGCAATCTATCCTATTACTCCCTCTTCGGGTATGGGAGAGATTTCCGACCAATACTCCTCGGATGGCCGCAAGAACATCTGGGGCACAATCCCGCACGTTGTGGAGATGCAGTCGGAAGCCGGTGCTGCCGGCGCGGTTCACGGTGCATTGACAACTGGAGCGCTGACCACGACGTTCACGGCCTCACAGGGCCTGCTGCTGATGATACCAAATATGTTCAAGATCTCCGGTGAACTTACGCCGACGGTTTTCCATATAGCCGCACGCGCGGTGAGCAGCCAGGCGCTTTCGATCTTTGGCGATCATTCCGACGTTATGGCCGCACGCGCCACCGGCTTCGCCATGATGGCGTCCAACTCCCCCCAGGAAGTGATGGACTTCGCGCTGATATCGCAGGCGGCAACGCTCGAGTCACGCATACCGTTTCTGCACTTTTTCGATGGTTTCCGCACCTCGCACGAAGTTCAGAAGATCGAAGAACTCTCCTACGACGACATGCGCGCCATGCTCAAGCCCGAGTTCATCCATCAGCATCGTGCCCGTGGCCTGTCCTCCGAGCATCCGGCTATCCGCGGTACCAGCCAGAACCCGGATGTGTTCTTCGCCGCGCGCGAAACCGTCAACAAGTACTACAACGCCACGCCCTCGGTTGTGCAGAACGCCATGGACCGCTTCGCCAAGATCACCGGCCGCGCGTACCGGCTGTTCGACTACATCGGCGCGCCGGATGCTGAACGGGTTGTGATGATGATGGGATCGGGTGCCGAAACAATGGAAGAGACCGTCAATTACCTCGTGGCACAGGGCGAAAAGGTCGGCCTGGTCAAGGTCCGGCTCTACCGCCCGTTCAGCGTTGAGCACCTGCTTGATGCGTTGCCCGAATCGGTAAAGGCCATCGCGGTGCTCGACCGGACCAAGGAACCAGGTGCACTCGGTGAACCGATGTACGCTGACGCCTGTTCAGCCATCGGCGAGACCATGGCCGCCGGCAAAACCAAGCTTAAGGTCTATCCGCGTATCGTTGGTGGCCGTTACGGTCTGGGGTCAAATGAGTTCACCCCCGGCATGTGCAAGGCGGTCCTCGATAATCTCAAGCAGAAGGATCCAAAGAACCACTTCACCATCGGCATCAACGACGACGTAACCGGCACCAGCCTGCCGTGGGAGAGCGGCTTTGACACCGCCGGCGATGATGTGCACTGCGCGGTATTCTACGGACTCGGAGCCGACGGCACGGTTGGAGCAAACAAGAACTCGATCAAGATCATCGGCGATGAAACCGAAAACTACGCCCAGGGCTACTTCGTCTATGACTCCAAGAAGTCCGGCGCTACTACGGTCAGCCACCTCCGCTTCGGCAAGAATCCAATCAAGAGTACCTATCTCATCGAGCAGGCAGACTTCCTGGCCTGCCACAAGTTCAGCTTCATAGAGAAATTCGACATGCTGCAGAAGGTGCACAAGGGTGGCACGTTCCTGCTCGCATCGCCGTACGACAAGCAGGAGGTCTGGAATCATCTCCCCGTTGAGGTGCAGCAGCAGATCATCGACAAGAAGCTCAACTTCTATGTAATCGACGCGATCAAGATTGCAGAGGAGATGGGCATGGGCAGTCGCATTAACGTTATTATGCAGACGGCCTTCTTCAAGATTTCCGGTGTGCTCCCCGAAGACCAGGCGGTTGAACTGATCAAGGATTCCATCAGGAAGACCTACGGAAGCAAAGGCCAGGACATCGTTGATCGAAATATTGCAACCATCGACGCGGCGCTGGGCGCCATAGAAAAGGTCGACTATCCAGGCAAGACCAGCGGTAACCGCCACATGATTCCGCCGGTTCCGGCAAACTCTCCGGATTTCGTCAAGAAGGTCACCGGCGAGATTATCGCCGGGCGCGGTCATCTGATACCGGTTTCGCTGTTGCCCAATGACGGGACCTACCCAACCGGAACCACCAAGTACGAAAAGCGCAATATTGCCGAGGCTATCCCGGTATGGGATGAGGCGGTCTGCATCCAGTGTGGTGACTGCTCAGCGGTCTGCCCGCACGGAACCATCCGCATGAAGGCCTACGATCCCAAGTATCTCGACAAAGCGCCGAAGAGCTTCAAGTCCACTGACGCCAAGGGCAAGGAACTGTCCGGGCTCAAGTTCACCATCCAGGTTGCACCGGAAGACTGTACCGGGTGTACCGCGTGCGTGGTTGCCTGCCCGGCTTTCCGCAAGGAAAACGGCGAGAAGACCGAGTTCAAAGCCATAAATATGCAAGCCCAGCCACCGCTGCGCGAGCAGGAGGCTGAGAACTGGGATTACTTCCTGTCGATTCCCAACACCGACACCAGCCTGATCAAGCGCAACACAACCAAGGGATCACAGCTGCTTGAACCGCTGTTTGAGTTCTCCGGCGCGTGTGCCGGCTGCGGTGAGACACCCTACGTCAAGCTGATGTCGCAGCTGTTTGGTGATCGCATGCTAGTTGCCAACGCAACCGGCTGTAGTTCGATCTACGGCGGCAACCTGCCGACAACGCCTTACACAACGCGCAAAGACGGCCGCGGGCCGGCGTGGTCCAACTCCCTGTTTGAAGATGCTGCGGAGTTTGGCTTCGGCATGCGGCTGACCGCCGACAAGATCGAAGAGTACGCCAAGGAGCTGCTCGAGACTATGATCGAGAATCCTCCCAAGACGGTACCGGCTTCGCTGCTGCGCAAACTCGCCGACAGTCCGCAGACCACACCCGAAGAGATCGAAGCGGCGCGGGCCATGATCGATGAGCTCAAACAGCTGCTGAAGAAGGACAACTCGGACGCTGCCAAAGAGCTCTTGTCGGCCGCGGATCACCTGGTGAAGAAATCAGTCTGGGTGCTTGGGGGAGACGGCTGGGCCTACGACATCGGCTACGGCGGCCTCGACCACGTACTGGCGTCCGGCCGCAATATCAACGTGCTGGTCATGGACACCGAGGTGTACTCCAACACCGGTGGCCAGATGTCCAAGGCAACACCGATCGGCGCTATCGCCAAGTTTGCCGCCGGCGGGAAATCGATCCGCAAGAAAGACCTCGGAATGATGGCGATGACCTACGGCTACGTCTACGTGGCACAGATTGCGATGGGGTACAACCGCCAGCAGACAATCAAGGCGTTCCTGGAGGCTGAAGCCTACGACGGTCCTTCGGTGATAATTGCCTACTCGCACTGTATTGCCCACGGCATTGACATGGCCCACGGCCAGGACCAGCAGAAGGGAGCGGTAACCTCCGGACTCTGGCCGCTGTATCGCTACAATCCGATGCTGGTGGATGACGGCAAGAACCCGCTGGCGCTGGATTCCAAGGAACCCTCAACAGAGCTGGCCGACTATATGTACAAGGAAATTCGATACCGGTCGCTCAAGCAGTCACGGCCCGAAGTTGCCCAGGTACTGTACGAGAAGGCTCAGAAGAGCGTGGCCGAGAAGTGGGCAACCTACAAGTATCTTGCCGACCGGCCGGGAAACGAGTGAGCACCGGGCTATCATCGGTTGCGACGCGAGCCCGCACATGAAAAAGCCCCGGAGCAATCCGGGGCTTTTCTTTTGCTGTTGTCCTCTGGCCGGCGGCGTCAGGCGCCATCAGGTGTGCTTTTGCACCTGAATCTTCTTCATCTGAGTGGTGATCAGTGCTGCGGCCTTCTGCGCATCGGCACGCGGCACGCGCGCATCCTCGCGCAGTGATTTGAGAAAGAAGTCTTCCATTGCCTTGAGCAGGTCACTGGTGTCAAAGAATATGTAGGAGAAGTTGTTGCCTCGGCTCTTGAGAATTGTGAACGATCCGTAGGTTACTATCGGTTCCTTGCCAACCATGATGCGGTCCTGGCGCGCCGAGGTCAGCACCTCGACCTCTTTGAAGCGGTAAGGAATCTTGTGAAACGCATCGCGATACGTCGGTTCCTCGTGTTTCTTGGAGTAGTCGGCCGGCTCGATCAGCACAAAGATCTTCATCCCGTCGGCCTGGAACGTTATGCCTTCCTCGTTGACAAATATGTCCTTGACGTTGTTGTACGACGTGATTTCGTACTTGGTGTACGTCGAAGACTCGTCAAAGAACGAGCTGACGATATAGCCGCCTTCGGTCGGCAATTCACTGTTGTTATACGCACCAAAGAGTTCTTTCATTACTGCCATGCACTTCACCTCTCAAGTAATTGACCTTTTAAACATTGTAGCTCGTACTGCGACAATTATCCAGTCATTTTTGCAGATAGTGTCAACTCGCTTGTCCAGCCACCCGCCGGACCAGTATAATGAGCCCGCATGACTCTGGATACCGCCTATCGCATCCTGCGCCTGCAGGCCGACGCCACACAGTCCGAGCTGGTATCCGCCTACCGCAAACTGGTGAAACGCTATCACCCCGACTACAACTCCAGTCGACACGAATGGTCGCACAACGCGATGACCAAGATCAACCTGGCGTACGAACTTGTATCCGGTGATCTACTGGAACGCACGCAGCACGTGGCCACCGAACCGCGCGTCGACCAGAGTAAATGGCGCTTTGGCGATGACATCGCCGAGGCCTTTTCGCAGTCACCCGCCGAGGACCCCGCCTTTGTTGCGCTGTTTGACCAGGCCGCCGATCTGGTTCTCACCGGGATCTACACCTACTATCAGTACGGGCTGCACAACGTCTATCTGCGCTACGAGGGTGTGCGCCGTTTCCGCTACCGAACCGCGGTACGAAGAGTAAAACAAGGGCTGGAGCAGCTGCGTGATATGCAGCATCTGGCCAGCGCCGGCCTGCATCAGGACCAGCTTCTGGCCTTCAGCGAGTTTGCCGCCGCATTCCTGCGTAACATGCTGATCGATAAGTATCACGCGCCGTCGGTCAACAGGAGTGAAAACGGAGCTTACCGTCACTATTTTGAAGGCAGCGAGAGCCTCGATGCGGTAATTCGCGCTGAGCTATTTGAAGAACTGAAACCGTTACACGCGTCGGACTCGGTGGCCGGTGGCCTCAAGGTCAGTTACCACGAGTTCATGAGCCTGCTGATCAATCATTCGAAAAGCGACTGGATCCCCGAGACCCTGGTCAAACTACAGCTGCACGAAGCATTTACCCGTGTTGCTGCGCTTCGTGCCGGCGCCTGAGGTTCACACCCGGACACCGGCACTCAACCATTACACTCAACCACTACGCAGTTGCGGCTTTCTTTGCCTCTTTGGCGCGCGCGATATTCATCTGTGCAATTGCCAGCTTGGCTATCGGAATGCCGTACGGTGAACAGGAAACATAGGTCAGCCCGATATCTTTGGCAAACGGGATATTCTCCGGCTCGGCACCGTGTTCACCACACAGGCCCATGTGAATATCGGGGCGGATCAGCTTACCGCGCTCGGCGGCAATCGCAATCATCTCTTTGACCTGCTCTCCGAGCACCTTGAAGGGATTCTCCTCCAGCAAGTCGAACTCGTTGTAGTCTGAGAAGAAGTTGTTGAAGTCATCTCGCGACAATCCGTTTGTCGTCTGGGTCAGATCGTTGGTTCCAAAACTGAAGAAGTCCGCATAGCGTGCAATGCGGTCAGCCTGCAGTGCAGCTGCGGGCAGCTCGATCATCGTGCCAACTTTGTACTCCAGGGCCTTGGTGGCTTTGACCTTCTTGCGCACTTCGACTTCCAGATCACGAATGCCGACTATCGCCTTACCCTCGATGCGTTTGCCGTTGCGGATAGTCTTGATCTCGTTGGCGGTCATCACGATCGGAATCATGATCTCGGGGATAATGGTTGTTCCCTCTTTCTGCAGTTTATAGGCCGCCTCAAAGATTGCCCGCACCTGCATGTTGTAGATTTCCGGGTACGAGATCGCCACGCGAATACCGCGATGGCCGAGCATCGGGTTGAACTCTTTGAGCAGGTCGCAGCGGTTGCGGATCTCGCCCTCCGACACCTTGGGATAGCTCTTCTTGAAATAGGCAATGAACTCTTTCATGCTGTCCGCAGTATGCGGCAGAAACTCGTGCAGCGGCGCGTCAAGCAGACGAATAGTCACCGGCAAGCCCTTCATGATTTTGAACAGGCTGTAGAAATCCGAGACTTGCATCTTCTCCAGCTTAGCCAGCGCTTTCTCGCGATCCTCGCGTGAGCCGGCAATGATCATCGAGCGGAAGGTGTTGATGCGGTCCTCATGGAAGAACATGTGCTCGGTGCGGCACAGTCCGATTCCCTGGGCCTTGAACATCAGGGCCAGCTCGGCATCTTTGGGCTGATCGGCGTTGGCGTGCACATCAAAGCCATCGATCGACTCCTGCACTATCTCAAGCAATTCCAGAAGTCCGCTGCCCTGCGGAGTCGGCTTGGACAACGATGCCTTACCGAAATAGATCACCGGAGGATCGTAGTACGGCACGTTGAGCGTGATGTACTCACCCTCTTTGACCTCTTTCTGCCCGATCTTCATCGAGTTCTTTTTCCAGCTGATCTTGGGATAGACCAGGGCAACCTTGCCGAGACTGCGGGCTACAACCGGCGCGTGCGACGCGTAACCGCCCTCGGAAGAGAGAACTCCCTTGGCAACCTCTATCGCCTTGACGTCCTCGGCAAACGTTGACGGCATCGCCAGGATAAAGTTAGCTTCTTCGTTCTCCTGTACTGCGCGTTTGTGCGCCTTGAGCAGTTCTTCAGTTGTGAAGTACACCCGCCCGATCGCCGCCCCAACCGCTCCGGCAATTCCGCCGCCGGCGTTCGAAAACTTCTGCACCGATGTCAGATCGAGTGCCGGATGCAGGATCTCCGAGAGCCGCCCGGGTTTAATTGCGTTAATCACGTACTCTTTGTCGACAACACCTGCCTTGTTCAGATCGAGCAGAGTCTTGATCTCAGCCTGCGTCGACTTATTGGGCACCGGATCCTGGTCTATCACCCATAGCTTGCCGTTCTCAACCGTGAAGCGCACTCGACGGATCTCACGAAAGTGCTTTTCCAGTTCAGCACCGATTCGTTCGAGTTCCTTGCGCAACGCCGGTTTAACCTTATCTATCGGGATACCGGCTTTCTGCCGCGCGTCAAAAGCGCTGTCGAAATAGTCGCCGCTGATCTTGTTCTCGCCGCTTATGATGTCGTGCGTAAAAAAGCTGCCAAAACCGGAGTTCTTGCCGTAGTTGCCGAAGACCATCACCTGAACCAGCAGACACGAGTCGCTGCTGGAAGGGTTCTTCTTGAACAGCGTGTTGAACAGCCGCACCACGTGCAGCAATTGCTCGTGCATATTGGTGAAGATCTCTTCGGGGAACAGATCACGGCACTCAGCGAGAGCTTTGACCACAGTCGCTTTCTTGCGGGTGGCCTTGAGCTTAGTGCGGCACTCTTCCAACCTGGCCGCGCGCTTCTTGTCGATATCGGTAAGCAGTTCCAGCTCGGCGATCTTCTGGATCAGGTTGGCGTACTCGTGGTATGCAAAGTCCTCACCAACGTAGGCCGCAAAGCCGTCTACCGTGTGATCGCCCAGGCCGATATTGTGGATAGTCGACAGGGTGTTTACCATGTTGAGCATCGGGCTCTCAACAACCTTTACCAGCAGCGGATTCGACTTGTCGTTGAATCCTTTGCCGAATACCTGCTCCATCTTTGCGATCGGATCCTTATACAGCTCAAAAGCAAGCGCGGCGTCTTCGGTGACCTGATCCAGCAGATCGTTGGAGATGATGAACCCGGGCGATATTGGCGCTCCGAGTGATGCCAGTTCCATTACGCGAACACCGCGGCTACCGATAGTGTCCAGTGCTTGCTTGTCGCTGAGGTACTCTTTACTATTGAAGGAGTAAATCTTCTTCATCGGGTCCTCTCTTCTCACCGTTCCATGTAGTCATGCCGAGACCGCTAAGCCTCCAGGTCCACGATCTGATCAAAATAGATCCAGGACCCGGTCAACCGCTCCATGAAGAAACGCTTCAAATCGCGGGCTGGCTCCCTCAAAGAGGTAACGCTGCAACTTGGAGACATCCTTGATATTGTCCCCGGCCACGCTGAACATGATCGGTGTGCCGTGCTTGACCTTTCCCCATTTGAACAGTGCGTTTATGTCGTTGATGCGCTCGTTCTCGTACCAGATCAGTACGTCGAGCCCTTCATACTTACTACGATAGCTCTGGATAATCCGTTTCCAGGCTTCAACGTTACCGTTGTGGAAGAGCTCGTTGGTCACGAGTACCGAGTAGCGCGGCGTTATTCGACGGGTACCGGTTGGCACCGGCTCAGCCTTTGGCGCGGCGACAGGGGCCTTCCCGGCTGAAGCAGTCGAAGACGCGGGTTCGGCAGCCGCGGCAGCAGCCGACGCCGCAGCTGCGGCTTCACTGTAGCGCGGCAAAGCGCGCTTGCGGCCGCTACCGGCGTATTCCTTCTTCTCCTTGACCGTGCGGCCATACAGAATCTTCAGGAAATCTTCTACTGCTCCCTTCAGGACCTTATAGCTGAGTTTGCCGTCAACCGAACCGGCGTAGACAACCACCAGCTCATCGCGTGCCAGCGGTAGCGCCTCTTCCCACTGCGCGGGATCCTTGGGATTGATGACCAGCAATCCAGCCTGCGGATGATGAAAGGCAAGCACCAGCTGAATGTTGCCCCACCCATCCAATTGCCCGACAATTTTCTCCGATGTTTCAATGGTCTGGGTCAGATTGTGCGACTTGTAGGCGTACGCGAACTTCTCAACCAGCAGCGCGTTGATAATCGACCTGACCTGGTAACGCTGCAGCGACCCATCGGTCAATGCGGCATTGATCACATCGGCAAAATTGTAGCCTTCGTCGAGACTCTCGACGAAGGCATTCACCGTTTTGAAGTGCCGCAAAGCAGTGTTGAACCCTGCTTTGCGGGAAAGGATATTTAGCGTGTTTTCCATCTGTTACAGCTCTTGCAGGTTGCTCGATCCTCCGCGCTTCTTCGTCGGAGTGACGTTTGCTTTACCCTTCACATTGGCATCAGCAGATTTCTGTCCCTCGGCCTCTTCCTGCATCAACGACTCGGAGTACGACACGCCCATTTTGGTCGGCGTGTTTTCCGCCGCTGAGAAGCTCTGGTCGATATCGGTCCGCATGGTCGAGCGGCGACGCTTGAATGAAGCAAACGCTGCATCCTGGAAGCCCTTCGAAATACCGTGCAGGAACTCGTTGAGCACGTTGGCCATACCGTTCAGTGTGAACCGCTTGCGCTTGATGCTGGTGATGTCGACATCCATGATCAATCCGCTCTGAATGTGGTAGGGGTTGATCAGGTA
>REDW01000016.1 GCA_007693325.1 Spirochaetaceae bacterium
TTCAGCGCTGCAGATGCCTGAATTACGTACAAGGAGATACGCGTCTCATGGGAAAGACACATCGAGGTTCCAATTTACGCGACGAAAATCCGAACGCCGGCCGCGGAACGTGCCCGATAACCAAGAAAAGTGGTGTGAAGCTGCTCTACGAGCACGAGATCGACGGTAAGAAGGTCAAGATTTCGAAGTCGGCCAAGGCCACGCTGGCTAATGCCAAACGCCGCCAGGCCAGAAAAGAGAAGAAGCAGGAAGCCGCCGCACAGTAGCGTGCGATTTCAACCGGACGTGATGGCCTCGTGATGGCCCCGTGATGCACCTATGACTCGTTTTCCGCGTTGGGAACTGGAGCCGGGAGTTGTCTATCACTGGACCCTCGGCACTTTGTCGATCTGGATATCACGGACCACTGCCGATTGGCTCTACGCCTGGAGTTACCCCCAGACCGTAGAGCCTGCCACCGACCTCACATTCGATACTGAAGTACCCAAACCCGAAGACCTCGCCTGGACCCGCGTGATAGCGCCCGATGAGCGCCGCAGCGTCAGCTTCGCGCCGCGGCTGGCTGATCGCGGCGTAGTTATCAAGAGCGACGAGAGTGTGACGGTTCTTCCGCGCAGTAACGCCGAGCTCCACGTGCCGCTGCCGGTTTGGCTGGTTGTGTCCACTGGAGAAGGTGAGCAGAGGCTGCTGTTTGAGGCGCCTACTCGAGAGTTGCACCGGCGCTGGTTCGGCAGTTCGATGCAAGGCAGTCTCTGCTATTCGGTATTCTCGCGCCTTGCCAGCGATCGCCGCGCGGTGGAGCTGCAACCGGTCAGCGCGATCTGTCCGATTCGCATTCGCAACCATAGCAACGAGCAGTTTCGCACCGACAGCGTCTTTGTCCAGGCCAGCCAGTGCAGGCTCTACCGGCCGCGCAGTCAGACCTCCAGTCCGTTTGCCAACCTCGAGGCCAGTACGGTTGTGGTAACCGTGGCTGGTACCGATGAGCTGAGCTTCTCTATAGCCTCTGATCGTTCGAGGCTTGCCGATGACCTGGAGCAGATTGCCGATTGGCGCAAGCGACCGGACGACAGCTGGTGGAAGCGCGGCTACATGCTATTCCAGCGGATCAGCAACTACTGAGCGGGCATGGGAGGAATACGTGCGTTTTCTGATTCCCGATGAGATCATCCGCCTCTTCACGCTGGATAGCGCGTTGGTGCTGGCGCGAATCCTGCTGGTGCTGCTGGTCAGCGTTCTGCTGGTCAAACTGGTGGCGTTCTTCACGGTACAACTGTTCAAGAGGCGTTTCTCGCAGCAGTCGCTGATGATCCTCAAGAAGGTGATCACCTACAGCGGGGTGATCATCATCTGGATGATCGTGCTGGCCCAGCTGGGGCTCAATCTGGCCGCGCTGCTGGGTGCGGCCGGCATCGCCGGTATCGCGGTTGGCTTTGCGGCGCAGACCAGCGTCTCCAACGTTATCAGCGGCATGTTTCTGATATCGGAGAAGTCGTTTGCCGTGGGCGATGTGATCCGCGTTGGCACGTTCCAGGGCGTGGTTCTGACAATCGATCTGCTGTCGGTCAAGATTCGGACCTTCGATAACCAGTATATTCGCCTCCCCAACGAAATGCTGATCAAGTCCGAGGTCACCAACGTTACACGGTTCCCTATCAGACGTCTCAACGTCGAGTTTGTAGTGCGCTACGGCACTGACCTCATGAAGCTCAAAGAGGTTCTCTCCGAGGTGGCCCGCGCCAATTCGAACTGCCTCGATGAACCGGAGCCGCTATTTGTCATCACCGCGTTCGGACGCTTCGGCATCGAGATGTTGTTCGGCATCTGGTTTGTCAAGGAAGACTTCCTGGCTGTCAGGAACTCGGTGATGCAGGGGATCCACGTTGCGTTCAACGAGGCCGGTATCGAGTTCGCGGTGCCCGCGGTGGCGCAGCTCGAAGCACCGACCTGAACCGAGCGGCCCGAACACTACGCCGGCTGCGGCAGGAGATCTTCGCGCACCCACAGTCCAAGCGCCGGGTTGGACACAAAATAGACCTCTTCGCCGTTTGTCAAACGGTTAAGGCCGTGCTGCAGTGTCCGAGGATCATAGCGCCGGCTCATCTCCTGCAGGTCAGCGTAGCTGAACCCGACGCTTTCGATTTCGTGCCGTGAAAGTCCTCCGGGACAATAGGTGACGCGGAAGCGCCCCTGCGGGGCGCCGTGCACCAGATGGGCCGCGGCGCCCAGGCTGTCTGCCAGCTCACGATTCTGTGCAACAAGCTCGATGACCTCATCGACGCCGACATAGCCGTACTTGCGGATCAAGCGGTCATTTTCCTTGTCTTCGCCGAACTCGCGTACCCCCGGAGCCAGCACAATCAGCTCGCCGCCATCGGCAATTGCCATGCGGGTGCGATAGATGCTCTTATTGCCGAGCCAGGTACTGCGGAACTCAGCCGGATCGAGGTAGACAACCACCTTTTGCAGCGGCCGCTGCACACGGGTCAGGTTGACCTCTGCTGCAAGCGCGGCTGCGCGGTAGAAACAGTCGTCGTCATCACCGATGAACAGTCCGCGCACGGTCAGCGAGCCGTCGCCCTCCATCGCTACCACCGTCAGAACGTAGATAATCGGCAGCGCCCGCGCAAACTCGCGTGAGGCGTAATTGAGCAGTGCGCGGACCGGCGTATCGGCGCGTCCCATGATGCGCTCCATGCCGTAGACCGCACCAAGGTAGTGGCTCTTGTTGATGGCGTCGCGGCCGCCGGTACCGATCAGGATATTCTTGTTGTAGTTGGCCATCCCGATAACCTCGTGCGGCACAACCTGACCGATCGAGAGTATCAGATCCATGCCGTCATCGGTCAGTAAGCGGTTTACCTGGGCAGGCCAGTCAAAATCGAGTCTGCCCTCGGATATCTGGTGCACGAATTCCGCAGGTACCGTTCCCAGAGTAGCCAGATCATCTCTCCAGTTGTGCTCGCGGAAGAGCTCGTGCGGGACGCCGGGAAACATCTCGTCTATCTGCGCCGCTGTCATCGGGTAGTGAGTACCGATTGCCGGCAGGACGGCAGCCAGGCGCGACTGGAAATAGTCCCAGGTGAAGCGCGTCAGCGTACCGGCGCGCGAGTGAAAACGGCTCATGTCGGGCGGAATAGCCAGCACGCGCCGTGCCGCGCGTTGCTGATCGAGAACGCTGTACAGCGCCGACCGCAGCTGCTCGTCGGACAAACGCTGGTCTGCACCGCCGATCGCTGCGTAGGTCATCAATCACACTCGGGATCGCGGACGCGCGCTGACCGCTGACCGCCGAGCACGATCTCCTCGAGGCCTTCAACCTTCTCGATGTCCTGGTCGATACAGCCGTTGCGCTCCATGTTCTGGTAATCCGGCATCTGGAAGCTGTACTGGAAGTTGGTGTGAACGTCGTAGGTGCCCTGCATCAGGGCGTAGGTATCTTCGGTCATTACCAGCTCTTCGTCTGTCGGGATTACAAAAATCCTGGTTGGTGAATCATCGGTCGAGATGATTGTCTCGGCGTTCTTGGTGCGTGAGGCTCTATTGCGCTTCTTGTCGAGCTTGATCCCCATGAACTCGAGACCTTCAACGGCCTTGTGACGGATGGTGGGGCCACGCTCTCCAACCCCGGCGGTGAACACCAGCGCGTCAACGCCGCCAAGTGCAGCAGCGTAGGCCCCGATGTACTTGCGGATGCGGTAGGACTCCATTTCGATGGCCAGGGCGGCCTGTTGGTCACCAGCCGCGGCGGCTTCTTCGATGTCGCGTCGGTCGACGTACTTCTCGGTGATGCCGAGCACACCGCTCTTCTTGTTGAGCGCGCGTTCCACCTCGTCGGACTTGAAGCCGGCGTTATTGACCATATGGAACGGAATTGCGGGGTCGATATCACCGCAGCGGGTACCCATGATCAGGCCTTCGAGCGGGGTCAGGCCCATCGAAGTATCAACCGAAACCCCATTCTTGACCGCATTGATGCTGGCTCCGTTGCCGATATGCGCGATGATCAGGCTGGTTTCGAACGGGTCTTTACCCAGCAGCACCGCCGCGCGCTTGGCGGTATACAGAAACGAGGTGCCGTGGAAGCCGTAACGGCGTACACCGTGTTGACGGTACCACTGATGCGGCAGCGCGTAGAGGTAGGCTTTCTGCGGCATGGTCTGGTGCCAGGCGGTATCCATGATAGCGCAGTGCGGTACCGACGGCAGTACCGAGCGCGCCGCTTCAATTCCCATGATGTTGGCCGGGTTGTGCAGCGGTGCCAGGCTCTGCAGTTCGCGAAAGGTGTCCAGCACGTTGTCGTCGACCAGCACCGACTTGGCAAATTTCTCGCCACCGTGTACCACGCGGTGTCCCACAGCCTTGATGGCATCGATATCCGAGATGGCCCCGTGTTCGGGATCGAGCACGGTCGAGATGATCAGCTGGATTGCCTTCTCATGATCGGGGCAGGGTTGCTGCTTCTCGTACTCTTCTTTGCCGCGAGCCTTGTGCTTGATGGCCGAGCCGTCCTGCGTGACGCGTTCCACCACGCCGCTCGCGAGCGCTTCGCGCGCATCCCAATCATAAATCTGATACTTCACTGAGGAACTGCCACAGTTGAGGGTCAGAATAACCATCGATACTCCTCCAGGGGTTTACAACGAAATCACATTCTGGCACAAAACTGCGCAAACTGCAACTCATGATGATCAGGCCATCTTTTGCTTGTCAAATAGAGTAGCTGCGGTTAGAATAGTGGTTAGTAACGCGAGTTATGACGCTCACAAGACCAGAATTAGGAGGGTTTGTATGAGAAAGTTGTTCAGCAACCGGGGGATCATTGTTGCGCTGCTGGTTGCAGTAGCTATGCTGTTGGCTGCGTGCGGTGCCGAGGAAGCCGCGGTTTCCGCGGGCACCGATCCTACGGGAAATCCCTGGACCGAGGGGCAGGACCTCTCAGGGACCGAAGTGGTGATCTTTGGCGCCTACGTCGATGAAGACGCTTCGCGGTTTCAAGCTGCGATGG
>REDW01000049.1 GCA_007693325.1 Spirochaetaceae bacterium
GCAGTCGCATGAGTGCACCGGGGGCCTCAACCTTCACAAGGTTCGTAACAGTAGATAAATCTTTACTTGTGTCTGAGCGAAACCGTGGTACCATAAGCTGCACCATTTATTTCGACTATCTGCAAGTGACAAGGAGGTTGTATGAGCCAGAAACACTTGACCACCGAGGCGGCGTACGAGCGGCGCAAGTCGGCAATCGGTATCCGAATGACGCTGATTTACTCGCTGATTTACGCCGGTTTTGTTGCCCTCAGTGTGTTCCAACCGGCCTGGATGGGCGTCCGTGCGCTGCTGGGTCTGAATCTCGCGGTGACGTACGGACTGGGACTGATCCTGGTCGCAATCCTTTTTGCCATAGTTTACAACCAGCTCTGCCGTGTTCCAGCCACCGGTTCAACGCCGGAGGCGCAGTCGGGGTCCGGTGCTGATAGCGGGAATCAGGAGGCATAGATGGCGATTGCGGTATTTGTAGTCTTTGTAGCGCTGGTGCTCACGATATCGGCACGCGCTAGCCGTCGTGCGCGCAGCGTAGGCGGCTACTTCGTGGCAAACAGCTCAATCCATTGGGGCGTCAACGGAATCGCGTTTGCGGGCGGCTATCTTTCGGTTGCCAGTTTTCTGGGCATTGCCGGTTTGATTGCGTTCTTTGGCTATGACGGGTTTCTCTACTCAATCGGCTTCCTGGCCGGCTGGATCGTGGCACTGTTCGTGATCGCCGAACCTATGAAGCGAATGGGAACGTTTACGTTTCCCGACGCTTTGAACCGTAACTTCAGTCACCCCGGCATTCAGCTGGCTGCGGGGCTGAGCGTTCTGGTTGTGTCGCTGTTCTATCTGGTGCCGCAGATGGTTGGCGCCGGCGTTCTGGTAGAGCCCCTGCTGGGAATAACGCATTTCTGGGGCGTGATCATCGTAGGTACGGTGGTAATCATCCTGGTAGCCGGTGGCGGTATGACCTCGACAACCTGGGTCCAGTTCTTCAATGGAGGACTGTTGTTGACGTTTGCCACTGTGCTGACGATCGCGGTATTGTTTCGCGGAGTCAGCCCCGACGTACAACTAACCGAGGAGGGAGATCCGGACCTGGTGAGCTACCGCTATGAGCACCTGGCGGTGACCATAGAAGGGGCCGAGGCGCGGGTGGATCTTGACGGAGCTCAGACGGTCGGACGTCACGCGATAATCGATCCCAATACCGGTGCGGAACGTGCGGTCTTCTACCGGCTCTCACGTCCGGTTCCCGCGCTTGCTGATGGACAGGGCGGCTATAGCGCCGAGATAAAAGGGCGCACAGCCCATTTTGAGACTGCCAACACTGCCCATTGGCAGGTTGAGCAGATCGATGGACAGCCGCACGTTCGCATCGAGGACTGGTGGAGGCTTCTGCGGACTGAAGACGGCAGTGGGGTCCTGAGGGAGGCTCAGCATCGCGCGGTGCTGCCGGATGGCAGGGTTCTGGTAAACGGCGCCCCGGAGAGCGCCGATAACCGCCTGCGCCAGATGGGCGGAGTTTCCCAGCTGCCGTCAGACTACGGCGAGAGCACCGGAGCGGTAGGTCCGTTGCGCCTGCTGAGCGTATTATCCGACCGTTCCACGGTGGTGGAGCGGCCTATGGCGGTGCGCTTCACCGCCGATGCCGCAGAAGAAGTCACCATCCACTATCAGCAGCCGACAGCCGGCTCAGAGTTTATGCGTCCTGGGCTGATGTTTCCGCTTGAGGCGCGCGAGGGTGAAGCGCCGATCAGGACATTGCTGAACCGGCTCAACTTCATCTCGCTGATGCTGGCGCTGTTCCTGGGAACCTCGGCCCTGCCGCATATTCTGATCCGCTACTACACGGTTCCCAGCGCCGAGGCGGCGCGCAAGTCTACTATAGTAGCGATAGCCGGTATCGGACTGTTCTACGTGCTTACCATGTACCTTGGCGTAGGAGCGCTAACCGGTGGCGCCATCAATCCCGAGACCAGTAACATGAGTGCGCCGCTGTTGGCGCGCAGCTTCGGAGAAGTGCTGTTTGCTATGATATCGGGCATTGCTTTCACAACGGTGCTGGCAACCGTCTCAGGGCTGATTATGGCGGCTTCCGGATCGGTTGCGCACGATCTGATGGGTAACCTGCTGCGGCGCGAGTTCTCGGACCGGGCCAAGGTACTCACGGGACGCATCGTTGCGGTCGTGGTTGGTGTAGTGGGGATCGTGCTGGGTATCGCCTTCCGCGACATGAACGTATCGTTTCTGGTGGGATGGGCCTTTGCTGTAGCCGCATCAGCAAACCTGCCGGCGCTGCTGTTGATGCTTTTCTGGAAGAAAACCACCGCGGTGGGCATCATAGCCTCGATTCTGGTGGGTATTGTGTCATCGGTAGGGTTGATCCTGCTGAGTCCCGACATGTGGGCGCGCTACGGGCTTGATCCGGCTGCGGCTCCGATGCCGCTCAACCAGCCCGGAATTGTATCGATTCCGCTGAGCTTCCTGGTGCTGATTCTGGTATCGCTGGCCACGGCCAAAGGCAATGGAAAGGGAGCCGTTGCGGCCATAGCGTCGAGTGATTGACGCTTCATAGGCCACGCGTGCGTGACCCTGCAGGCGTGGTTATCCTGCAGGTTAGCCGCTGGTGCGAAACTCATGAGTCACCTTCTTCTGGATCATCGAGATCTGGGAGAAGGTGTTTTTCAGCGTGCCGGTCTCGATCTGGGTCAGCGAGCGCGGATCGATGGAATTGTCCGGTTCCTGCTCCAGTCTGATCATTTCGACCTGATGGCGATAGCGCAGCTGCATCAACTGTTGGTATGCCTGCGACACCGCGCGGTAGCTGTCCTCCTGCAACACATCGAGAGCGAACAGCTCCTCGAGGCGATCGAATGTGTTGGCTGCCTCCAGCTGGTGTTTGAGCGCGTAGAGTCGCGCAAAGTTGACAATCGGTAGCATTGCTTCTTTGATATTGAAGGTGTGCGCCGCGTCACCGGAAGACTCGGTTACGATCTTGCCAAACAGTCCTATCGGCGGTTTATAGCGCACCGTGTTGAGGGCCAAATACGAGAAGAACGCCGGGCGGGCCGCGAGTGCCTGTGAGACGTGATTCCACAGGTCGCGTACCAGCGCGCTGTCGCCGTATATGCAGCGCAGGTCAAAAAAAACGTTGCAGTGTGCCAGCGCGGTTTGGTCCGGTTCGGCAATCCACGAGCTGAAGTACTCTTTCCACTGCTTAAGCGGCTGGTTCCAGCGGCGGTCTCTGGCCATAGCCTCATTGCCACAGTAGCGGTAGCCGGCGCTGTCCAGGCGGGCGCACACGAGTTCACCCAGCTTCAAGAAGTACTGCTCGACTTCGGATAGAGGTTGCTCATCGGCCGCAAACAGCAGAGCGTTATCCTGATCGGTGGCCAGTGTCTGTTCCTGGCGGGCTTCGCTGCCCAGCGCAACAAAGGCGAAACGCGCCGGAGCCGGACCCAGTTCTTCCAGGGTCAAGGCGATAATCCGCTGAGCGATGGAATCCGCAACCGCACTGGTGACGTGGCAGATATTGCGCGGCAGGGCTCCGGAATCCACCAGCGAGCCAACCAATGCCGGCAGGCGGTCGTGGCAATCCGCCAGCTCTTCTACGCTCTTCGCGCGGTGGATCTGCTGTGTCAACACCACCGGTGAGTAGCGGTCAGGCTGCAGCGTTCTGCTGCTACGGATGATGCCCACCAGCGCCTGGCCGCTGTCGGTTACCGCCAGATGATCGACGTTGCGTTCGCGCTCAAGCAAAAACGCTTCAAAGATGGGCGCGTTTTCGTGGATGGTCACAACCGGTGCGCTCATGATGCGGGAGATCGGCTGTGATACGTCGAGACCGGCAACTACCACGCGCTCACGGATATCGTGGTCGGTAACAATCCCCAGCAGGTCGCCGTTGTCTGCGGTTACCGCTACCGCGTCCGCATTGTTGCGGCTCATCAGGCGCACTGCGGTATTGATCGAGGAGTTCAGACCACAGGTAAGCGGCGGTGACATGGAGCTGCGGACCGGCTCGGTCAGGAACAGCAGTGAAGTCTGCAGCTGAGATATCAGCTGTTCGCGGGCGGCGCCCGATTGCATTGCCCGATGACGCGTGATGTCCTGAACGCTGACGATCATGCCTTTCCGCCCGGAGAAATAGACCGCGGTCGAAGAGAGCAGAACCGGAACGGACTGGCCGTTCTTGCGCTGCAGACGCGCCTCAAACGGCTCGCGAACCTCGCCGCCGGACGCAAGCAATTCCAGACTGGCGGCTGCCGGGCCGTGGTCGTCGGTCAGCACTACGTCGTGGATGTCCAGAAACGCAAGCTCGGATGCGGAGTATCCGAGCATCTCCAGCAGCGAGCGGTTGGCGTAGGTGCAACGCCCATCGATTACCAGCATTGTCCCACCGGTGGATGACTCCACCAGGGACTGGTAGCGCTCGTGCGACAGGCGGAGCTCACGCTCGGCTGCGGTGCGCCGGCGCTCGACTTTCAGGCTCTGGTAGGCAATGCTCAAGAGCAATACTGTGGCCAGCAGCGTAACCACAAACGAGGCGTCGACCATGCGTCCGGTTATGGCGCGTATCTCCTGCTGGACGTCGTCCTCGTAGAGGCCGGTGCCGATTATCCAGTTCCAGGGTTCAAAACGGCGTACGTAGGACTCCTTGGCTTCCAGACGTTCAGGATCATCCTGCCACTGCCAGACGTAGCGCACGTATCCCGACGGGGCGTCTTGTACAGCGGCAACAAACTGCACAAATGGTCTTACACCTTCAGGATCGGTGAAATCGCTCAGATCGGCGCCTTCGAGGTCGCTGCGATAGGGGTGCATAACCATGCGCGGGTGCATATCGGTAATCCAGAAATAGTCTTTGCCGTCGGGGCCGTAGCGCATTCGGCGGATGCGCTGGATCGCCGCCTGCTGTGCTTGTTCCAGCGAGAGTTGCCCATCCTGCACCTCGCGGTGATAGTCCGACAGGATACTCCACGCCGAATTGGTGAGTTCGGTGGTCATTTGGCGCTTGCGGTCCAGCAGGCGGTCCTCCATGGTCGGAATCAGTACGGCAAACAGGAGCGCGATGAACGCGCCGATGACCAGCAGCGAAGGCAGTACGATGCGCAGAAACAGCCATTGCCAGTTTATGCTGCCCTGGTGCAGCAGCGGTTGTCTTTCCGCGGTCGGGTGGTCGGTCAGGTCGGCTTGACCGTTCAGAGCGTGTTCGCCCAGCGCCGCTCGAAACTGTTTCCAGCGAGATACCGGCATCATCACGCCCGGAGTCGCCGGACCGGTCTGCTGTTGTCCGTGGTAATCGCTGCCGGCAGAGGTGAGAATTCCAACGCGGTCAGCAATTGCGGCCAGCCGCTGCTGAACGTCAGCGGGATAGGGTTTGTAATACGCTTCGATGCCGTCCAGACCGGTCTGCACCATCTGCGAGATTGCGTTCTCGAGCGCACTCCCGGACCAGCCGGTCTGCAGCGGGTGCGCCAGAAAGACAAGCCCACCGGCCTCGTGTACCGCGCTGATAACCTGCTCGACATTCAGTGATTCTCTTGCGGTGGGCCCCAGCAGCTGCTGGACAGCATCGTTTGCAGGGTTGAATCCGTAGGCCAACAGGTGGACTTCGGTACCGTTGAAGTTGGCATGCAGCTCCGCTCCGGTAACCTGCGCTATACCGTGGCGCAAAGTGGCACGCCCAAACGACGCGGTTCCGGCAACAGAGTGGTGGTCGGTCAGCGCGGCGTAATCGACTCCGGCCTCGGCCAGCTTGTCCGCAACAATAGTGG
Source organism: Spirochaetaceae bacterium (assembly GCA_007693325.1). Taxonomy (GTDB): domain Bacteria; phylum Spirochaetota; class Spirochaetia; order DSM-27196; family PWMO01; genus PWMO01. The sequence goes on from REDW01000049.1 coordinate 5,766, forward strand.
CCGAGAAGTAACCGTCGCTGGAGTCCGAATGACAGTGCAGGTCCACCAGCACAACCGGCTCAGCGGGCGCTACGACGTTATTGGAATCCGATTCGAGCATAGCAGATTATAACACGAGAGCGCATCTGGACTACGTGTCGCTTTTCCTGGCAAAGTGCGCAAACTCCATCGCGTATGTGCCGCGGCCCTGGGTCATGCTGCGAAGCGAGGTGGAATAGCCGAACATGTTGCGCAACGGAATCTCAGCGCGAATATGCTCGCGCATTGCACGCGATTCAACGCCTTGAACCGTTCCGCCGCGCATGCTCAGCGCGTTGATCACATCGCCCATATACTCCTTGGGGCTCATGACGTCAACACGCATGATCGGTTCCAGCAACACCGGTTCAGCGTGTTTGCAGGCGTTATCGAAACCCAGCGACGCGGCAGCTTCAAAGGCAAAAGCCGTGCTGGTAGCAGGGTTGTGCACCGCGTCGAGCAGCGTTACGCCAATATCAATGGTGGGGTAGCCGTAGCTGATGCCTGAGCCAAATGCACCTTCAACTCCACGTTCCACCGCTTGCTGACACTCTGCCGGCAGAACCGCCTTGGAAACCTGAGTGGAAAAGCGATTGCCGCTGCCGCGCGGCAGCGACTCAACTTTGAGCGTGATCTCGGCGCTGTTCTCCTTACCCGCCAGCATCCGGTGAAACTTCTCGACATGGGTGGCGCTGCCGGCGATCGATTCGCGGTAGGTGACCTGCGGCGGGCCGACTTTGGCCTGCACGTTGAAGTCCTCAATCATACGGGTCACAAGCACTTCCAGGTGCAGTTCACCCATGCCGGAGATAACCAGCTCGCCGGTGTCCTCGTCCTCGCGGCTGAAGAACGTCGGGTCCTCTTTGGCCAGGATGGTCAAGACCTCTTTGAGGCGGTCGCGCTGCGACAGGGTCTGAGGCTCAATTGCAACGCTAATTACGGGTACCGGAAACTGTAGACGTTCCAGCATCACCGGGAAGCCCTCGCTGCCGACTGTATCACCGGTCTGGGCAAGCTTGAACCCGACCGCTACCGCGATATCGCCGGCTTCGACCGAATCGATCTGCTCGGTGCGGTTGGCGTGCATTCGCAACAAACGGTGAACGCGCTCGCGCTTCTTCTTGTCGATGTTGTAGACTGCGGTACCGGACTTCAGCGTGCCCGAATACATTCTGATAAACGACAGGTCGCCGGCCTCGCGCTCGCTCTGAATCTTAAACACAAAGCCTACCGGCTGGCCGTCGGTGGTGCGCTCGATCTCGACGTCAACATCCTTCGTGGCGTGGTGCGCCACAACAGGCGGCAGCTCTTCGGGCGCCGGCAGGTAGTTGAGGATCGAGTCGAGCAGAGGCTGCACACCGATATTGCGCAGGCTGGCGCCGCACATCACCGGTACCAGGCGGCGCTCTATGGTCTCCTTGCGAAGGGTGCGGTCCATCAGGTCGGCGGGTATCTCGCTGCCCTCGAGGTAGAGCTCAGTGATTTCATCACAGACCGCGCCAAGTTGGTCGATAAGTGCCTGTCGCCACGTATCGGCTAGTTCGCGGTACTGCGGCTGTATCTCGGAGGCCTCGAAGTTGGTGCCGTAGTTGTCTACGTCCCAGTGCATCTCGCGCAGGTTAATCAGATCGATAATGCCGCTGAACTGTGACTCGCTGCCGATCGGCAGATGTGTTACCACCGGCGTTGCGTGCAGTTTCTCGCGGATTTCTTCGACGACGGCAAAGAAATCAGCACCGGTACGATCCATCTTGTTGACGTAGGCGATCCGCGGCACCTGGTAGGTGTCGGCCTGATGCCAGACCGTCTCTGACTGCGGTTCGACACCACCCACGGCGCAGAAGACTGCTACAGCGCCGTCCAGAACGCGTAACGAGCGCTCTACCTCAGCGGTGAAGTCAACGTGGCCGGGAGTGTCGATGATGTTGATCTGATGGTCCTGCCAGAAGCAGGTGGTGGCAGCCGAGGTGATAGTGATACCGCGGTTCTGCTCCTGTACCATCCAGTCCATGGTTGCTTCGCCATCATCTACCTCGCCCATGCGGTGGCTCTTTCCGGTGTAGAAGAGAATTCGCTCAGTAGTCGTGGTCTTGCCCGCGTCTATGTGGGCCATGATACCGATATTGCGGATCTTGCGTAGTTTCATCGATGCTCCGTGGGCACAGATAGTAGCAAAATCGCGGCGCTTGATCAAACCGGCTTGACGATTGACAGGGCTTGTGGTAGCTTTTGGCTCGTCGGGGCGCTTAGCTCAGTTGGGAGAGCGCTTGCCTTACAAGCAAGATGTCGGCGGTTCAAGCCCGTCAGCGCCCAGTCTTCGTAGTACGCTGCAGCCACGCCGCTATTCACAAAAACCGACAGTCGCCAGGCCTCGGTGCGCAAGGGAGAAGCCGGCTGCATGAAACCCAGTGCCGAAAGTTCCAGATTTGACTGCGTAGCAACCACACTGCCCGGATTGGAGGCGGTGCTGCAGAGCGAGATACAGGCGCTCGGCGCCGCAGACGCTGAGCCAGGCCATCAGGCCGTGCGCTTCAGCGCTGACCGCGAGCTGCTCTATCGCGCCAATCTCGAGCTGCGCACCGCGTTGCGCGTGCTGGTTCCGCTTGCCGAGATTCGCGCCGCTGACACTGAGGCGCTCTATCGTGGTGCGCGTGAGCTGCCGTGGGAGCGCTACCTGACACCGCAGATGACGCTGGCGGTGCGTGCGGCTGCCGGTTCGCCCACCTCGGACGATCCGCGCTTTGCTGCGCTGAAGATCAAGGATGCGATCGTGGACCGCCTGCGAACCAGGTACGGGCGCCGGCCGAGCGTGGACGTGCGTAATCCGGATCTGCAGGTCAATCTGTTCTGGAGCCGGGAAGCAGCGGTTATCAGCCTGGACAGTTCCGGCGAATCGCTGCACCGGCGCGGCTATCGCGCTGAGCAGACTACTGCCCCCCTGTCCGAAGTGCTGGCCGCGGGTATGGTGCTGCTCAGCGGCTGGGACCGCCGCTCGACGTTCTATAATCCGATGTGCGGTTCGGGTACTATCGCCATTGAGGCCGCACTCATCGGCTGTGGAGTAGCCCCGGGGCTGCTGCGCCGACAGCTGGGATTCCAGCGCTGGCTCGATTACGACAGCAAACTGTGGCAACGGCTGCACGCAGCGGCAGAGCAGGATGCACGCGAGCGGACGGCGTCGCCTGCGCCGGTGGCAGCCGGTGACATCGATCCGTCGGCGGTGCGCATCGCGGTGCGAAATCTGGAGCGCACCGGCTTTGCCGACCTGGTACGCGTAATGCGGCGCGATTTCCTGGCCGATGAGCCACCGAAGCCGCGTGGCGAGACGCCGGTGGTGTTAATCAATCCACCGTACGGTAAACGTCTGCACGAACCGCAGATAGATCAACTCTACGCTGCAATTGGAGACCGCCTGAAGCAGTCCTACGCGGGCTGGAAGGCGTGGATTATCAGCGGCAACCGGCCGGCACTGAAGCACATTGGCCTTCGCGCAGAGACAAAAACCTCGTTGTACAATGGTCCAATCGAGTGCAGTTTTCGCTGCTACGCCGTCTACTGAGCTGTATCAGATCGAGCGTATCAGATTATCGTCCAGATTCCGCAGTAGTGGCAGGCGCTGCCGGCGAGCACAAACAGGTGCCAGATCGAGTGGCCAAACCGCAGGCGCCGGCTGAGGTAAAACAGAGTGCCGGCGGTGTAGCAGATACCGCCGGCTGCCAGCCAGAAGAGTGTCCACGGATCGAGCGCCCGTAGCAGCGGCACCACGGCCACCAGCACCACCCATCCCATGCCTACGTAGACCGCGGTTGAGAGCCGCCTGAATCGGCCGATGAAAAGCAGCTTGAACACTACGCCCAGAACAGCCAAAGCCCAGACAACCGCCAGGATACTCCAGCCCCAGCTGCCGCCGAGCCCCACCAGCGTAAACGGGGTATAGGTGCCGGCGATCAGCAGGTAGATTGCCACGTGATCGAGCAGCTTCAGACGCTGTTTGGCGCCGTGAGACTGTATTGCGTGGTACAGCGTTGAAGATGTGTAAAGCAGAACCAGCGTTGCCGCAAAGATAGAAACCGTCACCACGTGCAGCGCACTGCCCCGAACGGCTGCCCGAATAATGAGCACAACGCCGCCGGATAGTGCCAACAGCGTACCGGCGGCGTGTGTTACGCTGTTGGCTAATTCTTCGCGCAGGGTACTCATCGGCCGTGATCATCCAGGCTCATGCTGGCTAGTACGTCTACTCCGGTGCCGCGGTAGTTCTCAATCAGAGGCTGGCCGCGCTTGACCGGCAGCGCAACGGTCATGCGGTAGAGTTCACGCAGCAGGTCGTCGATGTACTCGATTGGTATCGCAGATAGAGTCCGCACCGGCAGACGCGGAAACTCTTGACTGTCGGTGCGGCAGGTGCAGGTCAGCATGCGCTTTGGCGCGAGGTACTCTTCCTCTCCGTATACTTTGCCGCGGGCGCACTTGTTGCCCGTGACGGTGATGTTCTTATCTTGGTCCTGGCTGACCGTGAGACGACAGCCGATCGGACAGCTGATGCAGATCATCTCTTTTGGGTTGCTGTCTGATACGCTCATTGGATGCTTACCTCCAGCACGGTATTGGCGGATAGTTGCCATTTCTCGAGGTCTCGTTGGGTGAGCGTTACGCTGACCATCTCCGACGGTTGCACGTGCGGCAGCTTCTTCTGCTTGACAGTCAGATTATCGAGCTTCATCGTCAGTTGGGCATTATTCTTGACGATCAGCGCGCGCAGGTAGAGTTTGTCCGGCTGTTCGGGGTTCATTTTCGGCGGGCTGACGTAACGGACGTTGGCACCGGCTCTGATGGCAACCTGCTGCCGTGGTGGTCTGTTCTGCAACCACGCGGCGGCGTAGGCTCCCGTGCGCCTGGCCTCTTCGGCGGCGTAGTCTGCAAGATCGTGAACGTGCAGCACATTGCCGCACGAGAAGATCCCGGCTACGGATGTCATCATAGTCGAGTCGACCAGTGCCCCGTTGGTCTGAGCTGAGAGTTCAATCCCGGCCGCCTGCGCCAGTTCATTCTCCGGCACCAGTCCCACCGACAGCAACAGCGTGTCACACGCGATATGAAACGTGCTGTCGTGATCCGGGATACCGTCTTTCAGCGGGGTTATCTCCACCATTTCTAGCCGATCTTTGCCCAGGATCCGCGACACCACGTGGGACAGGTAGAGCGGGATATCGAAGTCATTGAGACACTGAACGATATTGCGCGTCAGACCTGAGGGGTAGGGCTGGATCTCGACCACCGCATGAACCCTGGCTCCCACCCAGGTCATGCGGCGCGCCATGATCAAACCGATATCACCGGAACCCACAATTACCACGTCTTTGCCGGGAATATAGCCCTCAACGTTGACCAGGCGCTGTGCCAGACCGGCGGTATAGACGCCGGCAGGACGCGTACCCGGGGTGTGTATGTTGCCACGGTTGCGCTCGCGACAGCCCATCGCCAGGATGACGGCGCGCACAGTGAGTCTTGTGATTCCATGGTGCTGCGAATAGCAATAGAGCTGCTTGCCGTTTTCTGAGTCTTCGATACTGGCAACAGTGGTATCGAGGAGGACCTCCACGCCGCAATGGCGTACTTGCTCGATGAACTCCTCGGCAAATTCGGGTCCGGTAAGCTCCTGTTTGAACTCCTGCAGGCCAAATCCGTTGTGGATGCACTGCATCAGGATTCCGCCGAGCTGGTTCTCGCGTTCCAGTATGACGCAAGAGTACCCGTGGCGGCGGACCTCCACCGCAGCAGCCATACCCGCAGCGCCGCCGCCGATCACGGCGATGTCGTACTGTTTCTCCTGCATGATTGTCTCTCCTACAGTCTACCGCTGAGCACCACGCTGCCGCGGCCGCGTTTGGTGATCTGATCGTAGTCCATTCCAGTTTCACGCATGATCAGTTTGATGATCCTGTAGGTGCAGAACCCGCCCTGACAGCGGCCCATCTGGGCGCGCGTGTAGTACTTTATGCCGTCGAGCGTAGTGTGTCCGCGTCGAATCGCTTCAACTACTTCAGCTTCGGAAATGGTCTCACAACGGCAGACCAGATTGCCGTACGCCGGATTGCTCTGCAGCAGTTCGTCTGCCTCAAAGGGCCTAAAATCGCGGATTCTTGGCACCTTGGTCACAGAAGGATCGTAATCTGATTTCTCGGTCAGGCGGCAACCGGCCTTTTTGAGCAGATCCTTGACGTATTCGCCAATTGCCGGTGCTGCAGTGAGCCCCGGTGACTGGATGCCGGCAACCTGGATCAGGTTTGGGGCCTGCTGCGAAATATCGATGTAGAAGTCCGCGTCCTGTAGCGCAGGACGCAGGCCTGAGAAGGCGGCGATAACGTCAGTCTGCGATACAACGGGTATCATCTTGCGCGCCTGATCGAAGATCTGGTTGAGTTGTTCGGCGTTTGTAGATAGATCGCTCTTATCCTGGATTTCCTGGGCGGTAGGTCCAATCAAGACGGTTCCTTCGGCGGTAGGTATGACCAGCATGCCCTTGGAAATCCGGGTGGGAACCGGGAAAAGCACCCGTTGCGGTGCTGCCTTGGTCATGCGGTCCAAGAGGTAGTACTCGCCTTTGCGCGGCGAGATTGTAAACTCTTCGGCCCGGAACAGCCGTGAGACTTCATCGGCGTGCAGGCCCGCGGCATTGACAACGTAGTCGGCCTGCACAACGCGTCCGTCCTGAGCGTGAATGACGTGTCTGTCATTGCGACGCTCTGCGGCTACAACATTGAAGTCGGTCATCAGTTGCACGCCGTTCTTGCACGCCGATTCAACCACCGAGAACACAAAGCGGTACGGCTCAATAACACCGCCGCCGGGTGCGTGCAGGCCACCGACGCAGTCGCTGTTGAGCTTGGGTTCCAGTTCAAACATGCGTTCTCGCGAACACATCTCGATGCCGATGGCGCCGTTTGCGACACCCTGCGTGTAGAGGTGATCGATGTACTTCATCTCCTCGTCGCTGAGCGCAACAACCAGGATACCACAGCGCAGAAATGGAAAGTCGAGTTCGCGCTGCAACCGATCGAACATCTGGTTGCCGCGGATCTCCAGACGCGTCTTGAGGTATCTTGGGCTATGATGGAAACCGCCGTGAATAATTCCTGAGTTGGCCTTGGACACTCCAAAGGAGACATCGGCCTCGCGGTCCAGCAGTACAATATCGGTTTCATAGGCCGATAGCTGCATGGAGATGCACGCGCCGCTGACCCCGGCGCCGATAACCGCAATGGTCGGGCGCGCGCGCGACTGCGTTGTTGTGGCGTTGTCAGACATAACCGGTACCTCTTTATGATGGACTCCTGAGTTTACAGTTGTGCAAAGCAAAACAACAATTGTGCAGGAATGGCTTTACTATAGCACGCACGATCGGTAGACGCAAATGGTTATTTCAACTCTCTTATGATAGACTGCACTACGATGGCTGAACGATGCTTGGTTCACGGTGAGGAAGATTTTCGCAGCATGGTCAGATGCATGCTGCGCCATACGTTAAGGCTTGCAGAGCACGTCCTTGATGTATCACCGCAGCACCCAGGTCGCACTGCATTGGGACTGCTGCTGCAGGAAATCGGGCGACTCGAAGAGCTGGCCGACGCCTACGGCGCGCGAACAAATCAATACTGGATTCCGTTTCGCCGCGGAGTTGCCGCGGTCAAGCTTTTTTCGGATGTGCACTACAAGCTGCTGCACCTCAAGTACAGCATTCCGCTCTACGCGCTGATGCAAGTCGAAGAGGACGTTGACCAGGCAACAAGCACGGCGCTGGAGTGCAGCAACCGTCTACTGACCACAGTCCTGCACACCTTTGTAGGCCTGGCGCAACAGTACGGTCTCTACTCGGAGTTTCCCGCCTACGAGCCTCGCTGCGTCGAGAGCGAAGAGGTCACATGGCGGCTTCCCAACGACCTGGTGCGTAACACCGTACATCGTAAACCCGATGAGACCGTTGTCAGCCTGGCTACCGCGTTTCTGAACGAGGTTGAAGGCAGCGATTTTCGCGGAGTGTATGCTGCGCTGCAGGAACGGGGATTCTGTGATTGTGTACCGGCTGTTGCGTGCGAGAAAGACTTCCGTCGCTTCGAGGATGTGTTTCACAATCTGCAGGCGCTGTACGATTCCTATATCGGTGGAACCGATCTCGAGCAATCCAACGAGAAACTGAGCTTCCTGCGCGGACACGCTACTATCGTTTACCATCTGCTGGAAGTCATTACCGGTCTGACTCATCATTACGAACGTCATATGATCGGTGCCGACTCATCGTACCGCGAAACCTTTGCAGAGATGCAGCGGGACATGTCGTGGATCGTCACATCGTACGCCATGGAGTTCGCGATGCTCTACGCAACCAGCGCGCAGGATCTTTGCCGCGAGCTGATCCGCCAGTATACCGAGAATACCACAATCACCTTGCCGGCACCGGCCTATCGGGGCTTTCACGTACGCCCCTCAACGCTGATTGCGCGTATTGTACGTCACTACGGCAGCGAGGTCACGCTTGAACTCGAGGGCGAGCGCTGCGACGCTTCCGCCCCGCTGGAGATTATCCGCGTCAATGAACGGATTAATGCGATAAAGCGCCGTACAATCGGCCGGGCGCTCGTGAAAATGAGCGATCCCGACGGCCAAGAGGGCGACTATCCGGGAGCGTTATACGAGATGCTTCTGGCGCTATTCCGCCAGAAGAAGCTGGTCATCTATTCGCAGGACATAAGTCTGGATGACATCAGTGTGGCCGAGGGCGAGTCGCTGGGCGAGTACGCCAGACGGGCAGTGGCACAACTACTGGCCGAAGGAGCTATCGACATTCGTGCCGATATCGGTGTCACGTTCCACGGAGACAAGCGCGCCCTGGATGACCTGAAACTACTTGCCGACAACGGATACGGCGAGGATCAGTTCGGTAACAATGTCCCCCTGCCGCGGGAACTTGGTTATTTGAAGCGCTGATGCAGACAATCAGCCAATACGCCGACCGCCCTATGTGATGCGCTGACCTCGCTCAAGAATAGCGTAGAAATCCTGCTCCGGCAGCATCGCGCCACCGGTCAACCAGCAGATGTGGGTTGCGCTGCCGGCATCAGCGTCACTGTCCGGCTGAAGGGCACGCAGCAGCGGACCGGCAAGCGCCGCGGTAGCCGAGGGTTCGGCGCGGACACCTTCGGCCTGCCACAACAGGAAAGCCAGTCGCATGAGCTGCTGGTCAGCGCAGGTGTAGCAGCCGTCAAGCAACTGTTGCATCATTGGCAGGACCAGAGGTGACGGCATGCCGACCGCCAGCCCATCGGCAGCGGTGAGCCCATCGAGTCCGTACTCCGAGACGTGCAGCCCGCTGCGTCCGCTCAGCATTCCCAGCAGGAAACACGGTGCGTGCGTTGGTTCGGCAAAGTAACAGCGGGCGCGGTCCTGCAGCACGTGCTTCAGACCAAAGGTTACGCCGCCCGGGCCGCCGCCAACACCGCACGGAAGATAGAAGTCCAGCGGCGCATCGCGGTATTGAGCGCCCTCCAATTGCAGAAGTTGCTTCTGCAACCGCAGAGCAGCAACACTGTATCCCAGAAACAGCTCCTGCGAGCGTTCATCGTCGACAAAGTGAACACGAGGCTGGGCCTGGCCGGCTTCACGTGCGGCAAGCACGGCGGCACTGTAGTCTCCGCGATGTTCGATGACGCCGGCACCGCGTTCGCGCAGCAGACGCTTTTTCCACGTTTTGGCATCGTGCGACATATGCACTTCCACTTTGAATCCCAGCGCACGGCCGGTGATGCCTACGCTGAGTCCCAGGTTGCCGGTTGAGGCAACGGTGATAGTGTGCTGCGAAAACAGCTGATGCGCATTGTCCTGGTTGAACAGCCGGTAGTCTGCCGCGGCAAGATCGGCTGCGTTGAGCAAACCGGATTCAACTGCAAGACGCTCGGCGTAGCACAGCACTTCGTACACGCCGCCGCGAGCTTTGATCGAACCGGCTACTGGCAGCTCGTTGTCGCACTTCAGCACGATGCGCGGCGTAAACGGCAGGCGATACTCGCTCTGCAGCGTTGCTGCCAACGTGGGCGCTGGTCGTAGCGGACTCTCAATGATGCCATTGCTGGAGCGAGTGTCGGGGAACAGCTGCTTGACCACCGGTGCAAAACGCTCCAGGCGCGCCTGGGCAGCGTACATATCGTCAGCTGTCAGCGCGAGTTTCGGCAGCGCGGCGGCGGCGGAAACCCGGTTGGGATTACGCCAGAACAGCGGCTTGGCGGCTCTTATGTCATCGAGCAGCGCTGTCCGGGGTGGATCGAGGTGCATGAGCAGAGTATAGCGCGGTTTTGCTGCCCAGTCGACGACTTAGCGAATTCCGGCATCGCGCCAGCGCGACAGCAGGATTACCTCAGGACGGTACTCGAAGTGGATCGGATCAAACGATAACCACTTCCCGCCCCAGATGAAGCCGTGCTTCTCAAAAGAATCGATGACCGGCTGCGGCATGCTCCAGCGCTTCTCCGCAGGCAGGTCCCACCACTCTTCAATCCCGGACTGCATTGCCCAGCGCCAGTAGCCAAAACGGTTACGGTAGGTACGCGGGATGAGGTCGACGGCTACGCCGTAACTGTGGTAGCTGCGACGGTTGGTTCCGGCGATCTCGCGCCAGGAAAAGGTGCTGACCTGCTGAAGATCTGCAACGGCATCACGCACCGTCTGGTCTGTGATCATCAACGAGCGGATTTCACGTTCTACCCGCGCCAGCGGTTCGACAATCATGCGGTGTGCGCGAGTCTTCATGCCGAGGAAGGTGATCTCAACGATATGCTGCGAAGCGTCACGGTAGCTCGAGATGCCGTACAGCGAGTCCAGGAAAGCGTTATGGCGCGGAAGGCCCTGCGCAGCCGGTGCCTGACTGCGTGCGCGTAGTCGCTCGGCGGTTTCGTCATCAACCCGGCGCTGCTGCAGCGGACCGAGCGTGTAGTTGTAGAAACGAATCGGGGTGTACAGCCGGCTGTTGAAGCGCTCCGGTTCGGGAAGCAGCCGGCCGTCGGCCCAGTAGAACCACGTCTCATCGATGCGCAGCGCCCATTCACCGTCGCGGAACGCGGTTTCCGCGATGCGATCGGGGTAGGCGGCTGCCAGCGCGCGTATTTGCAACCGCCCGGCTGCGCTCACCCGCGTGACAACGTTGGCCTCAAGCGGTTGCGCCGCCGGTTCTTGAACATAGCCGGCTACAGCACCACATATCAGGAGCATCAGGTAGAGCGGTAACAATCGAAGCCTGAGCACACGTGCAAAGATAGCACAAACAGGCAGAATCGCCAAATATTTGACTCGGCGTTTCAACAGCCAACGACGTCACGCGCGGATTATCGTGATACAATAGCAGCAAGGAGCGTTACGTGGATCTTGATCAACCGTCTGTAGCAGTCTTGTGGGATGTCGAGAACGTCAATCCCGGTGACAATAGCGGCACCATTGAGAGCATCGTGGATTACGCCGGCACCCACGGAAGAGTGACCGTGGCGGTGGCATTTGCAAACTGGACTAACAACCGCGTAACACGCTGCGGCAATCATCTGGCTGCGCTCGGCTTCCAGCTGATCCACGTTCCCAAAGCGCGCAAGAACTCGGCTGATGTGTCGCTGGTTGCCTACGGAACCGAGCTGCTGATTCTCTACCCGCACGTCAAGGTATTTGTGCTGGTCACCGGAGACGCGGATTTCCGTCCGCTGCTGGTAACCGTCAGGCGGCGCGGCGCTTCGAGTGTGGTGGTGTGCGATGCGCGCAGTGCAAACGAAGACCTGCTGTCGATGGCAGACGAATATGCCGATTTTCGGCAGCTCGAGGACACCGATTCCTCCGAGCCCGAACGCGGCAGTGACGGCGCTGATAGCTCGTCGCGCCTGGCCGAACCAGTGGCGCTCAGCCGCGAAGACGCCTTTCTGCTGCTGAAGGAGGCCGCCAACCGCATGTTGGTCGATAAGCGTGTACCGCGGCTGGGGCCGTTGAAGATCCGCATGCGCCTGCTGAACGAGGCTTTCGACGAGTCGGCGCTCGGCTACCGCTCCTGGAAGCAGTTTGTACTGGCCGCTGCCAAAGCCGGGTTCGTCAAAATTGAAGAGGTCGACAGCGATCTCGCAGTGCACCCCGCTGCAGATGACAACGGCGGCAGCCTTCCGCCGCTGCCTGAACCGATAGTTGAGCTGCTGCGCGCGGTTGCCGCGCGCGAGGGCAAGAGGAGCGCCGGTGATGAATGGAAGTCTTTCGGCCAGGTCAACCAGGAGTTGCTGCAGCGCGGGGTCGACTACAAAACCCACGGTTACCGCCAGTTCAAGAAGCTCGTTGAAGCGGCGGAAAAGCGCGGTGTGGTGGAGACCAGCAATCGCAAGCTGGACTGGTTCATCCGACTGTCCAGCGATGGCGAGTCTTACCTCTAGCCGGCGCGATGGAGAGCAGCAACCTTGAAACTTGAACCGTTTTACGAGCTGGATGTAGTACTGGTCTGCGGGCTTCCGGCATCTGGAAAGTCTCATTTTTCACGGCGTTTCTTCAATCGCGATAATCGCAAGCGCGTTAACCGCAAAGAAATCCGCCGCAACCTGCACCAGATGACCGAGTTTGGCCAGGAGTGGAAAGAGGAATACTTTGACAATAGCGATGAGGGACTGGTCAAGCACGTCGAACGGCGTATTCTGGAGCACCTGCTGCACAACGGCAAGCGAGTGCTGGTAGATAATACCAGCGTTTCGGTTGCGTCACGCAAGAGTTATCTGGCCCTGGCACGCCAGATGCGCAAATCGATTGGAATCATATTCCTCAATACTCCGTTGAAACTCTGCATCCAACGCAACAGCCAGCGGACACAACACGTTCCCGACGTTATCATAGCTAACCTTTCGGCGGCAGTTGAGCTGCCGCGGCCCGAGGAAGGCTTCGACGAGTTTCTGATTATCAACGAGTACTGAGCGTGCGTGTTCAGCGTGCGCCGGCGGCTATCAGGCGTTCAATTATCGCCAGGTTGTAGCGGCTCTCGCCGTTGCGGATAGCGTAGTCCAGCGGCGAGCGTTCGACGTGGTTACGCACGTTGACATCGGCGCCTGCGTCAAGCAACATCTCCACCACCGGCTGGTAACGCACTCCCAGATGCAGCGCCGTGTTGTCAAACGCGTCGGTTGCGGACACGTCGGCACCGCTGCGGAGCAGTAGCTGCACAACCTCGGGATGGCGCGCACCGCGATGCAGTGCGGTCCGACCGATGAGGTCGCGCTGTTCCAGGTCGGCCCCATTGTGGAGCAGGCGCTCTACGATCGCGGCATATCCACGGGCGGCCGCCCAGTGCAACGGCGGTGTCCAGGCAGACGGCCGCGTGTCCGCCGGCAGCAACGCGGCGGTTGCCAGCAGCAGCAGTGTTACCAGAGATCGTCTGGGCATCGAAGCAATCAACCTCCGCATACGACAATAGTTTCGGCTTAGCGGAGCAAAAGTGCAAGAAGCACCGCCGAAAACTTCTCTCGGCAGGGCGGCGGACCAGCGGTCTTACGGTCGCGGGAACAGGTCCCACAGTACGTCCGGCGCTGGATCGGCAGTCAGACTCAACAGCTGTCCGCTGACAGGATGAGGGAAGCGCAGCGAGCGCGCAAACAGGTAAATCCCCCCGCCGGGATTCGAGCGTCGGGCCCCGTACTTGAGATCACCCTTGATTGGCGCGCCGGCAGCCGAGAGCTGAGCACGGATCTGGTGGTGGCGCCCGGTGTGCAGATTCACCTCCAGCAGCGTATAACGGTCCGAATGGCCGAGAACGCGATATTCCAGGTTGGCGCGCTTGCGGTTTTTTGCCGCAGTGCTGTGAACCCGGGCGCGGTTTGTCTGGCGATCGTTTGACAGGTAGTGCTCCAGCCTGCCGTACGGTGGCGATAGAGCACCCTCGACCACCGCCCAGTAGCGTTTTTCCACTGAGCGTTCGCGAAAGACGCGGTGCAGTCTGCGCAGGGCTTGCTCGGTGCGCGCAAAGATTACCAGGCCTGCAACGGGTTGATCGATGCGGTGAACCACGCCCAGAAACCGCTGGCCGTCGCACATCAGCTGTTGGCCGGTCAGGCGGTAGCGCACCGCGTCAAACAGCGACGGTGTGCCTGAGGGATCGTTCTCAACCGGCATTCCCGACGGTTTACTGACCACAATCAGATACTCGTCCTGGAAGACAACCGTGAAGGCGTCACTCATTTGCGTGCTCTGCATCAACGTACTTGGCTTTCATGAACGGTATCTTGTGAAAGATGCGCTGCAGCCGTTCGGCTTCGCGCGGGGACAGGGCCGCGCGTGCAAAGATGTCGCGAAACAGACGCAGCGTATCACGGCTGTCAAAGGCGCGGAAGAACCCGAGCTGCTCGAAGCATTGCAGAATGACCGCCATCAAGTGGTCCAGTTGTTGCTGATTCACCGCTGTGCGGCTGCGCCGGCGATCCTGCGCAACATACAGCGCGTAGGTAATGATCTGTACTGCGTGCGATAGGTTCAGCGAGGGAAACGTCGGTGCGGTCGGGATGGCGATCACAACCGGACAGAGCCGAAGCTGCTCGGTTGTCAGACCGTGTTCTTCGTTGCCGAACACGATTGCGATGTCTGCGCCGGTGACGCCGGCCGCGTAGTGCGCAAAACTCTCTGGTGAGTAGCGCGGCTGCGAGCGGTGGGTGCCCGGACGGCGGCTTGTACCGGCAACCAGCACTGCGTCGGATAGTGACTGCGCGAGCGTGTCAAATCGGCGTGCGTTCTCATAGATATCCCAGGCGTGCACCGCGGTTATCCGAACTTCGTGATCGTTGAGTGGCGCTGCCGGTGATACAATGTCGAGACTGGTGACACCCATGGTCTTCATGGCGCGGCAGACCGCACCCACATTGGCGCTTGTCTTGGGGTTGCATAATACAATTCTGCTACGAGCTGCAAGAGTATCCATCTGCGCGAGTATAGCCAGGGATCGCAGTCGGCGCCAACCACCGGCATGCAACCGACGTTGCATATGCTGTGAACCAGATGCTATAATGGGCAGCGGAGCAAGGAGTACGTGATGCAAGAAACCGGTGTATTTTACGTTCGAGTGAAGCACGATCTGCGTAAGGCCTTCGAAGACTTTTTTCCGCACATGTCGTCACACTATATCAACATGAGCAAGTTGTTCGACAAGAAGAAGAGCTATCCGGTGCTGGCGGTAGAGAAGGTCACGGTTTTCACCAAAGAGGGTGCGGAAACCGAGTCTGCGCGCTTCTTGTTGCCCTCGGAGAATGGCAACTTCATCTGGATTCAATGTGAGCTGTTCACCTTCGATGGATTTGCTCCGAAGTAGGAGATGTGTCAGGCACGCTGCAGGTCGCTGATTCGGACAATCCGTTTCGCTCCACAACCCTGCTGATCAATCCCTCTCGTTACCCGCAGTATGTCAAGATCCTGCGCCGCATGCTCAAGCGGGTCACGATACCCGAAGTTATTGAGAGCCGCAGCCCCGAGCATTTTGTGGAACAGGTGGGTGTCTTCTGCCGCGGCCCGAAGCGTAATCTGCTGGTATGGGGCGGGGACGGCACCGCCCACGCGGCAATCAACGCGTTTATGCGTCAGAAGGAGCACGGCCACGAGTTGTGGCGCAAGTCGCTTGGGTTTCTGCGCGGTGGCACCGGTAACGGCATACAGGACTCCTACGAAGTACCCTACGGTATCTGGAAGCAACTGCGGGCCTACGGTGAGAGTCTGCGTAATGGTCATACAATTACGGTTGATCTGATGCGGGTTTCAACCGGCCGGCGGGACTGGTACGGCCAACTGGCGGGATTTGGTTTTGACGCTCAGGTCCTGCGTGCCAGGGGCGAGAAGACGCGCAAACTCGATGACGGTACCAGAATTTCACCGCGCGGCGGATACCATTATCTGTTGTCGGGGCTGGCGGTGTTTCTCAGTCCGATTTCCAGGATCCGCCATCGCTTCTCTTTGCACATGTACAACGGCAAGTACGCTTTTCGCGGCACGCGCGTCAACGCCGAGTTTGCCTTTAATGAGATTGTGCGTGATGCTGCTCCGGCAATGATCGAGGTTGGCACGCGGCCCTATTACGGCAAACTGTTCAAGGTGTGCCCGGACGTGGTGTGCAACGACGGCAACATGGACCTCTACCTGTTCAATTTCACGCGCAAAGTGTGGGTGGCACGTAATATTGTAGCGCTGTGGATGGGTAAACACGATCGCGTAAACCGACGTCTTTTCGGCAAGAATCGCGGTGTGATCGAACGCTACGAGCTTACCAAGCTCGAGGTCTCATCCCCGGATGCGTTTGTCTTTCACGTGGACGGTGATCTGCACCACGCGGAACAGGAGCCAGGCCAGGACTACCGGGTGAATATATCGGTTCTGCCGCGGGCGGTGTCTTTCATTGTGCCCGACCACTTCTATCGTCTGTTTCATCCCTTCGATGAGCAGGAAGAATTCGATCAAGGAGCCACTGATGGTTGAACTGCCGCTTGCGGGAAGCCGCAACAAGTACCGGGTAGCGCCGAGCAAGATCATCGCGCTTGGCCTGAACTACAGGGAACACATTGCCGAAAGCCTTTCGGTAAACGTGCGTGGTATGGATGAGAATACACCCGCTGAGCCGGTACTGTTCCCCAAGACTCCGAACGTGCTGATTGGAACCGGCCAGCCGATTGTCCTGCCGCACATCGTGGCCTCGTACGGCTTCGAGGCGCCACGCACCGACTACGAAGGCGAACTGGCGCTGATCATCTCGCGGCGTGCGCGCAATATCAACGAAAGTGACGCGCACGATTATGTCTACGGTTATACTTGTATGAATGACGTCAGCCAGCGCAATATCCAGAACGGCGATCGCTCGGGCTGGTTCCGCGGTAAGTCATTCGACACGTTTGGCCCGATCGGTCCGGTTGTAGTTCCTGCGGCACAATTGGGCGATCCTCAGGCGCTTGCGCTGCAGACCAGGCTCAACGGAAAAGTGGTTCAACAGGGCAACACCGCTCAGATGATCTTTGGCATAGCGCAACTACTGACGTTCATTTCGCATAACTTCACCCTTGAACCAGGGGATATCATTCTCACCGGTACTCCAAGCGGTGTCGGACCGCTTGCCGCGGGCGATGTGGTTGAGGTGGAGATCGAAGGAATCGGCGTGCTGCGCAATCCGGTTATAGACGAAGCACTGAACTGATCCGCGTGGCGTGCGACGCCGCTACTGCGGTGCGCGAGAGTGGCGCGCGAGCTCACCCAGCAGTTTGCGTACATCCTCGGTGGAGTGGACAAAGAAGCGCGCCTGCGACAGGTCGATACCGACTTTTATCGTATACTGTTCATCCGAAAGCATGGCAAACATGTCCTCATCGGTCCAGTCGTCGCCAATAGCCATCACAAAGTCCCAGTTGCCGCCTTCGTACCACGCCACAGCGGCGCGTCCTTTGTTGACGTTGGAGTGCTTGATTTCCAGGATGTAGTTGCGTTCCAGGATCGACAGGTCGTGATTGGTGGTTAAGCTGATCAGGGCGTCCTTGAGTTCGCCGAGCCGCACCGCCGCCAGTTCAGGTTGTGCGCGGCGGTAGTTCCAGACCAGCGAATAGTCAGACTCCTCGACCTTGGTGCCCGGGGTCCGATTGCAGTAGAGCCGCAGGATCGGCAGGATAGTCTCTTTCCACTCGCCGTTGACCTGCTCGGTGGTGTGCCATTTGTCGCTCTTGCCTTTGTACCAGATGCCGTGACCGGCAATGATTCCAACCGGCAGATCACGAAACACTCCCTGCAGGTAGTCCTTGGGTCGGCCGCTTATCACCACAACCTCGTTGCGTGAATCGGCAGCCAACGCGGCAATGTCATCGATGCTCTCGCTGCTGAGCTTGCCGGCGCGGTGCTCGTGGTCTATCAGGGTGCCGTCGTAATCCACAAAGATCAGGCGTCTGGAGGCAGCATCATAATCAGCGATCAGGCGCTCCTTCTGCTTCTCGGTAAACGCGCGCTTGGCAAAAGATTGCTGCATTTCGGCTACTGCCACCAGCTTATCCATGAAATCGCCGGCCCAGTAGTGGATGTCGTACAGCTCGAGTCGCTCGTGCATGAGCCGGTTCTTCTGCTCCTGTTCTTCAAGCGGCATTTCGAGAGCTTCGCGGATGGCAGCGGCAATCTGCGGCTCGTTGTTGGGGTTTATGGTGATCGCTTCACCGAGTTCGCGCGCGGCGCCGGCGGTTTCGCTCAGCACAATTGCTCCTCGGTAGTCCTTGCGGGCTGCGACGTACTCCTTGGCTATCAGGTTCATCCCGTCGCGCAGCGGCGTCACCAACAGTACGTCGGCCTGGGTATAGGCGGCGGTAAGCTGGTCAAATGGGAACGGCCGGTAGAAGTAAGAGATTGGTGTCCACCCGATTCGGCCAAGGGTACCGTTGGTGATGCTTACCAGCTCTTCGATCTCGCGTTTCAGTTCCTGGTAGTGCGGTACCGCCGTCCGCGAGGGCGCAACAATCAGGATCATTGTGACCTTGCCCTGATAATCGGGGTTCTGTTGCAGGAACAGACGATAGGCGCGGATGCGCATCGGGATGCCTTTGCTGTAATCGAGGCGGTCAACCGAGAGGATAATCTTCTGTCCGTCCAGCTCACGGCGGATGCTCTCTATTTCCTGTTGCACCGCGGGCTTTTCTCGAGCCGAGGCGTACTTCTGATAGTCGATGCCCATCGGAAAGGCGTCGACTTTGATCATCCGATTGGCATACTTGACGTTGGCCATCTGGTGCTCGGCGCTGAGAATTCTGCGGACCGCGCTCAAGAAATGGCGAGCGTAGTCGTAGGTGTGAAAGCCAACCAGGTCGGAACCCAGGATGCCGTCCAGAACCTGTTCACGCCACGGTAAGAGCCGGAATACTTCGTATGACGGAAACGGAATATGCAGGAAAAAACCGATGCGCGCGGTGGGCAGCGCTCGCTTGAGCATCTGCGGCAGCAGCATCAACTGGTAGTCGTGGACCCAGATGAAGTCGTCTTCCTCGGCAACTTCGAGTACCTTGTTGAAATACTTCTCGTTAACGCTGCGATACGCCTGCCAGAGCTCCTCGCTGTAGTCAGCGTAGGTAGGAAAATAGTGAAACAGCGGCCAGACGATGTTGTTGCAGAACCCGAAGTAAAACTGCTCGATCTCGTCCTCGGTCAAGGCTACCGCCACACTTTTGTGCTCCTGGCGCAAGCGGTCGGAGATGACCTGGTTCATTTCGGTAGAAAGGCTCTCCGATGGAACTCCGGTCCAGCCGACCCACAGACTGTTTTCCTGTTGGTGAAGCGAACTCAGTCCGGTAGCCAGGCCACCCATGCTGGGTGAGAAATGCGGTCCGTCGGCATCGAGGCTGACCGAGGTGGAAAGACGATTGGAAACAAGCAGTACTTTTCCCATATAGTGTAGAGTATCGGGTTATGTTTATTGCGTAAAGTGCTACCCACGCGGTGGCTGAGCCGTATCGGCAATCTGTGCTTGCCAGGTGCAGCGCTATTCTGTTACCATCAGCCGCAACGATCGAACTGTTCTTAAACGGTGGACAAAACGTATGCAGTACCTGATGGCATTGGATATCGGCACCTCAGCAGTCAAGGCCGCACTGTTCGATCTCTCCGGACAGCTTGCAGCACTCTCGACGCAAGAGTACACATTGGATAAGCCGCGTGCGGATATCCTGGAAATTGACCCCGAGAAGTACTGGGCCGCAGCCCAGGCGGCTATCGCTGCGATCATCGACAGCTCCGCGGTTTCGGCCTCGGATGTGGTCTCGATCGGTGTTACCAGTCAGGGTGAAACCCTGATCGTTCTCGACGAAGCCGGTAACCCGTTGCGCAAAGCAATCGTGTGGCTGGACAATCGCGCTGTCGAGGAGGCAGACCGGATTGCGGCGGCTTTCGATTCCGATGAGGTTTATCGGCGTACCGGTCAGCACGAGATCGTGCCGGGATGGACTGCGGCCAAGATTCTGTGGATCCGCAATCACGAGCCGGAGGTCTTTCGCCGCGCCGCTGTCTTTCTGATGGTGGAGGATTACATCATCTACCGGCTTACCGGTGAGTACGTAACCGACCATGCCATCAATCCGTCGACGCTATACTACGATCTGACGCGTTCAGATTGGTGGGACGAGATGCTGGCGTTTCTTGGCATCTCGCGCTCGCAGCTGCCTCAGCTGCGGTTTTCCGCAATCCAAGGGATCAGGCTCCGCGCTCAGATTGGCCTGAAAGCCGCTACCACGGTAGTGACTACCCCGATAGACCAGGTCACCGGGGCGGTCGGCGCCGGCAACGTGGTGCCGGGATCGATTACCGAGACCACCGGTACGGTGCTGGGGATCTGTGCCACCTCCAGCAAACCACTCTACGATCCGCAACGGCGGGTCGGACTCTATCGTCACGCGCTGCCCGGTTCGTTTGTGGTTTTGCCGTGGGTTCCAACCGCCGGGATGATTCTGCGTTGGTTTCGCGATGAACTGGGCGCAGGAGCCGCATTCGACCAGCTGGGTCGCGAAGCGATGCAGGTACCGGTCGGCAGTGAGGGATTGATCGTGCTGCCGCATTTCAGCGGTGCGGTCAGCCCACAGGTCAATCCCGCTGCGCGCGGTGTCATCTATGGACTGACCCTGGGGCATACACGGGCGCATATTGTGCGGGCTATCATGGAATCGGTTGCATTCATGCTGAAGGAGAACCTGGATATGCTGGAATCCCTCGGCCTGACCTCCAGGTGGGTATGCTCACTGGGTGGCGGCGCTCGTAACGATTTCTGGCTGCAGATCAAGGCCAATGTTCTCAATTGCACTATCGTGACACCGGAGGTGCAGGAGTCAACCTGCCTGGGCGCGGCGGTTCTTGCATCGGTAGGGGCCGGTATCTACGCAAGCCTGGATGAGGCGGTGGCGGCGATGGTGAGAATGCGCGGCGAATTCGCGCCGCAGCCGGAACTGGTTCAGAGCTACGCGGACACGTATCAGCAATACCTGAAGTTGAACACGATGCTACTACCAACGTTTGGGGGAAAATCATGAACAATCAAACACGAGTGATGGCTGGATTTGTCGGTTTTGGTGAAGTCAATACTCCGCGCGAGTTCATCGATACGCGCTGTGCAACGGTTATGGCACAGCTCGAGCAGGCCGGTTTAGAGCTGTTGTCCACCGCTGCAGTGGCCGATGATCCGGGCGGACAACAAGCTGCGCGCGCGGTTGCCGAACTGTCTCAGCAGGATTTCAGCGTACTGATTGTCTGCATAGCCGGTTGGATTCCCAGCTGGGCAGTTATCTCGGTGATTGAGCCTTTCAAGCATAGACCGATGATTCTGCTCGGGCTCAGCGGCTGGCAGGACGGCGAGCGATTTGTCACCACGGCTGATCAGGCCGGGACTACTGCACTGCGTAAACCGATGTCCGATATGGGCTTTACGTTCAAGTATGTGCTGACCCGCCGCGGACAGGAGCTTCCCGTGGACAGCATCGTGTCTTACTGCCGTGCCGCGGATGCTGCGCGTAAGCTACGCGGTGCGCGGATCGGTATGGCCGGGTTTCGTGACATGCGGCTCTACGGCACGCTGTACGACGGGGTGTCGCTGAAGAGCCGCATCGGCCCGGAGATAGAGCACTTCGACCTGCTCGAAATTCAGCAGATGATGGAGCACCTCGATACGTCCTTGGTTAGACAGGTCGTACAGGATGTCAGCCGGCGCTGGGTCTTCAAAAAGCAACCAGCACCGGATACGCTGGAGCACTCGGTCAGGCTCTATCTGGCGATTCGTAACAAGATCGAAGAACGGGGCTACGGCGCCTTTTCTTACAGCGATGTAGACGGTGTCAAGAAACTGCTGGGTTTTGCCCCGGCGGGAGCTATGACGCTGTTGCATGACGAGATGAGCGTCTGTAGCGTGCCGGAGAACGACAGCATGGGCGCAGTTACGCAGCTGATGGTGCACTATCTGACGGGGCAGGTGGCTGCGTACCTCGAGTTCTACGAGTTTTTCGACCGCGGAGCCCTGATGGGAGTGCCGGACTACGTCCCGCGCGAGATAGTGGATGGAGAGGTGACAATCTTCCCCAACGCTTTTGGCGATTTCGGGGAGGGGCTGTTGAATGTTTCCAAGCTCAAGACCGGTCCGGCTACCATTGCTCGCCTGGGCTATAGCGGTGACCGCTACGCGTTGCACATCATGAACGTGACCGCTCAGGATCCGATCCGCTGGGAAGAGGCCGGGTGGGCACCTCCGGCTCCGCAACTGCCGAGTCTTGACCTGGTCTTCGACGGCAATACCGATGACTTCATCCAGCAGGTATTGAGCCAGCACTACATCATTTCCTACGGTGACAACCGTTCGTTGCTCGAGGATCTCTGCTCGATCCTCGATATCGAGGTAATCTGAGTGACGCGCGTTGCAAAGCGTGTTGCAACGCGCGTCGTTGCTGCGGTATAAGGGAGTTTCGCAGCAGTAAGGATTCATGGTGCCCGATCACGCGTTCGATTCCGACACGGCGTTCTTCCTCAAGAGTCTGGGATTTCCCGAACTCAAGATTCACCACGCATTCAATCACTTTGACTTTGTACGGAGTTCGAGGCGCATATTGGTTATCGGGCCGATGGGTTCGGGAAAAACCGAGTACTCGTCGCGGGTATGGCGCGAGTCGCAGCAGCGTGGCCTGATATTCATCTTTCCTACGCTGATTCTCAATTTTCGCAAATCATTTTTCAACGCTTCCGCGAGGCTTCTGCTCGACCTTGCTACCGATGTATTTCCGCTGACCGCGTATTGCGAGCACAGTGACTGCACGACGGACTCATTCTACATTTATCGCTACTACCATGTGGACGGCCGCGAGTGCCCGGCGCTCTACTTTGATCCCTTGATAATCGTCGGCGGTGATGCCCGACGCGAAGACTCGCGCGAGCCAAACTACTGCACCCGCTGCGATCTGCATCACTATCTTCCCGGCAAAGAGTACACATTTCTGGTGTTGAAGCCGTTGGGTGCAGCAGCCGCTCGCGGAGATCTGCAAGGCTTGCGCGAGGAGCTGTACGCTCTGCACGGTGATCTGTCGGCGTCACAGCTGCAGCGCAGTTTCGCTGAGCATTACAACAGCGGCAGGCCGTCGGACGAGATCAATAATAACGCACTGAGGGTTGCCTGCATCGCAGAGCGTGCGCTGCTGTTTCTCTTTGTCGAAGAGAATCTGGTCAGTGAAACGCAGATGCAACAGCTGGTAGGCGAGCTTGACCTGGATCGTGACTTCCTTGTACGCCGCCTGCGCGATGCGCGCAGGGCGTGCCGACTCGATATTTCGATTGACAGCGCAGAACCAAGGGACTTACGTTGACAGCAATGAATCAATACGCTTGCGATGGAGAGGCTCAGAGATGAAGCAACGAATGGTGGTGGTGGTGCTTGTGGCTGCGCTGCTGATCACGCTGATCGGATGCGGTGAGCGCGACGCTGCCGCCGAAACCGAGGCCGCTGATTTCAAGATTGGAATTGTGCTTGATGTTGGAGGTCGGGGCGACAAATCGTTCAACGATTCGGCGTACGAGGGGCTGGTCCGGATTGCCGAAAGCTACCGCGGATTCATTGCGGATGATCCGGACGGTGTAGACTTTGGCAATACGGTCGAGATGAAGTACTTGGAGCCACGTGAAGGTGGGCAGGACCGTGAACAGCTGTTGCGCATCCTGGCTGAAGACGGCTTCGACCTGCTGTTTGCTGTAGGGCTTGCCTTTAGCGACGCGCTGGGCAAAGTAGCCGCGGATTTCCCCGACACCCACTTTGCGCTGATAGACGGGTTCATTCCTGATCTCGAACCGAGCAGCAACATCACCTGTATTTCCTTCGCCGAGCACGAAGGATCTTTCCTGGTGGGCGCTCTGGCGGGCCTAATGGTCGAGGACATGGGAGGCGGCAGAGTCGGATTTATCGGTGGAATGGATATTCCGCTGATTCATCGTTTCCACGGCGGATTTGCTGCCGGTGCAATGTACGTCAACCCGGCGCTGCGCGACAGCGGCATGGTGATGGGACAGTACATTGGCCAGGATCCAACCGCGTTCCACGACCCGCAGGCCGCCGAGAGTATCGCTATCAGCATGTACAATCAGAATGCCCGGATCATCTACCACGCTGCCGGCGCTTCGGGTAGCGGACTGTTCAAAGCCGCCTACGATATGCGTCGCTGGGCAATTGGGGTAGACTCTGACCAGGGGCGGGTGTACGCCGAGTCCGACACGGCGCAGGAGCGCGCGATCGGCGAGCATATTGTCACTTCGATGCTCAAGCGCGTCGACAACTCGGTGTATCTGCTGGCATCAGAGTTCATAGGCGGCGGCGGTTCGGTAGCCGGCGGCTACGAGAGTTACGGCGTGGACGACGCTGGCGTAGGCTACGCCGTCAACGACTACAATCGCGAGATGGTCGAGCCATATGTGGAGCAGTTGGAAGAGCTGCGCGCTCAAGTTGTCGCCGGGGAGATCACGGTCCCCGATAGTCATACCAAGCTTGCCGAGTGGCAGGCTGCAACATTCTAAAGAGTCGCCGGCGGCGGCTCTATCGTTGCGTAACGGACACGGGGGCGCAATATGAGATTACTCTACGGTCTGTACCTCTACCCGCGGCTGCGCGCGGCCGCCGGTAAGCCCTGCCTGAAAGGCGAAGCATGAGCAACGAGCTGCTCTGGCTGCTGCTGCTGCTGGTCAATTTTGCCCTCATTCTGCTGGTGTACCGCCTGTACGGACGCGGCGGCCTCTACGCCTGGACGGTACTGTGCGTCATAACCGCCAACATACAGGTGGTCAAGACGATTGAACTCTTTGGTATGACCGCTACGCTGGGTAATATCGTCTACGCTGGGGCTTTTCTGATCACCGATATCCTCTCGGAGAACTACGGACCGCGCGCGGCGCGCAAGGCGGTATTCTTCGGGTTCCTGGCGATTGTGGGTTTCACCGTGTTGATGAACCTGGCGCTGTTGTTTCAGCCGGCGGCAGGGGATTTTGCGCACGACAGCATGCAAACGATCTTTGGCTTCCTGCCGCGTATCGCGCTGGCCAGCCTGAGCGCCTACGTGGTCTCTCAAATGCACGACGTATGGGCCTACGCGTTCTGGCGGCGTCTGTTTCCGAGCCATCGCGCGATCTGGATTCGCAACAACCTGAGCACCCTGGTAAGTCAGCTGTTTGACTCGCTGGTATTCACGCTGGCGGCATTCCTGGGAGTATTTGCAGCAGACATACTGTTTGAGATCGTGATAACCACCTACCTGCTCAAGGCGATTGTAGCCGCCGCCGACACACCGCTGGTCTACCTGGCCGGTCGGTGGCACCGCCGGCAGCTGATCCGCGATACGCGCTGAGCGCAGCCGTCAACCGCGCTATTGCTCACTCTTTCCAGGGGAAGATCATGCCCCTGAACGACCGTTTACCCACTCGCTCGCGGTCGTCGTGCAGCAACTCGTCCCACGGGATATGACGCCGGTTGGCCGCTGGGTGCTCGTTCAGGTAGTCGTACTTGTAGAGGCGCAGCTTGAGCGCACTGTTAACCCAGATAAGCACACCCATGATACCTGGCAGCAGCAGAGCGGTGAACATACTCAGCAGCAACACGGTCAGCGCACCGAAGGCTACTACCAGCGCAAACCCGGTATTGTCGAAGACGATCAGGAAGCTCTTCTTAAGGATCTTTCCAATCTGGCTGTCAAGCTGCGCTCGAATCGGCAGGTAGAAGACACTGGCTACCAGCCAGATGATACTGGCCCAGAAGAGAAAGGCCATCGCTGCCAGAGAAAGCACGGTACCCATAGCGATGTATACCGGCAGGGCTATCGACAGCAGAAAGATGTGCAGCAGATAGATGAGGGCCAGCGCCACGGATGCTTTCCAGGTCTGACGTACGTAGAGCGGTATAGTGGCCCACTCGGGGGCCTGATAAGATACGATGTCTCGCGCAATCATAGAGGCTACACCAAGGTAGACGAACGACACCACAACACCAACGGCGAACACCGCCATGCCGAGCTCCGGCTGCAGCTTGCCGACCGCAGCGGGAGCCAGCATAGGTAGCGAAAGCACTACAATGAAGCCGAGGTTGCACAGAACCGACGGCAGAAAATGGTCCCAGAAATCGAAGAAGGCTTTCCTGATGCAGAAGAGAATCATACCTTGTTCATTCTTATAGCAAAGCGCCGGGGCTTACAACCCTGCCGCAGATGTGTTATTGTGCCTGCATGAATTACAGAACACTCGGCAAGACAGGTATCAAGGTTTCAGAGGTCTCTCTGGGTACGTGGCAGCTCGGCGGGGGATGGGGCCAGAAATTTGACAACGCCGCCGCGGACCGCATTCTGAACGAAGCAATCGACCTTGGGATCAACTTCATCGATACCGCGGATGTCTATTCGGACGGCGCCAGCGAGGCAGCAGTTGGCCGCGTGGTGAGCAAACGCAGCGAGCGGGTATACGTTGCAACCAAGTGCGGACGCCTCGTCTCACCGCACGTATCTGAGGGGTATACCGCGCAAGGCATGCGCGGGTTTGTCGACCAGAGCCTGAAGAACAGCGGTCTCGAGCAGATCGACCTTATTCAGCTGCACTGCCCGCCAACCGAGGTGTACTATCGGCCCGAGATTTTCGAGGAGTTTGATCGTCTGCGCGCGGAAGGCAAGATCTCGCACCTCGGCGTATCGGTGGAAAAGGTAGAAGAAGCGATCAAGGCGATAGAATACCCGAACGTCACCACAGTCCAGATTATCTTCAACATGTTCCGCCATCGGCCTTCGGAGCTTTTCTTTGAGCTGGTGCGTCGCCGCGACATCGGCGTGATTGTGCGCGTGCCGCTCGCCAGCGGGCTGCTCTCGGGCAAGATGACGCGCGGACAATCGTTTGCCGAGGGCGATCATCGAACGTTCAACCGTGACGGCAAAGCGTTTGACAAGGGCGAAACCTTTTCCGGAGTGAATTTTGAGCAGGGGCTGCAGGCGGTTGACGCGCTGAAGGAAATCTTTGGTGACGAGGAGCCATTGGCGTTGTGGGCGATACGCTGGATACTGATGTTCGCCGAGGTCAGCTGTGTTATTCCCGGGACCTCGCGCAGTGAACAGCTGCGCCAGAACATCCGCGCCGCAGATCTTCCTGCAATAGATGACAACAAGATGGATGCGGTGCGCGAGGTGTACAATCGCTATATACGGCGCGACGTACATCATCGCTGGTAACCGCGGTTCAGCTTGACAGCCCCAATCTGCGGCGCTATGTTTCAATCGGCATGACCGGCCCGGAAACAATTCATATCTTTCACCTCATGCGTCACGACGGGTCTGCGCTGTTTCTGCATCCGTTGCGCGGAGATCAGACTACGTTCGAACTGCTGGAGAATTGCCGCATTGAAGGCCTCTACGGCGCTGAACCGGAGATTGCCTCGCTGACCAGCTTTCGCAACGAGCTCTATTCGCTGGCAGAGAGCGCTCTGCGAGCGTGGGATTCTCAGATGCGCTTCCTGCCGCGCTTTGTGCTAAGCGCCGCGTTGTTTGTAGTCAGCTTTCTGTTCCTCTCAATCGTGGTGCGAGACCCGGTGCCGGTGCTCGATGAACTGCTGATTTCGCTCGCGCTGAGCATCGCCGCCTATGTAACGCTGCGTGCGCGCGGGCGCGGCAGCGAGCGCGTTGAACGCAAGCGGATCACGCTGCGCACGCGCATCGACACCATTGTGTTCAGCGAGTCATCGGTGGTACAGCTGCTGGAAGAGGGCTTGCACATGCACGAAGCCGAGCAGGATGCGATAGACGCACTGCTCGCGGAACGCGGCAACCCGTTTGCAGAGGCAGAGGGTCCGATTGTCAACGAGGTATTGCAATACCTGTCGCTGCGTTTTCCAGACCGAGGATTTCGCCGCCAGGAGCGGCGGCTGCTGCGCGCAGAGCGCGGAGCTGCGGATCAGGTGCGGCAGTGGGCAACGCAGAAGAGTATAGATCTGCCGTTGTTTTGTTTCTACCTCAGGCTCAAACGCGCACTTGGCTCACGCAAGGTGCACCGCTGAAGCGGTGCCTTAGTGCGCTGCAGTATGGTCCAATGCGCGACTTGACGGCTTCTTCTCTACGGCGATGAAGGCTGTTCAGGAACAGCGTCTGTCTCAGCCGGATCGATCGGCAGATCGTTATCTTCTTCACCCAGGCGAATAGCCTCCAGGCGCTGCTGCAGCGACAGCAGGCGCAGCGCGGTGTCGCGCGTCTCTGCGGCAGGTTCAAAGCGCGGATTCAACTCGAGCGCACGCTCGGCGAGCGCAACAGTCGCTTCAAATTCTCCGGCAGCGTAGGCAACCAGGCTGTCCAGGTAGTGCTCTTCGACACGGCGCTGAAGATCGGCACGGCCGCGATCACCGAGATTTAACGACGCCATAACGCTGAAACGGTCGATGCGGTCGGTCTGAGTGGTCATGTCGAGGGTGTAATTGACCTGGAAGCGCAGATCACTGAGGTCAAGACTGCCTCCAAGGCTGAGGCGCGGATTGCCACCGCGCAGCAGGAAGCCTGTCTGCGCGCCAAAGAAGTCAGTCACCTGAACCGCAACGCCACCGGCATAGCCCAACGGTTCGGCAGGGACATCGCTGAAGGGCATTATCGGCACGCTGAGGTCAAATGCCAGCAGCAGGGGATTGAGCGGAGCGTAGGCGATACCACCCACAATACTGGACGGCAGTGGCTCATCGAGAACCGGTGGACCGATGTTGCGCGCGGTCAGGCCTACCGAAAAATTCTTGTCCCGCGAGGGGTAGAATTTGAGCAGGTTGAACCGCGACAACAGTCCGAAGTCGGCCATAATCCCGAAGGCCGATTGTCCCGGCGCGATAACGGCCGGTATGTTGCGGTGAGCGACTTTGAGTGTCGTACCGGCTGCAACTCCGTGAAAATTGAAGCTGTTAAAAAAATTGTAGGAAACGTTGGCGCCGGCAACCACTTCGGTGTAGCGCACTGCGTTCTGTTGCGCGCCTACAATGTCATATTCGGTGAACGGAACGTGCAGGAACTTGCCACCGGCGGCCAGGCCGAGGTCTCCGTAGCGCAGCGTGTAGACAGCCGATTCCATGTTGGTATCGGCAATCAGATTGTTATGCATCAGTGAAAGCTCGGTATACTGCAGTCGCGAACTGGCTGCAGGATTGGCATCGAAGAAGGTTGCATCTCTGGCAACTGCAGTGTAGGCTGTTCCCATCGCTTCGTATTCGCCGCCCATCGGAATGACGAGTGTAGGAAAAACCGTTAAGCCGGTATTGTTGACGCGGGTTGTACCGAACTGATCGCCGATACTCCATGGGATGTCGGAAAGGCTGAATCCGGCAACAACGAAAGGCGTAAAGAGTAGTGTCAGGGCCACAAACGCTATCTTTTTCATTACATTTTCACCTAGTAACATACTACAACATCACGCGTTGTTCCATTGATGATCGGCATTTTACGATCGACGTTTATGTGTCGATATGTGATATAGTTATATAGGGGGGGATTTCTGTCGCCGCAGGTGAGAATGCCACGTGCTGCCTGGCTCATTATCGCGCTGGTTCTGTTGCTCTTGCCGGGTTACGCACTCTTTGGCGCCGGACAGCGGGAAGATCCGGTTGCTGCAGCGCGCGCACTGATTGCAGAAGGTCAGATCAACGAGGCTATCATGCTGCTGCAGGATACCGTGCGGCGCAGTCCCCACAGAATCGAGGAGGCCGAACGGTTACTGGCGGAGATCCGCAGTGTGCGAAGCCGGTACAACGATCTGCTGGAACGTCTGGTGACGCACCTGAATCAGAATCCCGAAGATATCGTGACCACACTTGCCATCATTGAAGAGATGGAAGCGCTCGACCGCCATCCCAATGTGCGTATTGCGCAACAGGTGGATCTGGCGCGCGTGGTTGCACAACTTGCCTACGACCGAAGCGTGGCCGACGGCATCATGACCGAAGCCGCCGAGCTGTTACAGGACGGGCGCTACGCCGCCGCGGTGCAACGCTACCTTGACGGCTTTGATCTGCAACGCGATGCCTTTGAACGGCGCGACTATCCCGACATGATCGAAGGTTCGGTTGACAGAGCAATTGCACAGGTGCGCCGGGAGGCGGTGAGTTTCCAGCAGCGTGTTGAGGAGTTTGAAACCGCGTACCAAACGCTGCTGCAGGAAATCGACAGCCTTGCGTTTGAAGGCATTGAGGGTTCGCTGGAAGTCTTCGGCGAACTGCAGGCCGCGTCACGGCAGGGTGAAATCCTGACCGAGGAAGCCGCCGCAACGATCAGCGGCCATCGCGCTACGGTGCCCGCGCTCTTCCCCGATGATCCGGTGGACTGGCACATGGTGCTGCTGGAGCAGTTTATTGCAGGCCGCCGCGGCGTAGAACAGCGCGAGGGGATACTGGGTGCACAACGGCTGATACGAGAACGCCGGCAGCAACGGCTGAGCGTTGCATTCGAGGCTGCCCGGGAAGATCTGCAAAGCCTGGCGCAGGCGGATTACTCGGCGCGGCGCTGGAGCGAGGCTCGGCAGCACTACCTCGATATACAGCAGCTGTCGCGGTTTGCCATGGCAATGTCGGTGGCCGGTAGTGAAGTCCAGCCGGAGGAAGCCGACGAGTTGGAGTTTGCACTGCAGAGCCTGAGCGAGACCGCGCGCGAGGTCTATCTGCTGCATCATGCGGCATATCGTGGCGCCGAGACGTTAGCTGAGTTTGCCGTGGGGCTGCAATCGATGGACAGTGCGCTGCAGCAGAGCGCTGAGAGCGTCGAAGAGCTCAACCTCAGGCGCGTTCAGCTGGCTGATGCAGTGGAGGTGCTCGACCAGCAGCGCGAGCAGTGGGACAATACCGTTTCCCGCTACCCGGTTGAACAGCCATCTTTTCCCGATGGTGCCGCGGAGCTTGTCAGCCGGACCTCCCAACAGCTGGCAGACAGCCATACTGAAGTGAGGTCGGCGGAAATCGAAACAGTGCGCCGCATTGGCTCGCTGCGCTATGATCGCCTGCGCGAGGGGTATCAGAGCAATCGTGACGGTCTTCAGTTTGCCGTACAGCGCATCGAAGGCGTCGAACAGACCGTCGAGAATCAGGATGAGAACGATGAGCAAGCCAGTGTGGTGTATCGCTATCCGCGCGAAGCTCTCGCAGACCTGCAGCAGAGCGCAAGCCGGATTGAAGAGCTGCGCGCGGATACCGAGTCGCTGATTCAAGCGCTGGCTGATGAACGCGAATACGTGCGCCGTGATGAAGAGGTGTCGCGTACGCTTGCGGATGCACAGAGGCTGCTCGCTGAGCTGGAGAGCCTGCAGAACAACGTGGCAAACGCGATTGACACCGCTGAGCAGCGCTTGGCCGGCGCAACCGAGCTTCGAGCGCGCGGGGATCAGCTGGTTGCACAGACCGAGCAGGCGCTGGCGGCTCTGGACGTTGAACGCGCCGGTGATCTGTGGCAGCAGGCTCGTGAAGCCTACTTTGAGTCGCTGGAGATACAGCAGGACGAGGATTTTCGGGAACAGGCGGATGCGCGGATCGTAGCGCTTGGCGTGCGATTGCAGGAAGCCGAGAATGAAGTGATTGTTCAGCGTGTACGTGAGCTGATCGATCAGGCGGACAACCTCTATCGACAGGAAGAGTATCGCTCGGCGCGATCGGTCTTGAACGAGGCTCGCGATACCTGGGCACGGACAAACGTGGATGAAAACCCCGAAATTGAACGGCTGGACCGGTTTGTGAGCGCTGCTCTTACCATGGAAAGCCGTCGAACACTCATTTCCACCGAACCGCTCTATCCGGTGCTGAGTAATTACCTGAATCTGGCACAGAACGACTACGACCGAGCGCAGGATCTCATACGCAACAACAGCCTCGCGGCCGCGCAGCCGTTTCTGTCGCGTGCCGAGCAGAATCTACAGAACGTCACCGCCGTCAGACCCTACAACTGGGAGGCGCGCCTGTTGCGGCTGGAGATTCTGCGTATCGTAGAGGCCGATGACTTTGACGCGCTGTTCCGCAATAGGGTTGATGAGGCGTGGGCACGGCGCAACGAAGACCCCACCGAGGCCCTCGTAGACCTTCAGGCGCTGCAGGCAATCAATCCGGATTATCCCAATCTGCGCTCACGCATCGAACAGCTCGAGATCAGCCTCGGAATCCGCCCCGATCCGGTGACGCAGGCGCAGATCGCGCGTTCAAACCAGTTGTTGCAGCAGGCGCAGAATCTCGCTGCGGCCGGTGGTACAGCGCAGGTTCGTGCGGCAATCTCGGTTCTGGAGGAAGCAGTCACGCTGAATCCGGAAAACAATCAGGCAAAGGTTCTGCTCGATAGCCTGCGCATCGGTAGCGGAGGTCAGGCGGCGGTAGCGCTTTCGTCGGCCGATGAACAGCAGTTTCGACGCGCTGAAACGCTTTTTGTGGAAGGCAACGTGGCGCAGGCGTTCGCGATTGTCGAGAGACTGTTGCAGAGCGAGAACAATCGTCTTTACCCTCCGTTGTTGAACCTGCGGCAACGTATCGCCAACCGTCTGGGGATCTGACAGCGTGGCTACCATTTACCGTTGTAAGCAGACATTCTGCACACGGCGCAGCGCCGTTACTCTGGCAGTGCTGTTGCTGGCGCTGTTCTTGCTGCCGCCGCTGGCGGCGCAGCAGCTCTCGCTGGAGAACCAGGGACTGTTCTTTGAAGAACCGCGCTTCCTGGTGGGCGATTCGGCGTACTTCCCGCGTGCTGTGTCAAACGGCAGCATGATAGCGCTGGTTTACCAGGAGGTCAGCGCGCGGCAGAACAACGAAGGTGAGCTGCACCTCTCCGTGGCGGTCAGCGACGATGGACGAAGCTGGCACCAGAACAGACGGGTGCTCGGTCCGGTACGTTTTCGTCGCGAGTCACCGCCGGATGCTTTCTCAACAGTGATGACACCGCCGGGTGATATCTACGTTGTTCTGGCGGAGTCACCATCGGAAACACGCGTGGTACGCTCTACCGATCGCGGCAACTCCTTTCAAACCGTGGTGGTTTTTGAAACCGAGGTGACAAGCGTTTCGCCAAGACTCTCACTGCGAGAAGACGGCGGCTTGATGCTCTTTGTCAATCAGAGCATTGGTGCAACGCAATCGGTGCTCTACGCGTATTCGGACAGCGGCAGCGAGTGGAGCGGTCTGGAGCCGCTGCAGAGGGACTCTGATCTCGGCTTCAGTTTTCTTCCAACGCACGCGTCGTTTGGCGGCCGCGATTACGTTGTGTTCCAGAGCGTCGATCCGCTGCGCCGCGCCACCTACGAGCTTTACAGCAAGTACAGCGAAGACGGTGGGCGCAGCTGGAGCGATGCACGGCCGATCAGCAATTTTGTGGCTCCATGGGAAGGCGGTGAGGCGGAGAGCTACGATAATCAGCGTCCGCATCTGCACGTATCCAACGGCAGATTACTGGTTGCCTGGGAACGCTTCTCCGAAGAGGGGTGGACCAGGATCTATCTCTCGGCGCTCAATCGCGACGGGGTGCGTGTCGGGCCCATCGAGAACGTGACGCTGGATTTCCGGGAGGCCAGTTACCCACGGATCATCACCTTTGAGGACCAGACCTACGTACTGTGGTTCAGCGATCCATTTGGTGAGTCCAACGTCTATATCAGCACACAAGAGCGCGGCGTGTGGCGATCGCGCAACCTGAGCCCGGGGCCGGGTGCGTCAACCTTTGCTGGCGCGGTGGTCAACCGGGATCGACTGCACCTGTTCTGGCAGCAGCAGCGCGACGCACAACGCAC
Source organism: Spirochaetaceae bacterium (assembly GCA_007693325.1). Taxonomy (GTDB): domain Bacteria; phylum Spirochaetota; class Spirochaetia; order DSM-27196; family PWMO01; genus PWMO01. The sequence continues at coordinate 39,570 of REDW01000049.1, forward strand.
CGCGCTTGTATATCAGGAACCCGATCAGCGCGCCGCACCGCCGATCGTATTCCCGGAAAATTTTGTGCTCGGCCGCCGCAGTAACAACGAGGTGGCGCGCTTTCGCTGGAACCCCGCCCCCGATCCATCGGGTATCGCCGGCTACAGTTGGGTCTGGTCGCGCGATCCACAGGCGCCGCTGCCACCTGCCGCGGTAGCCGACGCCGGTGAGCGCAGCGCAGCGTTGCCTACCGATGAAGACGGCCGATGGTTCTTCCGCATTGCTGCGGTTGATCGGGCCGGAAACTGGTCGGAGCCGGTCACGCTGCTTTTTGAGCGCGATACCACTCCTCCCGGCCGGGTGACGTTTGAGCCGCCGCCGCTGGATGCCGCCGGGTTTCTGCGTTCAAATACCTTTACCATCGAGTGGCAGCCACCTGATGACGACGATGTTGCCGGCTACAGCGTCAGTTTGCAGCGTATCGGTCCCGGCGGGTTGGAGTTCGATCCGCAGACCGTGGCGTTGCGCGATCCGCCGCCAACCATCCAGACCAGAGATACCCAACTATCGCAACGCAACATCGATAACGGTCTGTGGGCGCTGTCGGTAGCGGCGATTGACGATGTAGGCAACGTCGGCGAGGCTGAAACCATATTTCTGCGCTTGAACAAGTACATTCCGGTAACCGAAGTGCACAATTTGACCGCCCGCCAGGACCGTCTCGGCCGTTATGTGGTTGATATCGCCGGGCGCGGATTTACGTCGCAAGGTACCGTTGAGCGAATTATTGTGGACCGTGATGGGAGTGAACCCTACGACTACGTATTCAGCCGCGAAGATGGTGATTTTCGCGTGGAGAATGACCGCCTGATATCGGACCTGATGATTGATCTGGTGCGCACCGGCGAGTACCGTTTTGGTATCGATCACCCTACGCGGGGAATTTATTTCTCGCCGCGCAGACTTGCGTTTGAGGCGGCCGGGACGGTTACGTTTGGGGACTACACGGTGCGCTTTGTTCCGGAGTACCGCATAACTCCACCGAGTCTGTTCCACTTCGCAGTAACCGACATCACGACCTGGGTTGTCCTGCTGTTCATGGTGCTGGCGGTGCTGTTTTCGTCGACACGGATTGTGGCGGTGGTTCAGGAGGGGCGCGCGCTTGAGGTCGAGGCGCACGCGCTGATCACAGGCCAGGTGGGACCGCGAGAATTGCAGGAGAAGAGGATTCGCACAATGAAGCAGAGAGGGCTCGGGTTACGGGTCAAGTTCGCGTTTTTTGTTGTAGTACTGGTTGCATCTGTGGTGGTTGCGGTGGCGTTCTTTGTCGGCAACGCGGCGCTGCAGCGGCAGGAGAACATCCTGGCACGGGGGCTGCAACAGCGCATCGAGGTGTTGCTCGAGAGCGTCAGCGGAAGAGCCGAGCAGTTGCTGACAACACCGGCAACAAACCGGATCGACCTCGAAGTACTGGCAGATCAGAGCGAGGTCATGGCCGAAGTTGCGTTCATTACGATCAGCGGCCAGGCACAGGACCGCGACGGCTTTGATGCGGTATGGGCCACCAACGATCCGTTGATCAGGGGCGGAAACGGACTCGATCCGCTTCCGGATCTACAGCGCACCTTGACAACACCGGTCTTCATCGCCGGGCAGTCCCGCCTGGAAGACGATGTGGCGGATCGGGTAGAAGAACTCGAGAGCCGGATTAACGAGACGGCGCGCGTTTCGCTTGGAGATGCGCCGCGACAACTGGACGAGGTGACGCAGGAGCTGGCGCAGCTGTTTGGTGCCGGGGTTGATGAGGACGATCCGCGGTTGATCGAGCTCAACAACGCTGAACGTGACCTGCGCCGCCAGATCAATCAGGTGCTCACCGGTGTAGGGGCGGTAGTCAATAGTGTACCGGCGTTCGACCCGGAAGATCTCAGCCGCGATCAACGCGAATACTACTTCTATCGGCCAGTTGTCTTCTATCAGCCGGGAGAAGACCCCGAACTGGCGCGCTATTATCGCGGACTGGTACGCATGGGCGTCTCAACCGATCTCATTCTGTCGGAGATTGACGATGCACGGCGAGAGCTGATTATCAGCACCGCATTTGTGGCATTAGGCGCGGTGATTGCCGGTATTCTGGGCGCGATGCTGCTGGCTACCATCGTTGTCATCCCGATCCGCCGACTGGTGCGCGGGGTGGAGGTAATTCGCGATACCGAGGACAAGCTGCAGCTGGCAAGTCACAGCATCAGCGTCAAGTCCCGCGATGAGCTCTCGGTACTGGCCGACACAATCAACTCGATGACTCAGGGGTTGGTCAAAGCAGCCGAGGCCAACAAGGATCTCGTCATGGGCAAAGAGATTCAGCAGATGTTTATTCCGCTCAAGACCGACGGCGGAAGCAAGCTGACTACCGCCTATGAAGATCTTCCGGCTGCGGAGTTTGCCGGTTACTACGAGGGCGCCAAGGGAGTCTCGGGTGACTATTTCAGCTACGTCAAGCTCGATGAGAAACACTACGCAATTATAAAGTGCGACGTCTCGGGCAAAGGCGTTGCCGCCGCGCTCATAATGGTGCAGGTCGCAACCATTTTCAGCACCTGGTTTCGTGATTGGTCGGGGCAGCGGCGCCAGGCTTCACTTTCGGATCTGGTGGTTCAGATCAACGATACGCTGGAGGAGATGGGCTTCAAGGGCAAGTTTGCGGCGTTCACGCTCGGTATTCTGAACGTAGCCAGTGGCGACATCGTCATGTGTAACGCGGGTGACAATCAGTTGCACATCGCCGACAGTCAGATGAAGAAGGTGAACCAGATCACGATGCCCGACGCGCCGGCGGCCGGAGTTTTCTCGAGCGTGATGCTGCCACGGGGATTTCCCGAAATGAAGATACAGTTGAAGTCCGGCGACATACTGCTGTTCTTCACTGACGGGGTCGAGGAGAGTAAGCGCATACTTCGCAATCCTGACTACACGGTTCACGCGGTAACCAGCGAGGACCTGTCGTCAGGACGGGTGCCGCAGGCAGTCGGGGAGGGGGTCGAAGACGAAGAGTTTGGTATTTCGCGCATCCATGACGTTGCCGCAGCAGTGCAGAATCGGGGCCGTTACTACCTGCACAAGCTTATGGATCCAAATGGAGGAGAGCTCTGTTTTGACTTCTCGAGTATTGACGTTACCGCTGAGAACATGGTGCTTGCTTTGATTGCGGTGGAGAAAGTGTTTCGGCTGGTGCCTGACCCCAAGGCCGGTCGGGATGACAGAATCCGGATCGACGCGGTAATCGATGATTTTCTGAAGGTTCATTTCCGGCAGTATGCTGATTACTTCCACCATCCGCTGCAAGGTGGAGAGTCCGGAGGCAAACAAGCCTACCGTCAGTATTCGTTCATTCGCGAGGACGAGCAGTACGACGATCTGACCATCCTGGCTATTCGTAAGAAGTGAAGCGCCGGAGCAGGAGTGCCGATATGAAGAACATGAAACCGATCCTCAACGCAGCGGCCATTATGCTGTTTACCGCGGGCGTATTGTTCCCGCTGGCAGCTGACACGGTTACGTTGCAGAACGATGAAGATGCGCCCTTCTTTTTTACCGTGGTGCAACGCCAATCCGACGCTTACGAGCGTCTGACCGCCTCGCTTGCCGGAGCGCTGGCGATCCTGCGCGATACCGCGGAACTGGAACAGATGGTACCACCTGGAGGGGTCAGTCCGCTGCTTGGCAGTCGGCACAACGCCTATCTGGTGGGCGTCTTTGTCCGTCCCGGTCAGCCGGCGTATCCGGTTGCTGCAGTAGAGGTGGATTCGCACGCCGGCACAATCGTGATCTCGCGCAAACACGTGCTGCTCGACGAAGCCGGGCAACAGCTCAGCATTCGGCCGTGGCATGCACGTATCGGTGACGAGCCGATTATCCTCGATAATCGCTATCTTGACTGGGAGCCGCATCTTCCACTGGTTCGCTTTGCGCAACCGATCCAGCCTGCAGAATTTGTACTGCAAACCGAAGACGGACGCGATCGCGTCGCGCTCAGCAGGTCGCATTTCTGGGGGCGCGGTGGTACACAGTTGGATACCGTCAAGGCAGTAGCGGGAAAGCGGGCGGTCTATCTGAAACTGTCCAGCCACTCGCAGCTGACACCCGGGATGTCGCTGTTCCTCTTTTTCTACCGGGACGGTCGGCAGCCGAGCGCCCGCTATACCGTTGAGATTCCCATCACCGACGGTTCGGGGTGGGTCTTACTCTGGACTGAGGGCAGCGATGAACCGCGGGTTATCGGCAATTATGTTTCCGACAGGTTTCTGCTGGAGGCTCAGATGCGCTACGATCTGGTTCCGCAAGCAATCCTCGGCCAGCGTTTACCCAACGCCTTTGCCGACATTGCGACCGGGTTTTCTGGTGCCGGCCGCCACGAAGAGTTCTATCACGCGAGGATCTACCTGAGCTCGATCGACGGGCTGTGAAAGCCGGCTCAGTATGAAACGCAGTCGTTTCTACTGCGAGAACTGCGCCGCGGAAGTGAAAGCCAACGCCAAGCTATGTCCAGCGTGCGGGCGATTCTTCTCGGCGGTCAGATGTCCCCAGTGCCTGTATACCGATGAGGCTCGTATGTTCACCTTTGGCTGCCCCAGGTGCGGCTACGCATCGGGCAACGCATCCGGCACTGCGGCAGCAGGTGCCGGTGATTGGGAAATTGTCGGCGACGTTGCCGGCGATGAGAGCCCCCCCCGGCGTGGACGCCGATACTACAGAGCGCGCGAGATTCCCGGTTGGGTGTGGCATCTAACAGCGGCTATACTGACGGTGATATTTGCAATCCTGGTGATTATGTATATCAACCTGTAATAGTCAGTACAGAATCCCCAGTCCTGCGCCGAGGAACAGGGTTGGTCCCGAGCCGCGCGTTATCTCTGCGCTGCTGAAAAGACTCAGTACAACAGGTGTACGGGGTATACTCTGGTGTAGTTCAACAGCCGTGTAGAGCGGCGCTGCAACGCTCCAGCCGTGCACAAATGGTTCATGGCGCACGGCTGCCGAAAGTGCGGCGCTGAAGCCGCGATAATCATAAAACAGTGCCGCGCGGGTGTAGCTCCAGAACAACGGGAATCCCGCGGCGGAGTAATCTGTCTTGTCATCAGGGTACGAGTTCGAAACAACCAGCTCCGGCGCCAATACCAGGCGAAAGTGCGACGATCGCAGACCGACAGGAGACGCCAGGCGCAGCGAGGGCCAGTTGGCATTGGCATCGTACGGATTGACGCTCCCGCTGCCGGCGGCGTCCAGCACCAGCGATGCCTGCAATCCTGCTATGAGGCGGTCTGACAGTGACGTAAAAGGGGCGCTGCCGTGGGAGTAGACCCAGCGCAGAGAAGTGCCCGCCTGCATGTGCGTTGACGTGCCTGAAGCGGATATGAATAGATCCCCTGTTGCAGCCAGTTCCAGGTCCGATCCGAGACCGAGGCGCAGCCCAAGATGCACAGGCAGCGCCGGGTCGAGTGATGTCGAGCCGCTTGCCACATGTCTCGTTGCCATCGCGTCCACCTGAAAGACGCCGCGCGGCAATGCTATGACATCCGGTGCCAGCAGAGCACCGGATGCTGAGCTTCGGGTAGTGCGGAAACCGATATCGAGGCTGTGGTCCAGTTCTAACGGCAGAGAGCGCACTATTCGCTCGGTGTGATCGGCGGATTCGGCCTCTACGGTGAGCGTGTACTCTCCCGAGGGCAACGGATTGTTGTAACGGTCCTGTCCATCCCACACAAAGCGCTGGCGACGCCGGGTGAAGTCGCTGATCTGATGCCGGAAGACGGTTCTGCCCTCGGCGTTTGCCACGCTCAGAGCGGCTGATCCGGCAGCAGTCACGTCAAAACGCACGCTTGTTGAGCCTGCGCTTCCCGGATGCAGCGGGTTGAACACTCTGCGCGACAGGTTAAGATTGTGCAGCTCAAACGGTGCAGGGCTCAGAGTGATGTGGCGTACGGTTGTACGGTTTTCGCGGATTGTGAGCCGCTCGCGGTGGTCGACGTAGCCAAATCTCGTGACATAGAGCGTGTAGTCGCCCGCCGGTAGCCGCAACACCTCAGCGGTCTTCTGCACGCCGTTGATGTAGATCTCGGCGTCTGCGGGTTCCAGCGACAAGGACAGGATTCCGATCTTCTGCTCAAGAACAACGTCAAGCTCGATCCGGGCCTGGTCACGAAGCCGCACCCAGCGCTCTACACTGTGGTACCCCTGGCGCGAAATGTTGACCCGTACCGTGCCGGGAGTCAGGTCAACAATGGTCAGCGGTGTCCGTCCGACATAACGGCCATTGATTGCAACATCGGCTTGATCGGGCAGGGTGCGAATCTTCAGCTCGCTACCGCTAGTGGTTGGCAGCTCACTCACTACGGCGCTGGATTGCGAGCACAGCTGCGTTGGGGGTATAATCAACATGCAGAGCATGATCAGGGCGCCGATGTGCCTCACGAGCAGAGTATAACGAGAAGCACGCGCAGAAGAAAGCTGTTCAGCGCCGCAGGAGCGTACGCCGATATGAGAAGTATGAGATACCGGGTTGTATTGCTGGGAATTGTGCTGCTGGTCAGCGCCGCGTTATGGGGTCAGAACCAGACGGTACCGCGTGGTTTCCGCGCCATCCAGCTTGGACTCCCGCTGGAGGAAGTACAGCAACTGCTGATTGAGGATTCCAATTTTTCGTACCGTGGAGACCCTGATGTCTCGCTGCTGCCGGCCAGTGGAAACCGGGTGATCGAAAGCGGCGGCTACACTTTTATTCGCCGTGCGTGGTTCCAGTTTCGCGATGAAGCGCTGTTCAGCATAACGCTCGCATTGAATCCCGATGAACTGGACCATTACGGTATGTACACCGCGCTGGTTGAACGCTACGGAGAGCCGCTGTCGCTGAGTCCGCGTATCGTGGTATGGGAGTCCGAACAGACCCGCCTTACGCTGGAACGGCCGTTGACGGTCAAGTATGTTGACCGAGCAGGCTTCGATGAGCTGCTGGAACAGGGACGGCTGCAGGAATCGGTCCGCGAGCTCAGCAGACGGCAGTTTATCGACCAATTCTGACAAGACGGGGAACGTGCTTTATGACAGCAGCGTGGGTGCAGCAGAGCGTAGTATTGCTGCTGGTGGCAGCTGTTGCGGCAGCCAGTGGCTGTGCGCGGCACAGCGATTTGGATGAACTCAGAATTGACGGCCACGCTTTCCGTGTTGAGATTGCCGATAGCGCCGAGAGCCGCAGCCGCGGACTGATGTTCCGCGATCGCCTGGATAAGCGGCACGGTATGCTGTTTGTGTTCGATGACGACGCACCGCGCTCGTTCTGGATGCGAGACACATCGATTCCGCTTTCCATCGCGTTTATCAGGCGTGACGGCACAATCACCGAGATCTACGATATGCAGCCATACTCACTTGAACCGGTTAACTCCAGGGCAGCGGTGCGCTACGCGTTAGAGGTCAACCAGGGTGAGTTTCGGGAGCTTGGTATACGCGCGGGTGACCGCGTTGAACTGCCGCAGCAGTTGCGCTAGCCGCGGGCTAAGACTGATCATCACCCTGGTTGGAAAGCGAGTCGAGATCAGGAAACAACTCCAGAATTGGTTCTTCATCTTCGGCCTGCGGCTCGTTGACCAGCACCTGAACCCTGCGCTCTACCCTGGAAAGGTCACGTTCGAGGGCTCGGGCAAGCTTGACGCCTTCTTCAAAGATTCTGACGGCGTCATCTAGCGGAATCTCGTTGTCACGGATCTGCTCGCTCAACTGCTCAAGGCGTGCCAGACGTTCCTCAAATCCTTTCATCGGCCTTCTTCTCCACTACGCGGGCATCGGCCGCGCCGTCGTGAACTCGAATTGTTATCTCGGCCTGCGGTGTCAGTTGCTCGACCGACCGCACAAGCTCACCGTCGCGCTGCAGGCTCACAACCGCAAAGCCGCGTTGCAGAACCGCCAGCGGTGACACGCTTTGCAGACGGTTGTGCGCCAGCTGCAGACGGTGTCGGCTGTCTGCAAGACGTTGTTGAATGCCTCTGGCGAGTTCTTCCTTGGCATCATCGAGCCTTTGCAGCGTTGGCTGTAGCAGAGTCATCAGGTTGCGCTCCAGCTCGGCAGCGCTGAACTGGCGTACGTAGAAACGTGCGCGCTCTATGCGGCCGGAGAATGCGCGGATGATGTCGCGCCCGTGCTGCAGAACGTGACGCCTCAGTTCGGCTCGATCGGCAGAGACCAGTTCGGCCGCGGCCGATGGTGTTGGCGCGCGCATGTCGGCCGCAAGGTCAGACAGCGCGACATCGATCTCGTGTCCCACAGCCGAGATAACCGGCGTTGTGCAGGCAGCGATAGCGCGCACCACACGCTCGTCAGAGAACGGCAGCAGGTCTTCCAGAGAACCGCCGCCGCGTCCCACGATGATTACTTCACCCAGGCGCAGGCGGTCCGCGCGAGCAATTGCAGCGGCCAGTTTCTCAGCCGCCGTCTCTCCCTGGACCGGTGCCGGTATGACCACCAGCGCGATACCGGCATTGCGCCGCGTGAGAACGTTGACGATGTCGCGGATAGCCGCGCCGGTAGGCGAGGTCACTACGGCTACCGTGGCAGGAAAAGGGGGTAACTGCTTCTTGCGCTGCTGATCAAACAGTCCCTCGGCAGCCAAAGCGTGCTTGCGCTTCTCCAGCAATGCGAGTATGGCGCCGGTTCCGGCAAGCTCTAATTGCTCGCAGATAATCTGGTAGGTTCCGCGCCGGGCGTAGACCGAGATGCTGCCGCTGGCGCGCACCAGCATGCCGTCCTCCGGTTGGAAGTCCAGCCTGCCTGCGCGGTTGCGGAACATTACCGCCTGAATCATCGAGCTTTCGTCTTTGAGAGTGAAGTAGTAGTGGCCGGTGCTCGAGGGACGGAAGTTGGATACTTCGCCTTCCAGCGTCAGCGCCGGAAAACGTGATTCAAGCGCTGACTTCAACAGCGTTGTCAGCTGGGTAACCGTGAGTACTTCGCTGTTGACCGCGCACACGGTTGGAGCGTAGCTTGTAACCGTGATAAGATCAACGGGTATATCCGCACCAAGAAAAGGTCGATAACAAAGTATGCCGATGCTCGTATGTGTCAATGCAACCGCCCGATCAGAGTATGTCGAGATGAATCTGGGCGACGGTCGCAGCGCGATCGACCTGCTGGTTGAGCGTGTTCAGGAACTTCCAGACCTGAGCCAGGTGGTGGTTCTGGTATCTGCCGAGGATCAATTGCGATATCCCGAGGGCTGGCAGCGGGTCGTTGTTCGCGACGGTTGCGAGAGTTCGTTGCTGCAGACACTGCTCAAGGCCCACGGCGATTATCCGGACTCAGACGTGATTCTCTACTGTCAGATTGACGCACCCTTCCTGGATCCGGCACTGTGCGGCGCCATGGTGGAACAGCATAGGCGCTATGCGGCTGAGTACAGTTTTGCCGACGGCTATCCGGCTGGACTGACGCCCGAATTGCTGGCGCCTGGCGTGTTGCCACGACTGCTGCAGCTGACCGAAGACAGGGAGAACAGCACTTCGCTGCCGCGAGACGTGCTGTTTCAAATCATTCAGCGTGACATCAACAGCTTTGATATCGAAACCACTCTGAGCGAGCACGATATGAGGATGCTGCGCATCGAACTGTATTGCAATACGCGCCGTAACTGGGTGCTGTGCAAGCGGCTGGTGGAGCGCGGTGTTGATCGCGCTGAACCGATAGTCGAGGCTATCCGTGCCGACCAGGGACTGCTGCGGACGCTGGTGGCCTACGTGATGATCGACGTGGTCGAGGGAACCCTGCAGGATGTGGCGTACAGCCCGTACCGTCTGTTTGGACCCTCGGGTAAGGGGAAACAGCGGGAGATGGCAACCGCGGATGTTCGCGGCATTGTCGAGCAGCTTGCGCAGTTTTCTCCGCAGAGCGTCGTGTCGTTTGGACTGTGGGGGGAGCCTGCTCTCCACAGTGACCCGGTTGGGCTTGTGGCTGCAGCCCGGCCGTGTCCGCTGGTAATCGAGACCTCCGGCGTTGGCTGGGATGAGGCGGCGCTGCAGGGCGCCGTAGAAGCAGGAGGAGCAGATCTTAGCTGGATAGTACATCTGGACGCCATAGACCACGATATCTATAGACGCGTGCGCGGTGAAGGGTTTGAGCAGGCAATGCGCGTCTGCGAACAGCTGCTGCAGACAGTTCCCTCTCAGACCTATATTCAGACCGTGCGCTACGCTGATATCGAGCAGCATACCGAGGATTTCTATCGACACTGGAAGCAACGCACCGAGAATATTATTGTGCAGAAGTACGATCATTTCTGCGGCGTGCTGGAAGACAAGCGCATCACCGACATCTCCCCGGTGAACCGATTTCCGTGCTGGCACCTGAAACGCGATCTTACCGTGCTGGTGGACGGTAGTGTTCCTCTGTGTCGCGAAGACATCCACGGCGAGCACATAGTGGGAAATGTGCTGCACAGTGGGGTACACGCGGTCTGGGAGGCGCTTGAGCCGTATTACCGCAAGCACGTGAATGCCGATTATCCTCCGATCTGCCGGAACTGTGATGAGTATTACACCTTCAACTTCTGACAAGGCCTATACCGTAGTCGGCGGCCAGCGCGAAGAGCGTGCGGTAGCGGTTGCGCGCAATACGTCGCTGATCGTGCTGCATCGCGGAGGGAAATACCGTCGACACGAGCTGTTCGAAAAGCTGCAGCGGCTGGGGTTCGAGGATGTGCTGTCGTTGGAGCCTGCCGCGGATACCTATGATGTGGAAGCGCTTTCGCAACAGCACAGCGGGGTCCGCTTTCTGATTCCGCATCAAAAACTCTCAATCGGGGCACAGGTGAACATCGGCATGCAGGAGGCGCTCGGCCGCGTGGTCTTTGTGGTGTGGAACGATATGGAGCTGGACCGTAACTGTGCTGCCGCGGCGGCGCGCTTGGGCGATGAAACCGATCATCTCTGTATCGTGCCGTTGATGCGCTCTGAAAAGGGCGAAACGATCCCAACACTGGCCGCGCCGGCGTTTCACGCCGGCAGACTGCGCGTGGTGCCGTTGACTCCGGTACGCGACGGCATTCCCAGTCTCTATCCGGTTGGTTACGTGGGACTATACCGGCGCAAGCGCTTCCTGGCACTCGGCGGGTTTGATGCCCTGATAGAGAACTCGTTCTGGCAGAAGATGGACTTTGGCCTGCGAGCCCATATGTGGGGCGAGCATATCGTGTATCACGGCGTGCTGCGCATCACAACTGCCGCTGGGCTTGATGCCGAAGACACCACTCCGGATGACAGCTACCGCCGCTTCTACCTCAAGAATCTCTCGCTGCGGTTTCGCGATGACCAGGGGATTCTGCCGCTGTCGCGCTTTGCGCGCTTCTTTCTCAAGACCGGTGGTGGACTGTTATCCTCGTGGGCGCTGTTTCGCTCGATTCAGCAGTGGGTGTTCGACAATCGCTACCGCTTCCGGCAAGACTCACGCCGCATCACCGAGCTGTGGGAGGTCGAAGAATGACCGGCATTCTGATACAGGTGCGTCTCGGATCGACGCGCCTGAAACAGAAAGCGCTGCTGCCATTGGGTGATCGCAGCGTGATCGAGCACGCGATGCTGGCGTTGCGCGTGGTCGACGCCGACGTTTTTGCATTGCTGAGCGACCAGCCGAGCGCCGAGCTGCTGCGGCCGGCGGCAGAACGCTGCGGTTATCGGTTGTTTGCCGGCCACGACACAGACGTACTGCAACGCTACATTGACGCGGCAGAACAGTTTGGGGTACGCACGATTGTCCGCGCTACCGGGGATAACCCGGTGGTCAGCGGTCCGCTGGCACAGGCGCTGCTGGAAAGGCATCGTGACAACACCGCAGTGCTCAGCGGTTTTGACGATCTTCCGCTGGGATGCGGGGTTGAGATCGTGGAGCGCAGCGCACTCGAGCAGGCTCACGCAGCCAGCCAAGATCGGTACGATCGCGAGCACGTCACCGCCTATCTGTATCGCCATCGTGACCGATTCACTGTCGGGCGCTATCCGGCCGACCCGGAGTACTGCGCGCCCGAGGTCCGCGTTACGCTTGATAGCGCCGAGGATTATCAATTGCTGTGCGATCTCTATGCGCTTCATTATCGTGGGCAGCCGCTGGCCATTGAACAGGTAATCCAGTGGTGGCGCAGCCGAACAACAACCATCGGAGCGGCGCGCTGATGGCCGGTATCGTTTTTGTTCCCGAGACCGCGCCTGGAGCCGGTACGGGTCATGTGCGCCGCTGTATTGAGCTGTACAAGCGCTTTGCCCCCGATGCGGCACTCTACCTGCCGCCCGAGGTACGCCCTGAGCTGTTGAGGTCGGTCACCGACGAGGTCGGTAGCGACGCGGTTATCCAGTCTACACAAGGCTTCTCAAATTTCCAGGCTATTGTGCTGGACCGTCCGGTGTTGCAGCGGCGCGACTTCACGCGCTGGTTACGCCACTCGATCGTGATCGGGATTGACTCCGGCGGCGGCGGCCGCAGATACTGCAGCTATACCATCGATATTATCCCGCGACTGCGCGACAACCAGCAAGCCAACCTCAAGAGTATCGGATTGCTCGAGCTGCCGCGTACGGTACGTTCAACCGCAGTCACGCAGTATACGCGTGCGTTGGTTACCTTCGGTGGTGAGGACCCTGAAAACCTTACTCCCAGAATGGTCAGTGCGCTGCTGCGCAGCGGAGAGTTTGACAGGCAGAATATCACGGTTGTTCGAGGTCCGTTGGCGCGCTGGCAGACTGTCGCAGACCTGCGCGTTCTTGACCGACCGTCAAACTTGAAGGACGTGCTCAAGGAATTCGATATTGTCTTCACTTCCTTCGGGTTAACCGCCTTTGAGGCCGCGGCTGCCGGTGCTGCAGTAGTGCTGCTCAATCCGACACGCTACCATGCACGGCTGGGGCGAAGGGTCGGGTTTCCCAGCATCGGGGTCAAGACGCCGCGCGTCATGCGTTTGCGCGCCGTGCTGAACGACCCGCAGCTTGCGCGGCGCTGCTCGCAACTGATTGCCGGCAAACCTGGTGCCGACCTTGCTCAGACAATCGGATCGGTGTGCGCCATACGCCACTGGGGCTGTCCGGTGTGCAGGAATACCGGTAATCCGGCAATTCTACGTGATAGTGAACGAACCTTCTACCGTTGCAGGTCGTGCGGGATACTCTATCGCGAGGCGTTTAACAACAGCGGTATGCCGCGCTACGATGAACACTACTTCTTTGATGAGTACCGGCGCCAGTACGGCAAGACCTACCTCGAGGACTACGGTTCAATTCGTAAAGCAGGGTTGCAACGGGCGCAACGGATGAACAGAATACTCAAACGGCATCGCAAAGCCGCCAATCAGCGCCGGACGGCGGATCTGCTCGATATTGGCTGCGCTTACGGACCGTTTCTGGATGCCGCCCGCGCGTGCGACTTTCGTGTCAGCGGTCTTGACGTGGCAGCCGCTGCTGTGCACTACGTACGCTATGAATTGCGGTTTCCGGTAATTCTCGGTTCAATCGAAGATCAGAAGACCCGCGATCGCTGGAGCCCGGCATCGCTGGATGCTGTGACTATGTGGTATGTGGTCGAGCATATTCAGGACTTGCGGACGGTGCTGCGCTGGATCGGCACGGTGGTTCGTCCCGGCGGCGCCCTGGCACTCTCCACGCCTAACGGCGCAGGGATCTCGGCGCTCAAGAACCGCTCCGGCTTTCTGGCACACAGCCCTGGAGATCACGTCACCGTCTGGACACCGCGAATCGCACGCCGCGTGCTGCGGCGCCACGGATTTCGGGTTATACGGATTGTCGGCACCGGGCATCATCCCGAGCGCTTCCCGGGCTGCGCTGCGGTCAAACCAGCAACGGCGCTCTATCGGCTGCTCTACGGCGTCAGCCGTGTGTTTCGGCTTGGCGACACCTTTGAAGTCTACGCCCGAAGGGTTCTGCGAGACAAATGAAGCGTACCAGGCACATTCTGATTCTCGGGGCAGGGGTTATGCAGCAACCGGCGTTGCAGCTTGCCCGGCAGCAGGGCTGGCACGTGGTGGCGGCAGACGGTAATCCCAAAGCTGCAGCACGCGGTTTAGCTGACCGCTTTGTCAACATCGACTTGCGTGACCGTGAAGCTCTCGCGGCGTTTGCCCGCGAATACCAGGCTGAATCCGGGCTGGACGCGGTATTCACCGCCGGCACGGATTTTTCCACCTCGGTGGCGTTTATTGCCGAGGCCCTCGGCCTGCCGGGAATTGACTATCAGACGGCGCTTCAAGCCACCGATAAGCAGCGCATGCGGACGCTCTTTATGCAGAAGGGTATTCCATCGGTGCGGTTCCGCGTACTGCGGCGGGTTCCGCCGAGGCATGAGGCTGAAACGATTGCCGAGCAGGTCGGGTTCCCCGTGGTAGTGAAACCGGTGGATAATATGGGGGCGCGAGGGGTGCGCTGCGTTCACTCGGGGGCTGACCTCAGCGCTGCGGTTGAGGCAGCGCTTCAGTTCAGCGCCAGCGGAACAGTGCTGGTGGAAGAGTTCATCGACGGTGCGGAGTTCAGTATCGATGCCGTAATCTGGCGCGGCAGAGTGTCTGTCTGTGGCGTAGCGGACCGCGATATCCGCTTTGCGCCGTTTTTCATCGAAGTGGGGCACTGTATGCCCAGTGAACTGCATGAGCACGCGCAGCGGCAGTTGACCGCAGTCTTCACACGGGCCGTAGCAGCGCTGGGAATACGCAACGGAGCTGCCAAGGGTGATGTGTTCATGAGCCGCCGCGGCCCGGTAATCGGTGAGATTGCGGCACGGCTTTCCGGTGGCTATATGTCGGGTTGGACGTATCCACTTTCAAGCGGTGCCGAACCGACGCTGGCTGCGATGCAGGTAGCAATGGGTGAAGCACCCCAGGCGCTGGCGCCGCGCTGGCACAAGGTAAGCGTGGAACGTGCCGTGATATCGATTCCCGGTGTCATCCGCACGCTGCACGGTTTTGAGGCCGCAGAGCGGGTGCCTAACGTTCGGGCTGTGTTCAGGCGCTGCCATGCCGGAGAGACCGTTGTTTTCCCGCGCAACAACGTTGAGAAATGCGGCAACGTGATCAGCTGCGCGGACACGCGTGATGCAGCGTTCGAGGCAGCTCTGACGGGCATACGCGCTATCGAGGTGGACCTGATACCCGGCGATCGGCAGACCATTGAGTTTCTGTTTGGCGCGGATAGTGAACCCGCCGTTGCAGCCTATCCATCCCTGCTGTCCATCGCCGAAGACTACCGCGGTGACCTCAATGAGTTGTTTCGGACCGCAGCGGACGGAGGCAGCGGCGTTCTCACGGCTGTTGACAACAGCGAACGCGACTGGAACGGCAGAACCCTGCAGGCCACACTTGCCGCGCTGCAACCGGCCGCGCGCACGATTGAGCTGGATTCGTTGCAACTGCAGAGACGCTTTCAAGCGCTGATACTACGCGCCGTAGGCAAAGGCGGGCTTCAGGGCGGGCGGTTTCTATTCGATACTATAAAAGAGATACCAGAATGGCGAGAGAGGTTGCCCGGTTGATACGCAGAAGCCTGTTTGTGCTCTTGATCAATCTTGTGGTCCTGACAGCGGCTACTGCAGCCGACGGTAGTGTTACGGTAGACGAGGTTCTCTCCGAAACCGGAGCGCGCCTGCAGTGGGACGCCGCCAGACAGGTTGGGGTGTTCTGGAAAGGCTATACCCGCGTCAGTTTCAGGTACGGGACCGGTTACGCGGTGGTCAATGATCGCGATATCATGCCGCTGGTGAGCACTCTTGGGCCTGACGGCACGCTGGTGTTCGACGCTTCGAGCGCCGCTGCCCTGCGCGAGAGACTGATTCCGCAGGCCGACCGGGAACGGCGGCGCATCAGTGCAATATTCATCGATCCGGGTCACGGTGGACGCGACCCGGGAACCATTGGCCGCCATAAGGTCGGGGGAGAACTACTGGAAATCCAGGAAAAGGACATCGTGCTCGATGTTTCGTTGCGCCTGCGCGAACTACTGCAGGCCAGCTTTCCGGATCGCGATATCGTGATGTCGCGCAAAGATGACGTCTATCTGACTCTGGAGCAGCGTACTGACCTTGCCAACGCAATTCACACCGATGTGAACGAGAGCGTTCTTTTCGTATCGATCCACGCCAACGCATCGCTCAACAGTCGCGCGAGCGGGGTGGAAGTATGGTATCTCACGCCGGAATTCCGACGCTCCGGGTTGATCGATGCTGAACGGGTGGGGGTCTCCGACAGCGAGGTTCTCAGTATTCTCAATACCATGCGCGAAGAAGAAATCACTATTGAAAGCGTCCTGCTTGCGCGCAACATTCTGTCATCGATATACTCTGAAGTTGGGAATCAGTCACCCAATCGGGGGCTCAAGAAGGAAGCGTGGTACGTTGTGCGTGAAGCCAAAATGCCGTCGGTACTGGTAGAGCTGGGCTTTGTTACCAATCGCGAGGAAGCGCTGCGGTTGGCTGACAAGCACTACTTGCAAAGGCTGGCACACGGTATCTATAATGGCATCGTTCAATTTATCAGCGGTTTTGAGGAGTAACGTCTGAGTTTCAGCAAGAACAAACCAATGACCGTCGGTCTTATCCTGCTGGCCGCGGCGTTTGCAATCTCAGCGGCCTGGATGGTGCTGGCTAATAGCAACCGCGCAGAGCGTGTACTTTTTTTTCCCGGCCAGATTGATCCGGCACTGCAGGGAGAATCTCGTGTGGTGCCGCGTTACGGCAATACCGAACGCGATATCGAAGTCCTGATCAGTGAGATCTTTCTGGGACCGGCGGATCTATCCAGGACTCGCGTAGTCGACAAGCAATCGCGCGTCAATGCGGTGATCGTGCGCGAACGCACGGTATACATCGACATAAGTCCCGAGACCATGTTTCTGCAGCAACGCCTGCCGCTGAGTCTGGAGGAAGCGTTCAGCGCGATCGAGCATACAATCGGCTACAATTTCCGCGGAATCCACAATATCGTGATTACCGTTGGCGGGCAGCTTCCACAGCAGCCGTACTTTGAGGTATAGTGGGCCCGACCGACGCAGAAGCGCGAGATTCCATAAAAGGAAAAAATCGCATTGACAAATGAGTTTCCATCCATATAATTTGGGGTGGTGCGCTTTTGAGAAAACTACGGTCTTTGTAGAAAAGGAGCATGGAATGAGAAGGCTTTTCATTCTTGTTGTAAGTTTACTGGCAGTGGTGAGTTTCGCTGCAGTAGCTGAGCAAGCGGTTCTTATCGATTTTTCCGAGCTGATCGCGGATTGGCCGCCGGATAACCCCAACAATAACGAAGCGACGATCTTCGATTACAGCGAGCAGGCTGGAACCGGATTCTCGGAAGAGGAACGGCTCATGATGCGCAGCTCGCTGGCAATCGAAAATTGGGAGGTGCTTCTGGCACCTTCATCGCGCTACGTGCGGTTGCAGGCTGAGAGTTTCGCGCGGCAGGCGTTTGTCCGTGAGGGCGCCAACCGCTATGCCGGAGAAGGCGTCATGGGCGTACGGGTCAATTTCCCGATGGGACGTTTCAACTCCTGGGCGCTGATTCGACCGCCGTTCGAAATACCGGCGTACGAGGATGTGAGCGTGATCGAGGATGACGGCACTATCACCACACCACAGGATGAGGAAGGCCGCGGGCGCAAGTTTGACGGCTACGGCGTGGTCAAGAACGTTGGTACTCTGCGTTCGCTGTCGATGAACGTACACGGGTTGAATTTTCCGCACGGCATCAGCGTTGTGCTGCAGGACGAGAATTTCCGTGAACAGGAGATTTTCCTGGGCTACCTGGACTTCGACGGCTGGCGGACCCTGGAGTGGCGTAACCCCAATTACATCACCGATGTTCGGATGCGGGACCTGCGACCCGCGCCGCTGTACCCAAATCTGGCTCCAATGCGCAAGCTGATAGGCATCCGCATCTATCGCGACGCGGAAGTAACCGGCGGTGACTTCATCAGCTACATCAAAGATATCAACGTTACCTATGACCGCGCGGTACTGGAACTTGAACGCGATATCGATGATGAAGCAGTGTGGGGAATCCTGCAGCAGCGTGAAGCAGCGCGGCGCCGCGCCGAGTTGGAACGCGTCGGCAACGTACAGATTCTGCGCTTCCTCGAGCAGCAACGCATGTTCGATGAAGACAACGGCGATATCTAACGTCGTCGTCGCGGCCGGAGCGCCGGCCATCTTATCTTAGCCGACGGCCCAATCGGGTGCAGACGCGGTTGGCGCTGAACAAAACGAGATTACTGAAAAGCCCTGCCATAAACGGCAGGGCTTTTTTGTGCGCGGAAGTTATCCCAGCCGAGGGCGTGAGTGTCGCGAGTCGCGAAAGCGCCGCGCAGTCACTCTTTGTGCGCGGCACCCGGGGTGCCGGCGGGTGCCAGCCGGTAGCGCATCCCGGCTCCACTACGGAAAAAGAAGCTGCCGCCACCGTCACGGCCAAGCAGTTCCTCGCGGCCAAACGCATAGACAGCGCTCTCCAGCTCCACAAAGAGCGATAGCTGCTGGTTGACGTCAGCGCTTAGCCGTGTTCCGGCCACCAGGGCGCCGAAGGCCTGCGTTTCATCGCTTGCCAGGAACTCTTTCTGGTAATCATGGTAGCCAAACGCAAGATCAATGCGGTACGGGACGTTCTTCTGAAATACGTGCGCGCGCAGTTGGTACGTTGTAAACAGATCGGAGACAAAGTCCTCCTCGGTGCGTTCATCAAAAGCAAAACTACCGTAATAGAGTGACAAGACGACGTTTGGAACAAAGACTCCAAACTCGTACTCCTGTGTCAACTGACGATAATCGCCCACGCTAGTGGGGTTGTCGTGCAGCGGAGCGCGTGCGGTCAGCGAGAGAAACCCGAAAGTAGCAAGGTTGAACCGCAGCCGTGAGAACACGCCTGGTTGAAGCAGGGCCGGCTTGTCCTCGGTGTTGTAGATGCCAAGGTAGGGGCCAACGCCCAATTCCACAAAATCGCTGCGGTGCGTCAGTAACAGTTCGGTTGTGTTGCCCGTCACGTGGTGTCGTCGCAGCGCCATCTCAAAATCGACGGTTTCAAAGGCTGGATGACGGATACCGAAGGAGAAGCCCCAGGGGAATGTGTTGTCGGGCAATCCTTGATCTCCTGCTTCACGGCCGCGTGAAAAACCGAGATTTCCAATCGAAAAATCGGAGAATACTTCGGTGGCCGAAACAGGAATGGCACTTGTCAGGATAGAGACAAGGGTTAACAGTAAGGTTAGCGCTGGCTTCATGTCAGTACTCCGTGCGTATTCCGAGCATGATTTCAAAAGAATCGCTCAGGTCAAATGGATAGATGCGGCTGCGCAGGCTGAAGTCCCACAGCACTCCGGAGGTTGCCGCACCGATAAAGGGCGCCAGGCTGAATTGCAGCTCTTCATCGCTGTCCGGAGTCAGATAGATTCCGTGGTCGATACCACCGTACACGGTAGCCTGATGAGGGTCTCCAAACAGAAGCTTTATGTTCAGGTCGACGGCTCCCTCTTCATCGGTTGGCTGCTGGTCATAGATTCTGGGATGCCAGAACATGGTCAGGAACAGGCCAAAGGAGTTGACCCGAATTCTTGGCTCGAGCAGGATGAACAGACTGTCCAGGTCGAGGTCAACATTCGAGTCCCACGGAGACCAGTACGGCAGCCCAAGCTGGGCCAGGAACTCACCACCGGTATTGGTGTCAAAGAACAGCAGCAGACCACCGCGGTAGACACCCGCTTCAGCTTGTGGAAACGTTGCGCCGGCAAATGCTTCCAGCTTGATATGGGATGTGTTGAGCATTGCGCGCGCATCGGCAGAGAACACCCCGGGTTCTACTGCCTGGTCCTGGTAGAGATAAAGATCCAGATTCCAGAGCTCAGAGGAAGCCGGGCCCTGCAGTTGAAGGCCGGTTCCGCGCACTCCGTAGATTCCATCGTAACGCACACGGTCGGGGAAATAGCGGAATCCGTAGAACTCGCTGTCAAAGGGGCGCGTTCCAAAGCGCTGCTGAAGTTCGCGGCCGGAGGCAAAACGGTCAGTAGAGCCGGTGAAATAGAGCAGATTGGCGTTGGTTCCAAAGACGCTGCGCGTAATTGCTCGCGCGTAGTGGAAAAGAAGCACCTGGTCGGGGTGGTCAGGCGGTTCAGTTGGAGAGTCGGTTAGCTCTACGGCAGGATCCAGAAAACGAAACCCGACATCTGCGCCAAACTTGTAACCGCCTTCGAAGGCAACCTCGAGATCAACCAGGGTGGACAGCTGAAAGGTCTGGTCGGCAACAAAACCGCGTGTGATCATCTCAAGTTTGGGTACCCGAAGATCAGCCGCAGAGAGCTGCAGAGAATGCGAGACCACTATCAGCATCGCAACAGTAAAGATTCGCAAACGAATCACAGAGGAGCCTCCTGCGGAACAGTCTAAATGAAATGCAGCAAAAGTCCAGCCAAAGAGACCAACCGGACCTCTAAACCCTACATTATTATCGAACAATACAAGACTTGACTTAAAGGAGTATGTGTATATGATTGGAGACGAATGAGCGACTACCTCGACCCCAACAATGAGGAGCTGTTGAAGGACTTCTTCGTTGAAGCTGAGCTTCAGGTCGAGGCCCTCGAGAGCAATATTCTGGTGCTGGAGAGCAATCCCGGCGATTCCGATGCAATCGACGAGATCTTTCGCGCGGCTCACACACTGAAGGGGGCATCTGCCACCGTTCAGATGAACGAATTGGCCGAGTTTACC
Source organism: Spirochaetaceae bacterium (assembly GCA_007693325.1). GTDB lineage: Bacteria > Spirochaetota > Spirochaetia > DSM-27196 > PWMO01 > PWMO01. Next base: position 60,319 of record REDW01000049.1, read on the forward strand.
CACATTGTTGAAGATGTGCTGGATGCTATACGATCGGGAACCGCTGAGGTCAACAGTGAACGCGTGGATACGCTGCTGCGCTCGATTGACGTCATCAAGGAAATGCTGACCGCTCGCAGTAACGGCTACGTTTCCGAGCTGGACACGCAGCAGTTACGCCATCAGCTGGTAGCGATGCTGAAGGGAAGCGCAGAACAGCCTGTTGCGACGGAAGGCAGCGCTGCCGGTCTGTCGGAGTACGATTCGTTGGAGCTGGTGCAGGCTGCGGCCGACAATGAGACCGTCTATCGTGTTGAAGTCAGCTTTAACCGGGATAATCCGATGAACACGGTTGGCGGTATTCAGGTGTTTGCTGCCCTCAAGAAGAGCGGGCGCGTACTCAAAACCGTACCGGATTTTGAGGCACTTTACGAAGACAACTTTTTTCCGCTGGTTGAGTTTTTTGTGGCCAGCAGCGAAGCTCCTGATACGCTCGAACAGGTCGGCTCGATTCCAGACGTGACCACCGCGGTCACCGTCTCTCGGCTGGGTGAAGCAGCCCCGGTCTCTGAAAAGGCGAGCGAATTGCCGCCGAGCGAGGCCCCGAGCGAGGCACGGCAGGAGCCTGCAGCAGCCGCTACCGTTGCGCACCCGCCTGAGAATAGCGTACCCGAGGTTGCTGAAGCCGGCGAGCGCAGATCCGGGGGGTCGGTACTGCGGGTGGAGAGCAAGCGCGTCGACAACCTGCTGAATCTGGTCAGCGAGACGGTTATCAACAAGGCGGGGTTCAATCAGTTAGCCGGCGAGTTCAGTGACATTCTGCATCTGTTCGAAACATCCGATCACGATTTCCGTGATACGTTGAAAGCGCTCTTTGACGCGCTGCCGGGTTACCTGGAACAGATGCAGAAGGGCGCCACGGTAAAGCAGATACGCAAAGAATTGATTTCTCGTTTCAGCACGTTGTATACGGTGCACGATCAGTTTGAGAGCGATCTCAAATCCACGGTGACCAAATTCCGTTCCTACGCGCAGAACCTGGGGCGGATCACCGGTGAGCTGCAGGAGGGCGTCATGCGCATCCGCATGGTGCCGATAGCGCAGGTGTTTTCGCGCTTTCCCCGCCTGATGCGCGATCTTTCGCGTTCGCTGGATAAGAAGATTCAGCTGGAGATTGAGGGTGAGGACACCGAACTGGATAAGTCGGTGATCGAAGACCTGCTCGATCCGCTGATTCACTGCGTGCGCAATTCGGTAGATCACGGGGTGGAGGCGCCCGCGCAGCGCATAGAGGCCGGCAAGAGCGAACAGGGAACCGTCAGTCTCAAAGCCAGCAATGAAGGCAATATGATTGTAATCGAGATTGCCGATGATGGGCGCGGCATCGACGTTGAAAAAGTGCGCGCGCGCGCGATTGAGCGCGGTGTAATCCACGCCGGGAAGACGCTCACCGATGTTGAGGCGTACAACCTGATTTTTGATCCCGGCTTTTCCACTGCGGCCACGATTACCAACGTTTCCGGGCGTGGTGTAGGCCTGGATGTAGTCAAGCGCCAGATAGAAAAACTCAACGGCACGGTCAGCGTCTGGTCTGAGCTCGGACAGGGCACGCGCTTCACCATCAAGATTCCGTTGACACTGGCAATTATCCAGGGTCTGCTGGTACGAGTCGGCACTGAGATGTACGCCATCCCGATCACCTCGGTAATTGACAGTCACCGAATCCGCCCGAGCGAGATCAAATTGATCGACAACTACGAAGTTTTCAATGTACGCGACGATGTTGTGTCGTTGCTGCGGCTCAATCGGCTGTTTCACATCGCTACCGATGAGAACAAAGACTACTACTTTGTGGTTATTGTCGGGTCCGGTGATAAGAAGATGGGCCTGGTAGTCGACTCACTGATTGGCGAAGAGGACGTAGTGATTAAACCGTTGCGCGACCATTATACCAACGCACCCGGCATCGCCGGCGCCAACATAACCGGAGATGGCACGGTTTGCCTCATTATTGACGTTGGGCAACTGCTGGACCTGGGGCTGAAACATGAAATGGAACAACGGAAACGACAAGCAACAACCATCCGCTAGCGCAACCGGGGTAGCCAGTCGCGGCTTACGCACGCTTGGTTTCGGGTTCGGGCGTGATGACGAGTCTCGCGAGGAGATCGAGCGCATCGACTTCAAGATGGTTACGTTTTCGCTGGCCGGTAAGGACTACGGAATCGACATTATGAAGGTCAAAGAGATCGCCAAGTTCGAGCGATTCACCTTTGTGCCAAATGCGCGCCCGTTTGTTGCAGGCGTATATAACCTGCGCGGTGAAATCATTTCAATTATCGATCTGCGGGTGATGTTCAATCTGCCTGCAGAACAGCATAGCGACGGAACCCCTCAAGACGGTCTGATTCTACGGCTCGAAGATAACCTGATCGGCGTCATCGTTGATCGCATTGACAGAGTGGTGGGCATTTCATCTGAATCTATCCAGCCGCCGCATCCTATCTTCGCAGATATCAACATTGGCTACATCAGCGGTGTGGTAGAACACGAGGATCGGCTCTACATTACTCTCGATGTTGACCGCATCTTCACCAAAGAGAGCGAAAAGGCGCGTGCTGTTGACCAGTCGCGAAGCGTAATGGAGACGCCGCCCGGCGAACCGATAGAAGAGCCCGCTAGGGTAACCGCTCCCGACGAACAGCAGGAGTTCAGCTTCATTAGCGAAGGATTGGCAACCTTTGACAAGCTCTACGCATCAGCGATCAATCAGCAGTGGTTGCAACAACGTTTTGAACAGTGGCGCCAGGAGCGCAGCGAGGTACAGAAGCCGATCCAATTTGCCGACGAACACGACGCAGCGGCGTTTGTCAGGCCGTTCTTCTCAGCCAACAGTGAGCAGTTGTGGGATCGCAGCTACAGCGAAGCGGTGCGTGCGGTATTGCCGCACGCTGAAACAATGGTAGTCAACGCCTGGAACCCGGGCTGCGCCAAAGGCCACGAGTCGTATTCGCTGGCGGCAATTCTGTCGGCGTACTACAGCGGTAAGCGGGTTAAGATCTGGGCCGGCGACAACGATCTGTTGAGTATCTCAACCGCTCCCAACTTGATTCTGGCTGAGGAGACGGTACCGGCCCACATGCAGGAGTTCACAGTCGGGACGGCAAACGGCGTTACCTTTTCCGCCGGCATCAAGGAGATGATCCTTTTCGAGTATCACGATATTCGCCACGAGAGCGGGGTGCCGCACGCCCATATTGTAGTATGCCGGGATCTGCTTTCGCTGTTGGAGCCGGAGGTTCAGCAACAGGTGTTAACAAAGTTTTACGAGACACTGGTCAACGGCGGCGTGCTGATTGTGGGCGACAACGAACAGCTTGATGATGATACGCGATGGCAACCGCTTAGCGATCAGGTACAGGCATATTGCAAAGTGTGACAATCACCAGCTGGAGGAATCATGAGAGTTGAGTACATCAACCCCTTTGTAGAATCGGCGTACAACGTATTACGAGAAGTGCTCAATAGCGACGTCAACCGAGGCGAGCTCTTCCTGAAATCAACGGCAATGCCGGTGCTGGGTGTGGCTGCAATCGTCGGGTTGGCGGGGGACGTAGAGGGCCGTGTAATGTTTGACATGACCCGTGACACAGCCATCAAGATCGCCTCGGCCATGCTCGAAGCAATGGATATGGAGCCCATCAGCACGCTGAACGATATGGGACGAGCCACGATTAACGAGTTGGCCAACATGATTACCGGTCAAGCGGTGACCAAGCTTCATGAGCTGGGGTTCAAGTTTGACCTGACACCACCGGCAATTCTCAGCGGTGAAAACATGGAAATCAGCGATGCCGGCGTAGAGGCTCTGATTGTGCCGATGGAAGTACCGCAGGGCAAGATCGAAATCAACGTTGCGATCCGTGAGCGCAACTGAGCCGGGGACGCGGAATTGAGGGGCTATGAAAACGAAACAGGATTTTCCGAGCATCAACGAGCGTAGGGCTGAAGGCGTACGCGAAGATGGGCGTAGCTACCGCGTGCTGGTGGTCGATGATTCCATGTTTGTAACCAAACAGCTCAGCCAGATTCTCACCTCGGAAGGATTTGAAGTTGCCGGGGTTGCCACCAACGGTGAAGAGGGTCTGGAGAAATATAAGGAGCTCTATCCCAATGTGGATATCGTAACTATGGACATAACCATGCCCAAGATGGACGGTGTCACTGCGCTGGAGAAAATCATCGAGTTTGACAAAGATGCGCGTGTGATCATGATAAGCGCGCTGGGCAAACAGGATCTGGTAAAGAAATCGCTGTTGCTGGGAGCCAAGAATTACGTTGTCAAGCCGCTTGACCGCAAGAAAGTGCTCGAGCGTATCTTGATGTCTTTGCAGCAATAGGGTATTCTATAAGCGTTGTTCACGGGCGGTTAGCTCAGTTGGTTAGAGCGCTTGCTTGACATGCAAGAGGTCGTTGGT